>NZ_DATIMC010000049.1:0-76468 GCF_035475775.1 Phenylobacterium sp. | reverse complement strand
GAAGTGTGGGCCTATTGCCTGATGCCCAACCACGTTCATTTGATCCTGGCGCCCCGGACCGCCGACGGGCTCGGGCGGGCCGTGGGAGAGGCTCACCGTCGCTACACCAACTTCGTGAATGCGCGCGGGCGCTGGACCGGAGCCGAGGGGCCGGATTTGCCGCTATAGGTACCGTGTCGACGTATTCTGACGCGGTGTGGTTCAGGGACCTGAAGATCCGGCCCCTGAAGTAGCCGCCCGGGCGCCGCCCGGATCGGGCCATGCCGGCTCGCGCCGCGCCAGCAGCGCGCCGATGCCCTCGGAGGCGTCGGCGGCCAGGAAGTTGCGGGCCATGACCGCGCCGGCCGCCGCGTAGGCCTCGTCGAGCGGCAGGGCGGCCTGCCTGTGGAACAGCGGCTTGCCGAACGCGATCGCCTCGGGCGAGCGGCTGGCGATGCGCCGGGCGAGCGCGCCCGCCTCGAGGAGCGCCTGGCCGGGCGCGGTCACCCGGTTCACCAGCCCGATCCGCTCGGCCCGCGCCGCATCGATCGGCTCGCCGGTCAGCAGCATCTCCATGGCGTGCTTCGGCGCGAGGGTGCGGGTGAGCGCCACCATCGGGGTCGAGCAGAACAGGCCCAGGTTGACGCCGGGCGTGCAGAACCGGGCGTCGGCGCCGGCCACCGCCAGGTCGCAGCTCGCCACCAGCTGGCAGCCCGCGGCGGTCGCGAATCCCTCCACCGCGGCGATCACCGGCCGCGGCAGGCGCACGATCGCGGTCATCACCGCCGTGCAGCGCGCCATCAGCGCCTCGACCCAGGCGCGTCCGCCGTCCGGGTCGTTGCGGTGGGCCTCCATCTCCTTGAGATGATGGCCGGACGAGAACACCGGTCCCTCGGCCGCGAGCACCACGGCGCGCACCCCGGGATCGGCCGCGATGGCGGCGAGCTCGGCCGAGAGCGCCTGCAGCATGGCTTCCGAGAGGCTGTTGCGGGAGCGTTCGTCGCAGAGGGTGAGGGTCGCGACCCCGGCCTCGTCGCGACGTATCAGCAGGCCGGCGCTTTCGGTCATGGGAACCTCGCGATGCCGATCGATCCGGCTCAGCCTAGCACGCGCGGCCCGCTCGGCGATCCGGCTCAGCGGGTCGGGTCCTCGCCCACCTGCACCAGCATCTTGCCGAAGTTGCCGCCGCGCAGCATCTCGGCGAACGCCGATGGCACGGTCTCGAAGCCGTGGCGGATGTCCTCCAGGTACTTGATCTGGCCCGCCGCGACCCACTCGGCCATCCGGCGAAGGCACTCGTCCTGGTGCTCGGCCACCCAGTCGCCGACGAAAAGGTCCCGGACGGTGACATGGCGCGCCTTGAAGATCGGATCGCCGCGCCGCATCAGCTCGGCGCGCGCGTCGTGGCCCGGCGCATCGCCGTAGTGGGCGATCAGCCCGCAGATGGTCATCCGGGCGCCTTCGTTGAACAGCGGCAGCACCGCCTCGAACACCGCCCCGCCGACGTTCTCGAAATAGACGTCGACGCCGTCCGGGCAGGCGGCGCGCAGCGCCTGCGCCATCTGCGGGTCGAGGTGCGAGGCGCAGGCGTCGAAGCCGAGCTCGTCGGTGACGAAGCGGACCTTCTCCTCGCGGCCGGCGATCCCCACCACCCGCGCGCCGCGCAGCCTGGCGAGCTGGCCCGCGATCTGGCCGACGCCGCCGGAGGCCGCCGAGACCACCGCCGTCTCCCCGGGCTTGGGATCGCCCAGCAGCAGCATGCCGGCGTAGGCCGTGAGCCCCAGCATCCCCAGCACGCCCACGGCGTAGGAGATGCGGCCGAGCCCCGGATCGAGCTTGCGCGGGACCATGTAGCCCGGACGCGGCACGCCTTCGCCCATCAGGGCGTACTCGGCCCAGCCGTTGGTGTTGAACACGAAGTCGCCCGGCGCGTAGCCCGCCATCCGGCTCTCGACCACCTGGGCGACGGTGCGCGCGTGGCAGGGCAGGCCGGGCTTGTCGACGCCGCGGCGCTTGTAGCCCCATTGGTAGGGATCCAGTGAGACGTAGATCGTCCGCGTCAGCGCCTGCCCCTCGGCGGGCTTCGGAAGCTCCGCCTCGCGCACTTCGAAGGTGTCCGGCTCGGGCCAGGGCGGGACCGGCTTGTCGGCGAGCGTCCAGTATCGGTACATCGGCGGCATCCTACGCGCCCACCAGCCCCTGGGCGCGGGCGGCGATCTCGCGCACCCGCTCCGGCCCGCCGAGCAGCTGGCGGTTCTGGCCGATCCGCTTGAACCAGTAGTGCAGGCCCAGGAGGTCGGTCATGCCGATGCCGCCGTGCACCTCGGTGGACGTGCGCGCGACGAAGCGGCCGATCTCGGAGAGGTGCGCCTTGGCGTGGGCGGCCAAGACGGTGGACTCCTCCGGCGCGTGGTCGAAGGCGTAGGCGGCGTACCAGACCAGCGCGCGGGCCGGCTCCAGCTCGGCCGCCATCTCGGCGCACAGGTGCTTCACCGCCTGGAACGAGCCGATCACCCGGCCGAACTGGCGCCGCTCCTTGGCGTAGGCCACCGCCTTGTCGAGCATGGCCTGGCCGGCGCCCAGCGTCTCGGCGGCGAGGATCACCCAGGCGGCGTCGCGCAGCCGCTCGAGCGCCGAGTTGGAGGCGAGCGGCGTCGCCGGCGTGTCGCGGAACTCGATCTCCGACAGCCGGCGCGTGGCGTCGATGGAATCCATCGGCGTCGCCTTGGGCGGCGTTTCGACCAGATGCAGGCCGCCCCTGCGGTCGGCGACGATGAGCAGGTCGGCCGCCAGCCCGTCGAGCACGAACAGCGCCTTGCCGCTGAGCTTGCCGTCGGCGGCCTCGATTCCCGCGCCGTCGCGCGATCCGGCGACCGCCTCGGCGATCGCCACGCCGGCCAGCGCTTCGCCGGACGCCAGCTTCGGCAGCCACTTCGCCTTCTGCGCCTCCGAGCCGGCCAGCGTGAGCGCAAGCGGCGCCAGCACGGCGGTCCCCAGGAACGGGCTCGGCGCCACGGCCGCGCCCAGCGCCTCGGCCGCCAGCGCCGCCTCCAGCAGGCCAAGCCCCAGCCCGCCATAGGCCTCGGGGATCAGCAGGCCGGGCAGGCCGAGCTCGGCGAGGCCCGCCCAGAGGTCGGGCGCGGTCGCCTCGCGCCGGTCGGCGAAGCGGCGCACGCGCTCCAGCGGCGAGAGGGCGGCGAGCGCCTTGCCCACGCTGTCGACGAGCAGCTTCTGGTCTTCGGAGAGCGCGAACCGCATGGCTCAGACCTTGGCCGGGCTGGGCTCGCGCGGCAGCCCCAGCCCGCGCTCGGCGATGATGTTCTTCTGGATCTGCGCCGTGCCGCCGCCGATGATCAGCCCCAGGTCGAACATGTAGCTCCGCTGCCAGGTCCCCTTGGCCCTGAGGTGCGGCCCGTCGTGGTAGAGGATGCCGAGCTCGCCCAGGGCATCGATCGCCAGCGCCGCGATCTGGTGGTTGAGCTCGCAGCCCTGCAGCTTGACGACGAGGCCCGCCAGCCCCGCCGGCTCGCCGGTGATGGCGCTGGTCAGGAGACGCAGGCCGTTGAACCGCATGGCGAAGACGCGCGCCTGCAGCTGCATCAGCCGGTCGCGGAAGACCGGGTTGTCGACGATCCGCTCGCCGCCGACGCGCTCGGTCTTCATCAGCTCGATGAGCTGCCCCAGCCTGGCCTCCGTGGCGTTGGGGTCGCCCAGCATGCCGCGCTCGTGCTTCAGCGTGGTGTTGGCCACGAACCAGCCGCGCCCGCGGCCGCCGACGACGTTCGCCTGCGGCACGCGCACGTCGGTGAAGAACACCTCGTTGAACTCGGCCTGGCCGGTCATGGTCTTCAGCGGCCGGACCTCGATGCCGGGCGCATCCATCGGGATCAGCACGTAGCTGATCCCCTCGTGCTTGGCGGCCTCGGGCTCCGTGCGCACCAGGCAGAACATCATCTGGGCGAGGTGGGCGGTGCTGGTCCAGATCTTCGATCCGGAAATCACGAAGTCGTCGCCGTCCTCGACCGCCTTGGTCGAGAGCGAGGCGAGGTCGGAGCCCGCGCCCGGCTCGGAATAGCCCTGGCACCAGATGATCTCGCCGCGCAGGGTGGGCGCGATCCAGCGCCGCTTCTGTTCTTCCGAGCCCACCTCGAGCAGGGTCGGCGCCAGCATGGAGATGCCCTGGCCGGCCATGCCGCGCGGGGCGTTCGCGGCGATGAATTCTTCCGCGATGATCCGCGCCTTCAGCACGTCGGGCTCGGCGCCGTAGCCGCCGTATTCCTTCGGGATCGTGCGCGCCGCATAGCCCGCCTCGATCAGCCGCCTCTGCCAGGCGCGCGCGTCCTTCGGCTGGCCGGCTTCGTACTCCGCGCGATGGGCTATCAGGAAGGCGCGCACCTCCTCGCGGAAGTCGGCCATCTCGGGCGTCAGCGTCAGGTCCATGGGCGCGATCGATCCTCCCGCTCCAGCACAGCGGGTTTCGTGCGCCTGCGCAACGGCGCCCTGGCGTCAGGCCTCAGCGGTGGTGGTCGTGGTCGAAGTCGTGGTGGCGGTCGAAGCGCGTGTCGCCGAAACGCCGCGAGCCCGCGTCGAACCGGTGGCGGAAATGGTGGCGCCTGTCGGCGATGAACGGGCCTCCGGCGCGACGGCTGAAGAAGAAGACATCGTTCGGGCCCCAGTAGCCGCTGGCGTAGGGGCCGTAGAAGCCATCGTAGTACACGTCGCCCGCATAGTAGGAGCTGTAGCCCGGGTAGCCGTAGTCGTTATAGCCGTAGCCGTTGTAGCCATAGTAATCGTCGGCGCAGGCCGAAAGCGCGAAGGCGGAACAGACCGCCAGGAACATCATCTTCATCGGCGTCCTCCAAGACGCACGTCGTCCCTGTCTTGCAGAAACGGATCGGCGCCTCGGCAGGTTGCCCGGTGCGGGGCGGTTCGACTTGGCGTTTCGCAGAGCGGCGCTATGGTCGCGCGGCCCAGACGTCGAGGAAGCTCGCATGCGCCGTCACCTGATCGCCGCCGCCGCGGTTCTCGCCCTTGCGGGCTGCCAGAAGGCGGGCTCGCCCGACCCGCTCGCGGGCTTCGGACCCAATCCGCCGCTGCCGCAGCCGCAGACCGGCATCCTGCCGCAGTTCGACGCCCCCAAGGCGGTCGGCTGGCCGAAGGGCGCCGCGCCCAAGGCGCCGCCGGGCTTCACAGTCGCCCGGTTCGCCCAGGGCCTCGATCATCCGCGCTGGGCCTATGTGCTGCCGAACGGCGACGTGCTGGTCTCGGAATCCGCCTCCACGCCGCCCAGCCCGCAGGACCACACCCTGCACGGCCCCGAGGCCTGGCTCGCCAAGCTGGTGCTGAAGCGGGTGGGCGCCGCCTCGGCCCCCAGCGGCAACCGCATCGTCCTGCTGCGTGACGCCGACGGCGACGGGCTCGCCGAGACCCGGACGGTCTTCGCGCAAGGCCTGAAGCGGCCGTTCGGCATGGCGCTGGTCGGAAATACGCTCTACGTGGCCAACGACGATAGCGTGGTGAAATTCCCCTACCAGCCCGGCGCGACCTCGGTGCAAGGCGCCGGCGAAAAGGTGCTCGATCTGCCGGGCGGGCCGATCAACCACCACTGGACCAAGAACATCGTCGCCTCGCGCGACGGGACCAGGCTCTACGCCTCGGTCGGCTCCAACTCCAACGTCGGCGACAACGGCGTCGCGGCCGAGCAGGGCCGGGCGGCGATCTGGGAATACGACATCGCCTCCGGCGCCCACCGGGTGTTCGCCTCGGGGCTGCGCAATCCGGTGGGCATGGCCTTCGAGCCCGTCACCGGCCAGCTCTGGACGGCGGTCAACGAGCGCGACGAGATCGGCCCCGACCTGCCGCCGGACTACATGACCAGCGTCAAGGACGGCGGCTTCTACGGCTGGCCCTACAGCTACTACGGCCAGCACGTCGACAAGCGCGCCAGGCCGCCGCGCCCGGACCTCGTCGCCAAGGCCATCCCGCCGGATTATGCGCTGGGGCCGCACACCGCCTCGCTCGGGCTGGTCTTCTACACGGCCGACGCCTTCCCGCCGGCCTACCGCGGCGGGGCCTTCGTGGGCCAGCACGGCTCGTGGAACCGCAAGCCGCTGAACGGCTACCGCGTGGTCTTCGTGCCCTTCCAGGGCGGCAGGCCGCAGGTCCCGGCGCAGGTGTTCCTCTCGGGCTTCCTCGACGCCCAGCAGCAGATCCAGGGCCGCCCGGTCGGCGTCGCGGTCGACAAGACCGGCGCGCTGCTGGTGGTCGACGACGTCGGCGGCATCGTCTGGCGCGTGGCGCCGGCGAAATAGCCTCAGCTCACGCCCGCGCCGGAATCCGCACCATCAGCTTGCGGTAGGCGCGCAGGAAGCAGGACTTCACGCGCACCGGCTCCTCGACGATCTCGATGACCGGGAAGCGCTTCAGGATCTCCTCCCAGACGATCTTCAGCTGCATCTCGGCCAGCCGCATGCCGACGCAGCGGTGGATGCCGAAGCCGAACGAGACGTGATGGCGCGGGCGTTCGCGGTCGACGATGAACGCCTCGGGGTTGTCGATCGCGGTCTCGTCGCGGTTGCCCGAGACGTACCACATGACCACCTTGTCGCCCGCCTTGATGGTCTTGCCGCCGAGCTGGACGTCGGCCTTGGCGGTGCGGCGCATGTGCGCCACCGGCGTCTGCCAGCGGATGATCTCCGGGATGGCGCTGTCCAGCAGCGCCGGGTTGGCGCGCAGCCTGGCGAGCTGGTCCGGGTTCTCGGTGAAGGCGATCAGGCCGCCGGTGATCGAGTTCCGGGTCGTGTCGTTGCCGCCGACGATCAAGAGCAGGATGTTGCCCAGGAACTCCATCAGCGGCATGTCCCTGGTCGCCTCGCCGTGCGCCAGCAGGGAGATCAGGTCGTTGGCCGGCGGGGCGTTCGCCCGCTGGTCCCATAGGGTCTTGAAGTAGAAGGCGCAGGCCATCAGCTCGGCCCGTCCCTGGTCGACGGTCATGGCGCCGCCCGGGAACATCTCGCGGATCGCCTGCGAGTAGGTCTCCGGATCGTCGGTGTCGGTGGTCGCCAGGTCCGACCAGTAGGTGAGCTTGCGCCGCTCCTCGAACGGGAAGTCGAACAGCGTCGCCAGCATCTGGGTGGTGAGCTCGACGGAGACCCGGTTCACCCAGTCGAACGGCTCGCCGATCGGCAGCTCGTCGAGGATCTTGGCGGCGCGCTGGCGGATCAGCGGGGCGAAGTTGGCCAGGTTCTCCGACGAGACGATCGGCTGGATCACCTTGCGCTGCTCGTCGTGCTTGGGCGGGTCCATGGCGATGAACATCGGCATCTGGAAGTCGTCGCCCGGCACGGGGTCGAAGATGCCGATCGCCTTCTCGGAGGAGAACGCCTGGTGGTTGGTCTCGACGGCGACGATGTCGTCGAACCTGGTGATCGACCAATAGGGGCCGAACTCGCTCTCCGCGCAGTAATGGACGGGGTCCTCGCGCCTGAGCCGCTCGAAGAACGGCCAGATGGTGTTGCTGACGAAGCGGTCCTGCCGGCTGACGTCGATCTTGTCGATCGGCGTCGAATAGGCTTCGGCGCGCGCGGCGTCGAAGGTGGCGG
Source organism: Phenylobacterium sp. (assembly GCF_035475775.1). Lineage (GTDB taxonomy): Bacteria > Pseudomonadota > Alphaproteobacteria > Caulobacterales > Caulobacteraceae > Phenylobacterium. The sequence continues at coordinate 68,888 of NZ_DATIMC010000049.1, read as the reverse complement.
CGTCGTCGGCCATGGCCGGGCCCTCTTCTTTTTCAGCTCGGATGGGAGGGTGAGCCCCGCCCGCCTGCTCTGGCAAGGGGCAAGGCGGCCGAACCTGACGCCGGCGTCACGTTGACGGCGCTCATCGGCAGGATCACGCTTGCGCCATCGCGGATCACCGCGCAGGAGACTTTGCCATGGCCAAGCTGCGCTACACCCGGGACGAGTTGATCGCGAGCCACGACTTCGCCCGGCCGCACGAGGCGGCGGGCTATCGGCTGCACGGCGGCTTCGACGCGGACGGCGCCTATGTCTCGCCGCGGGTGAGAAACCGCTGGCCGGCGGTGGAGGCCTGGAGCGCGGCGCTCGAGGCGCGCGGCTGGCCGCTGCTGGATGCGACCACCAGCCTGCTCGAGCTGCCCGCCTATCCCAACGTCGAGCAGGAGCGGCTGCTGCTGGGCGCCGGTTTCGGCCAGTTCCTCTGGAACTCGCTCACCGTCACCGGCGTGATCGAGGCGCGCGGCAAGCAGCTCGCGCTGTTCGAGGCGCCCGACATGCAGCAGATCGTGGTCGACGATGTCGCCGACGCCGCGCTCGGCCATCTCGGCAAGGGCCTCTTCGAGGCGCACGGCTGGGACGAAGGCGGCGGCGACGCCCGCACGCCCGAGCTCGGCGCGCACGACCAGATGTGGTTCGCGGTCCGCGACACCGTGTTCGGCAAGGACGCCTATCCCCTGCCGGAGGTGCCGGAGAACATCTCCCGCCCGGAGGCCGCCGGCCGCGAGCTCGCCGATCTGCCGCCCGGCTTCGAGGCGCTCATCAAGATGCTGATGAACGTGCTCTTGATCGAGGTGCGCGCCGAGAGCTTCTTCGCCTTCTGCTGCGCGGTGTTCCGCGATCCGGCGAACTTCACCGACCGCCGCGCCGCGGCCGAGCAGGCCGCCCAGATCGTCGAGCGCATCCGCCAGGACGAGCAGAGCCACGTGGCCTATCTGCGCGTGGCGCTCTCCGAGCTGCGCAGCTTCACGTTGAAGACAGTGAGCGGCGGAAGAAAGCCCGGCGCCGAGATCCTCGACCCGCTCTGGACCCAGATGGTCGAGTGGCACGGCCGCCGCGAACGCGAGCTCGCCCGCGAGCGCACCCGCGCCGAGATCGCCCGCCAGGTGAGCGCCAGGCTGGGCGAGGCGAGGGGCCGCGCCTTCCTCAGCGAGTTCGACGCGCTGGGCGAAGGGGCCGCGGTCGCCGCATAACCACCAGATTCATCCGATCCGTCATGGCCGGCACAAGCCCGGCCATCACGGTCGGAAGTAGGGGCCGCTCGCTCCCCGCTCACAGCGGCAGCGACAGCATCGGGCGTCCGACCACGATCCGGCCCGCGAAGTGCGCCCCGGCGGCGGCCGCCCACTGGGCCGGCGTCACCGCGGCGTCGTCGCCCGGCACGAAGTGGTTGAGCACCAGGGTCTTCACGCCGGCCGCGGCGGCGATGCGGCCCGCGTCCCCGGCCGAGGTGTGGTGGCTGAGGATGCTTTGCTCGAGCCGCGAGGCGTTGGGGCGCCGGGCGGCGAGCCGTCCGACGGCGGCGGGGAACATCGCCTCGTGCACCAGGTAGTCGGCGCCGCGCGCGAACTCCGCCAGCGCGGGCAGGTAGGAGGTGTCGCCGGAGAACACGACCGTCTTGCCGCCGAGCCGGAACTTCAGGGCGTAGCTCTCGGCGAGCGGCGGGTGATGATTGCGCAGCGCCGAGACCGCGAGGTCGCCTTCGCGCATCACCTCGCCCTGCGTGAACTCGTGGGCGCGGACCAGCTTTCGGAGGTCCGGCCGCCCCTCGTCGGCGATGCGCGCCGCCAGATCGATCCGGTTGGACCGCCAGTAGGCGGCGAGCAGCTCGGCCAGGCCCCGCGGCCCATAGACGTCGACCGGATCGGCGACCCCGTCCGCCCAGGCGTTGTAGAGCAGCGGCCCGAGCTCGAGGTTATGGTCGGAGTGGTGGTGCGTGATGAACACCCGCCGCAGGGCCCGCAACGGAATGCCGGCCTCGATCAGCTTCAGCGTCACGCCATAGCCGGCGTCCACCACCAGCGGCGCGCCGCCGAATACGATCACGCTGGCCGAGGGCGTCTGGGCATAGCCGTCCACCAGCGGCCCGCCGCGCACGCCCAGCAGCACCAGCCGGTCTTGCCCCGGCGCCCGCGGCCGGGCGCGCGCCCTCTGCGGCGCGAACAGCCCCGCGACGCCCGCGCCGGCCAGCATCAGCACGCCCCGTCGCGTCAGATCATTCATATGGGCCCTGCCGCCGCGTTCCCCCTCCTCCTCGATGGAGGAGGGGCAGGGGTGTAGTCGCTGAGACGCCGAGAAGGACCAAGTGGCGCCGGCGTCTCGCGTGCGCTTCCGGGGAGCCAATGACCTCACCACCATCCCCTGCTCCTTCCTCCATCGAAGAGGAAGGGGTTCGAACCAGCCCGCGAGCCCTACGGCCGCGATCCGCTCGGCCCAGGTCGGTCAGCAGGCGAGCCGCGGCTCAGCGAGGCCGGCGGCCGCACCGCCGTCGAGCTATCGCACCGCCTCAGGCTGCGCCGCCGCTGGGGCGGCGGTCCCGCCGTCGTCGCCGACGCTCAGCACCGCGCCCTCCAGCTCGGCCGGCTCGGGGGGCTCGTAGATCGCCTCGAGCCTCTCGAACATCTCCGGCGTCACCTCCATGACGAAGGTCTCGCCCTTGGCGGCGTTGCGGCCGGCGACGCGGGCGCGGCGGACCTCCTGCGGCGCGTCGACGAAGTGCCACTGCAGCGGCAGGCCCTTGGACTCGGCCATCTGGCGGATGCGCTCGCGGTCGGCCCGCCGCATCGCGCCGATGTCGAGGACCACCGAGGTCCCGGCGGCGAGCACCGCCTCGGCGGTGGACCAGATCAGCGCGTTGCAGCGGCCGAGGCGCTCCAGCATCCAGGCGAACTCGATGGGACCCTTGAGGTCGGGGCCGAACAGGCGCGCGCCCCACTCGTCGAGGACGAAGGGGACCGCGCCCTCGCGGCGGGCCAACGCCTGGGCGTAGGTGGTCTTGCCCGCGGCGCAGGGTCCGAAGACGACGTTGAGCGTAGCTGGCATGGCGCTCGCCTCCTCCCGTGAAGCTCAGGGCGCCGCGGCGATCAGGCTCCCCCCTCGACGCGTGCAACGGCTGAGCTCGATCCTCGTTCCCGACGCGCTTCCTCGATGCCCGGCCGAAGGTCCGAGAGCATCCCACGGCGGAAGCTTCCCTCCTCCTCGATGGAGGAGGGGCAGGGGTGGTGGTGTGGCGTCTGAGGTGACGGGCTGGCGACGTTCGGCGCCTGCGCCTCCACAGCGCCCTGGTGAGCGCACTGCCCGCACCCTCATCCCCTGCCCCTTCCTCCATCGAGGAGGAAGGGGTTCTATGGGCGCCGGCAGGGGGGGAACATCATGCGTATGACCTGGGCGGTTGCGGCGGCTTTGCTCTCCTTTGCGGCCACCGCCGCCCACGCCCAGCTCCCCGCCGCCGCCAGGCGCGAGGCGTGGCCGGTAACCGGGCTCCAGCAGCCCGCGCAGATCATCGTCGACCGCTGGGGAATCTCGCACATCTATGCGGGCTCGGTGCGCGACGCCTTCTTCCTGCAGGGCTACAACGCCGCCCGCGACCGGCTCTGGCAGATCGACCTGTGGCGCAAGCGGGGGCTGGGGCGGCTCTCCGCCAGCTTCGGGCCGGCCTATGTCGCCCAGGACCGCGCGGCGCGGCTCCTCCTCTACCGCGGCGACATGGCCAGGGAGTGGGCGGCCTATGCGCCGGGCGCGAGGGATGCGGTCACGGCCTGGGTGGACGGCGTCGACGCCTATGTCGCCGAGGTGCGCGCCGGCGCCAAGCCGCTGCCGATCGAGTTCAGGCTGACCGCCAGCCGGCCGGAGACCTGGGCGCCCGACGACATCCTGCGCATCCGCAGCCACACCCTGGTCGGCAACGTCACCTCCGAGGTCGCCCGCGCCCAGGTGGTCTGCGCTGGCGGCGTGGAAGCCGACCGGCTGCGGCGCAAGATCGAGCCCACGTCGCACAAGCTCGCGGTCCCCGAGGGCCTGAATCCCTGCGACATCCCCGCCGACGTGCTGCAGGACTATATCCTGGGGACGGAGCCGGTGAGCTTCGAGCCGCTCGCCGGACGCAAGACCGCCGCCCTCGATCCCCGCGCCCAGCTCGCCCAGCGGATCGACGCCACCTCCGGCGAAGGCTCCAACAACTGGACGATCTCCGGCGCGCGCACCGCCAGCGGCCGGCCGATCCTGGCCAACGATCCGCACCGGGCGGTGGGCGTGCCCTCGCTCCGCTATATCGTCCACATGGAGGCGCCGGGGCTGTCGATCGAAGGCGCCGGCGAGCCGGCGCTGCCCGGCGTCTCGCTCGGCCACAACGCCGATGTCGCCTTCGGCCTGACCATCTTCCCGATCGATCAGGAGGACCTCTACGTCTACGAGATCAATCCGGCCGGCGACGCCTACCGCTACAAGGGCGGCTGGGAGCCGATGAAGGTGGTCCGCGAGGCCATCGAGGTGAAGGGCGAGGCGCCGCGCGAGGTCGAGCTGCGCTACACCCGCCACGGCCCGGTGCTGAAGATCGATCCGGCCAGGCGCCGCGCCTTCGCCCTGCGCACCGTGTGGAACGAGCCCGGGGCGGAGGGCTACTTCCAGAGCTCGCGCCTCTGGCGGGCCAAGTCCTGGGCCGATTTCGAGGGCGGCCGCGACGCCTGGGGCACGCCGCCGCTCAACCTGGTCTACGCCGACCGCACGGGCGTGATCGGCTGGTCGGCCGCGGGGCTGACGCCGGTGCGGCCGAACTGGGACGGGCTGATGCCGGTGCCGGGCGACGGCCGCTACGAGTGGGCGGGCTTCCTGCCGGGCGCCGAGCTGCCGTGGCTGAAGAACCCGGCCAAGGGCTGGTTCGCCACCGCCAACGCCATGAACCTGCCGAAGGGCTACCCCGACGAGCAGCGCAAGGTCTCCTTCGAGTGGAGCGATCCCTCGCGGATCACCCGTATCGAGGAGGTGCTCGCCGCCGAGCCGAAGGGCACGATCGCCCAGTCCACGGCGCTGCAGACCGACACCGTGAGCGCCGAGTCCCGGCGGCTCCGGGCGCTGCTTCGCGCCGACATGGGGCAGACGCCGCCGGCCGAACAGGGCTCGAACCTGGCGAAGGCCATCAAGCTGCTGGAGGCCTGGAACGGCGACGAGCGGACCGACAGCGCGCCCGCGGCGATCTACGAGGTCTGGGTCTCCGGCTACCTCGGCAAGGGCGCAGCGGCGATGTATGCGCCTCGGCCGGCGCGCGACCTGATCGGGTCGGGCAGCCTTGACGCGGTGATCGGCTTCCTGGAATCGGGCGAGGCCGGCCCCAGGCGCAAGCTGTTGCTGCTCGCCACGCTCGGCGCCGCGGTCCAGGAGCTCGAGCAGCGTCTCGGCCCGGACATGTCGACCTGGACCTGGGGGCGGCTGCATCGGGCGGAGTTCCAGAACCCGGCCGGCGTGCTGGCGGATCGGGAGACCGCCGCGCGGATGGCGGTCGGGCCGGTGGCGGTTCCGGGCTCGGCCTCGACGCCGCGCGCGGCGACCTACCGTCCCGAGCTCTTCACCCAGGTCGCCGGCGCCTCGGTGCGCATGGTCCTCGACGTCGGCCAGTGGGACAACTCCATGGTGGTCAACACGCCCGGCCAGTCGGGCGACCCGGCGAACCCGCACTACCGCGACCTTTTCGCGCCCTGGGCCGCGGGCGACTACGTGCCGCTCCGCTACACCCGCCCCGCCGTCGAGGCCGCCGCCGAGACCGTCCTCGACCTCACCCCGAAGCGCTGAGGCCGCAACGCGGCGCGCGGATGCGCAATGTTTCCGCGCTGTTCGTTGGCGTCCGGCGGCTCTTGCGCTATACGGAACAGATCGAGAACTTATCTGCTCTTTGTCAAGTGAATCAAGGCCCAAATCAGCGCCCCGGTTCGCGATGAAATGCGCACATGTCCCACCCTATTGTCGGCGATCGGGTGAGGTCCGGTTGCACATCGAGAGATGGATGTCTAATTAGACAGGCATCTAAGGAATCTGACCGTGCCCGACCCCGACCTCTCGCCGCTGCTCGCCTTCTTCAAGGCCATGGCCAATGAAAGCCGCCTGCGCATCGTGGGCCTGCTCGCCCAGCAGGAGCGCACCGTCCAGGAGCTCGCCGAGATCCTGCGGCTGAAGGAGCCCACCGTCTCGCATCACCTGGCCGTCCTGAAGGCGCTCGGCCTCGTCGAGGTCCGGCCGCAAGGCGTGATGCGCTGGCATGCGCTGAAGCCCGGCGCGCTCGCGCAGATGAACCGCAGGCTGCTGGACCAGGAGCCCGCCGCCATGGCCCCGGAGGCCAACTGGGAGGAGCGGGTGTTCGCGGCCTTCGTCGACGCCGAGGGGCGGCTGAAATCGATCCCGGCCAGCCGCCGCAAGCGCTGGGTGATCCTGAAGTGGCTCGCCAACCGCTTCGAGCCCGGCCGCCGCTATCCGGAAGCCGAGGTCAACGAAGTCCTGCAGCGGCGGCACTGGGACAGCGCCACCCTGCGCCGCGAACTGATCGGCCACCGGATGATGGCCCGCGAGGCCGGCGTCTACTGGCGGCTGCCGGAGGCCGAGTGGCGCAGCTACGCCGACCAGAAGCCGACCGCCGCCTAGCCTCGGCGCCAGTCCTCAGAAGTGGCCGAAGACGATCGCCTCGCTGCCGGCCGGCAGGTCGATGGTCATGCCGTCGGAGCCGAGCCGCCAGTCCAGCGGGGCGCCCGCGTCCATGCCGCGCGTGAACGCCTCGGGCGTGAAGAACGGCAGGCCCGACTGCGTCAGGTGGTACAGGACGAGCCGCTTCGCGCCGGCCATCCGCGCGATCTCCGCCGCCTCCACCGGCGTGGTGTGGTAGCTCAGGGTGTCGGTCATCAGCGAGCTCATCCGCGCGGCGCCGGCGGCGGCCAGCAGCTTGGCGAGCTGGCGCGTCATCTCGGCGTTCTGCGCCTCGTGGATCAGCACGTCGGCGCCCTTGGCGGCCTCCGCCAGCGGCGGCCACCTGCGGGTGTCGCCGCTGATCACCACCGAGCGGCCCTTATAGTCGAAGCGGTAGGCGAAGGCGGGCTCGACCGGCTCGTGCGCCACCTTGATCGCGGTGACCGTCAGCGGCCCGTCGCGCAGCGCGACAGCGGTGGCGAGCCCGCTCGCCGAGGGTTTCGGCATGGCGATCGGCCGCGCCGCCAGCTGGCCGGCCGCGAGGTCGAACCTGAAGCCGCCGTGCTCGTGGTGCGCCTTGCGGAAGCCGTGGTCCGGCGCGTAGGCGAGGTTGAAGCCTTGGGCGACCTTCTCCACCCCCGCCGGCCCGATCAGCGGCAGGGCGGCCGGGCGTCCGGCCACCCAGCTCTGCAGGTTGAACTCGCCGACCTCGCCGATGTGGTCGGAGTGCAGGTGGGTGAGGAACAGGGCCCGGGCGCGGTCGAGCGGCAGCCGCCAGAGCATCAGGTTCTCGGTGGCCTCCGGGCCGATGTCGACGATGTAGAGCCCTTGCGGCGTCTCGACCGCCACGCAGGCCTTGGCCCGGCCGCGGACCGCCAGCGGCCCCGAGGTGCCGCAGAGGATCACCCGCAGGCCGTCTATGGCCGGCGGCGCGGCTGCGATCTGAGCCGCGGCCGGGCCGGTCAGGCCGAGCGCCAGACACGCGCCGAGCATGGCTCGGAACACCATCTTGAGCATCTTCGCCTCTCCCGCTGATCGCCTGTCTCGGCCATTGTCATGGCCAAGGTTGCGCGCCGCCAGGAAAGAGCTCCCCAAAATGACGCTGAGCTACGACCTCTACTGGTCCTTCCGCTCGCCCTACTCCTACCTGATCGCGCCGCGGCTGCTGGCGCTGGAGGCCGAGCACGACGTCGTCTGCGAGGTGCGGCCGGTCTATCCGCTGGCGGTGCGCACGCCGGAGTTCTTCGACAACCGCGATCCGCTCTGGGGGCCCTACCTGGTTCGCGACGTGCACCGCGAAGCCGCCTACCTCGGCCTGCCGTTCCGCTGGCCGAGGCCCGATCCGGTGCAGCAGTCGGGCGGCAGCTACCGCATCGCCCAGCCCTATATCCACCGGCTGACCCATTTGGGCGTGGCCGCCGCCGAGCGCGGGCGGGGGCTGCCGTTCCTGCGCGAGCTCAGCCATACGCTGTGGAGCGGCGAGGTCGACGATTGGCACCAGGGCGACCACCTCGCGAAGGCCGCGGCGCGCGCCGGCCTCGAGTTCGCCGAGCTCGCCGCGGCGGTGGACGCCGATCCCGCCCGCTACGCCGCGATCGTCGAGGCGAGCCAGGCGGCCCAGCGCAAGGCCGGCCACTGGGGCGTGCCGATGATGGTGTTCGGAGGCGAGCCGTTCTTCGGCCAGGACCGCTTCGACCAGCTCGTCTGGCGCATGCGCCAGCAAGGCCTGGCCCGCCGCGCCTAGACCCGGCCGGTCACCGGCAACAGGGCGCCGGTCACCGCGCGGGCCTCCTCCGAGGCCAGGAACAGCATCACGGCGGCGAGGTCGGCCGGCGCGACCCAGGTCGAGGCGTCGGCCTTCGGCATCTCGGCGCGGTTGGCCGGGGTGTCGATGATCGAAGGCAAGACCGCGTTCACCGTCACGCCATCGGCCTTGAGCTCCTCGGCGAGCGCTTGGGTGAGGGCGTGGACGCCGGCCTTGGAGGCGGCGTAGGGGCCCATGCCGAGCGCGGCCTTCAGCGCGGCGTTGGCCCCGACGTTGACGATGCGGCCGGCCGCCGAGCGCTTCAGGTGCGGGATCGCCGCGCGGCTGGCGTTCTCCGCCGTCTGCACGTTGAGCAGGAACAGCCGCTTCCAGGTCTCGCCCGTCGCGCCCTCCACCTTCTCCCAGGAGAAGCCGCCGGCGATGTTGAGCAGGGCGTCCACACCGCCGAAGCGCTCCGCCGCCGCCTCGATGGCCGCGCCCGCCTGGTTGGCGTCGGTCAGGTCGACGCCGCCGATGTGCAAGGCGTTGTCGCCCGCCGGGACCGTGCTGCAGGCGTGCTGGGCGTGGTCGATGAGCGCGAGGCGCGCCCCCCGCTCTTCGGCCGCCCTGGCGACGGCGCCGCCGAGCACGCCGGCGGCTCCGGTGATGGCGTAGATGCGGCTGGGCATCTCTTCCCCTCCAACCGTCATGGCCGGGCTTGTCCCGGCCACCCAGATGCGCCGGCGTCCGGACAAGGAAATGCCGGCGGCGCCATCGCGACTCCGCCGGCATCCTCAGCGCTTCCGGGTCCCCGGGACAAGCCCGGGATGACGCTCCGAAGGTGGAAGCTTACAGCGCCTCGACGATGGTGACGTTGGCCAGGCCGCCGCCTTCGCACATGGTCTGCAGACCGTACTTCTTGCCGCGCTTCTTCAGCGCGTAGAGCAGGGTGGTCATCAGCTTCGTGCCCGAGGCGCCCAGCGGGTGGCCGAGCGCGATGGCCCCGCCGTTGACGTTCATCCGCTCCGGATCGGCGCCCAGCGTCTGCAGCCAGGCCACCGGCACCGAGGCGAACGCCTCGTTGACCTCGAAGACGTCGATGTCGTCGACGCTCATGCCGGCCTTCTTCAGCGCCCGCTCGGTGGCCGGCAACGGAGCCTCCAGCATGATCACCGGGTCGTGGCCGATCACCGACAGGTGGTGGATGCGGGCCATGGGTTCGAGATTGAACTCCTTCAGCGCCTGCTCGGAGACGATCATCACGCCCGAGGCGCCGTCGCAGATCTGGCTGGAGGTGGCCGCGGTGATCCGGCCGCCCTCGCGCAGCAGCTTGACCCCCTTCATGCCCTCCAGGCTGACGTCGAAGCGGATGCCCTCGTCGACGTCGTGGCGCACCACGTTGCCTTCGGCGTCCTTGCCGTCGACGGCCACGATCTCGTCCTTGAAGGCGCCGCCCTGGGTGGCCGCGATCGCCCGCTGGTGCGAGCGGTAGCCGAACTCGTCCAGCTGGTCCTTGGTGAGTTTGTACTTCTCCGCCATCATCTCGGCGCCCATGAACTGGCTGAACTGGATGTGCGGGTAGCGCTCCTCCATGCGCGGGCTCTTCGGCTGGCCGAAGCCCTCCTTCGCGGGCAGGGCGACCGACAGGCCCATGGGCACCCGGGTCATGCTCTCGACGCCCGCGGCGATCACCACGTCCATGGTGCCGCTCATCACCGCCTGGGCGGCGAACTGCAGGGCCTGCTGCGAGGAGCCGCACTGGCGGTCCACCGAGGTCGCCGGCACGCTCTCGGGCAGCTTCGAGGCCAGCACCGCGTTGCGCGCCACGTTGGTCGCCTGCTCGCCGACCTGCATGACGCAGCCCATCACCACGTCCTCGACCCGGCTCGGGTCGACGCCGGTGCGCTCGATCAGCTCGTTCAGCACCACCGCGCCCAGGTCGGCGGGATGCCATTCGCGAAGACGTCCGCCCTTGCGGCCGCCGGCGGTGCGGGTGGCGGCGACGATATAGGCCTCGGCCATGATGAACTCCTTGATCCTTCGGGGGCGCGTCCCGGCGCGTGGGCACGGTTCTAGAAAGGCGCCGTTGGGGAAGACAACGGCTCAACCAAACGCTTGTTTTAGGATGCGCTCAAGCCCCTCGGCGTCCGTTTGGTCGAAGCTCGCCGGCCGCTCGGAATCCACGTCCAGCACCGCGATCAGCCGCCCCGACCGGTCGCGCACCGGAACCACGATCTCGCTCTTGGCGCGCGCGTCGCAGGCGATGTGGCCGGGGAACGCCGCGACGTCCGCCACGATCTGGGTCTCGCCCGTCGCCGCCGCCGTCCCGCAGACGCCGCGGCCGAAGGCGATCCGCAGGCAGCCCAGCGTGCCCTGGTAGGGTCCCACCACCAGCTCGCCGGGCCTGTCCGGATCGACGACGTAGAAGCCGGTCCAGAAGTAGGCCTCGAAGGTGGCCGCGAGCATGGAGGCGACCGTCGCCATCCGCGCCACGAGGTTCGGCTCGCCCTCCAGCACGGCGGCGATCTCCTCGGCGACGACCGCGTAGCGCGCCGGCTTGTCGCCCTCGATCGTCCTGTCGTTGAACGCCTCGGCCATGGGCTCCGATGTAGTCGCCCAGGCGGTTCGCTACCAGCCGGCGGCGTTCCGTAGCCGGATGCCGCTGGCGTGCAGGCTGGTCTCCCAGAGGCCCCGCAAGGGCGTGAGGCTCGGCATCGCGCGAAGCTCCACGTCCAGCGCCGCCAGCGCGCCGGGAATGTCGAAGATCACCTCCATGGCCGAGGGTTCCACGGCCGAGCGCGAAATCCACATGCCGGCGTCGTGCAGGTCCTCGAAGGCGGCGGCCGGCAGTTCGTAGCGGCAGATCGAGGCCGTGCGCACCCGCTCCAGCCAGGCCTGTTCGATATGGGCGATGATGCGGTCGCTACGCTCGCCGCGCCAGGGGCCGAGGTCCTCGTCCCTGGTCTCGGGGGTCTGCCAGATCAGGATGCGCGGACAGTCGCGCGGGAACAGGTACATGGCCTGATGCGGCTCGTCGATCGCCCAGACCAAGGGCCCGTTCAGCCACTCGCGCCCAGGCGGCCGCTCGGAGGGGATCGAGACCGGCCGCGGCTCGAAGCGCGTGATCTCCGGATCGTGGCTGAAATGGAAGAGCCGCATGGCGCGGCGAAACTCAGCGCGCGCGCTGCGGCGCGTCAACGGGGCTCCCGGCGATCAGCCTCTAGGCGGCTCCGGCGGCGGCGGCGGCCTCGTCGCCGTCCTCATCCTGCCGCACCACGTCGCAGAGCGTCTGGAAGAGGTCGGCGGCGGCGATCGGCTTGGCCACGTGGCCGTCCATGCCGGCCGCCAGGTACTGCTCGATCTGGTGCGACATGGCGTTGGCGGTCAGCGCGACGATCGGTGTCCGCCGGCGCCCCTTGCGGGCTTCCAGCTCGCGGATCTGGGCCGTCGCGGTCAAGCCGTCCATGACCGGCATCTGGACGTCCATGAGGACGATGTCCCATTCGCCGTTGGCCCAGGCCTCGACCGCGGCCTCGCCGTTCTCGACGACGGTCGGCTCGACGCCCAGCTGGTGCAGCATGGTCTTCAGCACCAGCTGGTTGACCTGATTGTCCTCGGCCGCCAGCACCCGCAGCCGCATCGGCTGCAGCTCCGGCGGCGGGGCGGGGGCGAGCTCCGGCGGCCCCTTCTCCTCGCCGATCCAGGGCAGCGGCAGGCGCACGAGGAATTTCGAACCTTCGCCGAGTCTGCTCTCCACGGCGATGTCGCCGCCCATCAGCTGGGCGAGCTCGTGGCAGATGGCCAGCCCCAGGCCGGTGCCGCCGAACCGGCGGGTGGTCGAGGAATCCAGCTGATCGAACTTCTGGAACAGGCGGACCAGGTTCTCCGGCGAGATGCCGACGCCGGTGTCGGCGACCGCGATCTCCAGCATGTCGCCCTGGCGCGCCGCGGTGACGCGGATCTCCCCCTGGTCGGTGAACTTCAGGGCGTTCGAGATCAGGTTGTAGAGGATCTGCCGCACGCGGGTCGGATCGCCCATGTAGCGGCCGCGCGCCTGGCCGATGTCCAGGGCGAAGGAAAGCCCCTTCTTGTTGGCCAAGGCGGTGAAGGCGGAGTAGGCGCCCTGGGCCAGGTCCGCCAGATCGAACTCGATGGTCTCGAGCTCCAGCTTGCCGGCTTCGATCTTGGAAAGGTCGAGGACGTCGTTGAGGATGGCGAGAAGCGCCTCGCCCGAGCGATGGATGACCAGGAGCCGTTCGCGCTGCACATCGGCGAGCTCGTCGGCGGCCATCGCCTGGGCCATGCCGAGCACCCCGTTCAGCGGCGTGCGGATCTCGTGGCTCATGGTCGCCAGGAAGGCGCTCTTGGCGGCGTTGGCGGCCTCGGCGGCGAGCTCGCCCTCGCGGGCCTGCTGGCGGGCGGCGCGCAGGGCGCTGCGCGAGCGATCCAGCATCCGCCGCGCCAGGAAGAAGAAGTTGACCATCGAGGCGACGGCGGCGACCAGGGTCACCGCCGCGGCGGGGCGCCCGCCGCCGCGCATCACCTCGTCCAGGCCCATGTAGCCCATCGCCAGGGCGTAGGGGCTGAGCAACAGGCGGAAGAGGACGATGTCGGCGTAGTACTGCAGAAGCACATAGGCCGCGCCGATGAAGGCGGTGGCGAGCGCGAACAGGCCCGCCACGAGATCGCCGGTGCGCCACATGGCCACGCAAAACCCGGCCTGCAGCACCGTGGCGATGATGCTGTTGATGACGATCGCGGCGACCGGACGCGTGCCGCCTGGACCGGAGTGGCCGGTGAGCCGCAGGCCCACCACCAGGGTGATCCAGACGCCCATGAGCCAGAGCGCGGTCGGGAGCAGCCCCAGATAGAACAGGCCCGCGGCCGCCACGGCCAGGCTGCTGATGAAGCGCGGCATGAGGTTGCGTGCGGAGGCGGCGAACAGGTGCAGGCCCTCGCCGCCGGCTGGCCGTACCGCGGTTGCGCGTGCGCCGTCGGCGACTTGGCTCAACAGCTGCCTCCCCCAGAGATCGTCGCCGTAGCTTGGACCGGCTGTGGTTAACCGTGCGTCAAGGCGCGGGCTCGCGGGCGCTCGCTCAGAACGACTTCGGAAGCTCGAGCACGTGGGTCGCCACGTGGCTGAGGATCAGGTTCGTGGAGATCGGGGCCACCTGATAGAGGCGCGTCTCGCGGAACTTGCGCTCGATGTCGAACTCCTCGGCGAAGCCGAATCCGCCGTGGGTCTGCAGGCACATGTCGGCGGCGCACCAGGAGGCCTCCGAGGCCAGGAGCTTGGCCATGTTGGCCTCGGTCCCGCAGGGCGCGCCCGCCTCGAACAGGGCGGCCGCCTGGTCGACCATCAGGACCGCGGCGCTCGCCTGCACATAGGCCCGGGCGATGGGGAACTGCACGCCCTGGTTCTGCCCGATCGGCCGGCCGAACACCTCCCGCTCCCTGGCGTAGGCGCTGGCCCGGTCGATGAAGAAGCGCGCGTCGCCGATGCATTCGGCGGCGATCAGGATGCGCTCGGCGTTCATGCCGTCGAGGATGTAGCGAAAGCCCTGGCCCGCCTCGCCGATCAGGTTGGCGGCCGGCACGTGGAGGTCCTCGAAGAACAGCTCGGTCGTGGCGTGGTTCAGCATGGTGCGCACCGGCCGGATGGTCAGGCCGTTTCCGACCGCGTCGCGCAGATCGACCAGCAGCACGCTCATGCCGTCCGAGGGCTTGGCCGCCGCGTCCCGCGGCGTGGTGCGGCAGAGCAGGACCATCAGGTCCGAATGCTCGGCCCTGGAGATCCAGAGCTTGCGCCCGGAGACCACGTAGTCGTCGCCCTCGCGCCGCGCGAAGGTGGCGATGCGGGTGGTGTCGGTGCCGGCGTCGGGCTCGGTGACGCCGAACGCCTGCAGGCGCAGCTCGCCGGCGGCGATCTTCGGCAGGTAGGCGTCCTTCTGGGCGGCCGAGCCGTGCCTGAGGATCACGCCCATGGTGTACATCTGGGCGTGGCAGGCCCCGCCGTTGCAGCCCGAGCGGTGGATCTCTTCGAGCACCGCCACCGCGGCGGCGAGGCCGAGGCCCGAGCCGCCATACTCTTCGGGGATCAGCACCGAGAGGAAGCCAGCCTCGGTCAGCGCCTGCACGAAGTCCGTCGGGTAGGCCCGCTCCCGGTCGAGCGCGCGCCAGTAGGGCCCCGGAAAGCGGGCGCAGAGCTTGCGCACCGCCTCGCGGATCTCGGGATAGCTCGGCTCGGCGTCATGGGCCATGGGACGCTCCTCCGCGCGCCTGATAGGCCGCCGCGCCGCCGCTGGCTACGCCGCCCCAGGCGATCGCCGCACGCTGAGCGCATGCACGCCTGGGACGCGCTGCGCCCAGGGCCTGGCCTGCTCGAGCTGATAGGCCAGCTCGAAGAGCATCCGCTCCTGTCCCGCCCGCGCGGCGATCTGGGTCCCGACCGGCAGGCCCGCTTCGGTCCAGTACAGCGGCACGCTGATCGCCGGCGCGCCGGCGATGTTGTGCAGCGGGGTGTAGCCCACGTAATCGATCAGCCGCGGAACCAGGGTCTCGAACGGCACGCTCGGGCCGATCTCCCCCAGCAAGGGCGGAGGCGTCGACAGCACCGGCGAGATCACCACGTCCAGCAGGTGCGCCGGGAACCAGGTGTCGTAGGCGAGCGCGGCGGCTTGCAGGCCCTGGAGGGCCGGGCCAAGGACGCTGGCCGGGGTCTTCCGGAACATCTCCGCCAGACCGAGCGTGAACGGCTCGAACATGGTCTCATCGGGCCGGTGTCCGGCAGCCTTGGCGATCTCCTCGACGGTGCGCGCCGCGTCCGAGGCCCAGAGCAGCAGGAAGTCCTGGATGAAGCGGCCGCCGTCGACCGGCCAGCGCGTCGGCTCCACATGGTGCCCCAGGCTCTCCAGCAGCTTGCCGGCGCCCTCGGTGGCGGCGACCACCTCCGGCGAGGGGCTGTGGCCGCGGCCGTCCTCGACGACCAGGCCGACGCGCAGCTTGCGGCGCACGGGCGTGCTCACCAGGCCCACGGGCGCGTAGCGCGCGCCCGCCGCGGCGTCCTCGGTGAGCGCGAAGACGGCCGCGCTGTCGCGGACGCTGCGCGAGAGCACGTGCTGGACGGCGTAGTCGGTGACCTTGGTGTCGCCGCGCGTGCCGATCATCCGCCCGCGCGAGGGTTTCAGGCCGAACAGGCCGCAATGCGAGGCCGGGATGCGCAGCGAGCCGCCGCCGTCGGTGCCGTGCGCCACCGGCACGACGCCCGAAGCCACCGCCGCGGCCGAGCCGCCCGAGGAGCCGCCCGGCGAGCGCGTCAGGTCCCACGGATTATGGGTCGCCCCGGTCGCCAGCGGCTCGGTGCTGGGCAGCAGGCCGAACTCGGGAGTGGCCGACTTGCCGAGGGTGACCAGGCCCGCCCGGTCGAAGGCGTCGATGTAGGGCTTCTGCTCTGCGGCGGGCGGGCTGGCCGCAAGCGAGCGCGAGCCCGCCCGGGTCGGCAGCCCGCGGTAGTCCTCCAGGTCCTTCACCAGGAACGGCACGCCCCCGAACGGGCCCGCAGGGGCGCCGGCCGCGACCTTGTCGATCGCGCGATCGAAGTCGGAGTTGACGAGGATGTTCAGGACGGGCTGCAACGCCTCGGCCCGCTCGATCGCTGCCTCCACGGCCTCGGCGGCGGTGATCTCCTTGCGGCGGATGCGGGCGGCGGTCTCGGTCGCGTCAGGCCAGGGCGACGCCGGCGCCGCAGCCTTGGGCGCCGCCGTCGCCTGAACGGCGGCCAGCGCCAGGGGCGCGGCGGCCAGGCCGCGCCGGGTGATCTCGCTCATCGGCTCCCCTCGATCCGGCCCAGGCCGGCGGACTCATCGGGCCAGCTTGGCCCTTCCGAGCGCGGTCGCGCAATGGGCTGGAGCGGAGGCGAGGCCGAGCCCCTGGCTCAGCTGCGGGCGGCGTGCTCGGGCTTACCCTTGCGCTTGGTTGAGGCCATCTTCTCCAGCTCGTTCTCGCTCATGGACTGCGCCATGTGCTTGGAGGGGCCCTTGAGCTTCGACTTGGGCGTCTCGCCGCGCTTGGCCGACAGCGCCGCCCCGGCGGCTTTCTGCTGCGCCTTGGACTTGGCAGGCATGGGGGTCTCCTTCGGTGTCACTGGACAGTCCAACTCGAAAGCGCCCGCAGGGTTCACCGGCCCGCGTTGCCAGCGCCGGCGCGCGGTGGTGGGATGGCCCTCGGGACGGGGAGGGGCGCATGGCGCGGATAAACAAGGGCGTTCACCGACGCGGCGTGCTGGGCGCGACGGTGCTGGGCGGCCTGGCCGTCGCCGCGCCGCGGGCAGGCCTCGCCAAGCCGGGCGGAAGCGGCGGCGCACGCGCGCTCGCCACGCCCCCGGAGGCGGTGATCGAGACCCGCGCGGGCAAGATCCGCGGCGCGCTCCGCGACGGCGTCTATGTCTGGAAGGGCGTTCCCTACGCCGCCCCGACCGGCGGCGCCGCGCGCTTCCTGCCGCCGCAGCCCATGGCGCCGTGGACGGGCGTGCGTCCGGCGCTGGCCTACGGGCCGGTCTGCCCGCAGGTGGAGCGCGGCGGCTGGCGCAACGACGAGGTCGCCTTCATCTACGACTGGGACGACGGCTTCCCCGGCGAGGACTGCCTGAGGCTCAACGTCTGGTCGCCCGGCCTGGGCGGCAAACCCCGGCCGGTGATGTTCTGGATCCATGGCGGCGGCTACGAGGCCGGCTCGTCGCAGGAGCTTCCGGCCTACCATGGCGAGCGGCTGGCGCGACGCGGCGTGGTCTTCGTCTCGGTCAATCATCGGCTGGGGCCGTTCGGCTACCTGGACCTCTCCGGCCTCGGCGATCCCCGCTACGCCGCCTCTGGCAACGCCGGCATGGCCGACCTGGTCGCGGCCCTGCAGTGGGTGCGCGACAACGTCGCCGCGTTCGGGGGCGACCCGGCCAACGTGACCATCTTCGGCCAGTCCGGCGGCGGGGCGAAGGTCTCGACCCTGATGGCCATGCCCTCGGCCAAGGGCCTGTTCCACAAGGCGATCGTCGAAAGCGGCTCGCAGCTCACGGTCAGCGATCCGGCCCGCTCGCGGATGATGGCCGAGGGGCTGCTGAAGGCGCTGGGCCTCGGCCGCGGCGACCTCGCCAGGCTGCAGGCGGTCGCGCCGCAGGCCCTGGTGGCGGCGGGCGAGGCGGCCAAGCGCGGCATGCCCAAGGGCAAGCCTGGCGAGATCGACCTACTCTGGGGCCCGAGCGTCGATGGTGCGCTGATCCCGGCCCAGACCTGGGGCGAGGGCGCGCCGGCGCTCTCCGCCGACGTGCCGCTGCTGGTCGGCACGAACCTCAACGAATACTCGCCGAGCCTGGGCAATCCGACGCTCGAAGACATCGCCGAGGACCGCGCCAAGGCCATGGCGCGCGCGGCGGCGGGCGCCTCGGACGCGGCCTGGGCGGCGTATCGCGCGGCGCATCCGAACGCCAAGCCGGTGGAGGTGCTCTCGATCCTGGTGTCCAGCCAGTTCCGCGCGCCCGCCGTGCGCCAGGCGCAGCAGAAGGCCCGCGCCGGCGGCCGCGCCTGGCTCTACCGCTTCGACTACAATCCGCGAACGCTGCTGGACGGGCGCGTGCGCGCCTTCCACTGCGCGGAGATGGCCTACGCCCTCGACAACGTCGAGCGCTGCCTCAACGCCACTGGCGGGACCGATGAGGCGCGCGCCCTGGCCCAGCGGATGTCCGCCGCCTGGCTCGCCTTCGCCCACACCGGCGATCCGAACCATCCGGGCCTGCCGCACTGGCCGGCGGTGAGCCGCGGGGCGACGCCCAACATGCTGTTCGACGCCATCTGCCGGGTCGTCGAGGATCCCGACCGCGCCGAGCGGGCGACGCTCTCGGCCTGACGGCCGGAGATATGCCGGCTGCCCGTGCCTCGGGCGCGCCGCGTTGCAAGCTTCTTTGGCATGAACGTGCGCACGAGCCTTGACATGATCGGGCCTGCGGATTCGGAGCAGGGCATGGACCTCGACCAGCTGGATGCGGGCAAGTTCATCGACGAGCGGACGGCGGTCGGCGAGGCCCTGGCCGCCCAGCCCCTGAGCGCCGAAGACCGCGCGGCGGTGCGCGGCGAGGCCGAGGCCCTGGTCCGCGCCGCACGGCGCAGCGCGAGGAAGCAGGGCGTGGTGGAGAGCTTCCTGCAGGAGTTCAGCCTCTCCACCCGCGAGGGCCTGGCGCTGATGTGCCTGGCCGAGGCGCTGCTGCGCACGCCGGACGAAGAGACCCGCGACCGGCTGATCGCCGAGAAGATCGCCTCCGCCGACTGGGCGAGCCACGTCGGGCGCTCGGACTCGCTGCTCGTCAACGCCTCCACCTGGAGCCTGATGCTGACCGGCCGCCTGATGGAGCCGGACGAGGAGGCGCGCGCCGATCTGCCGGGCTTCATCCGCAGGCTGGCCGGGCGGCTCGGCGAGCCGGTGATCCGCCGCGCGGTTGGGGCCGCCGTCCGCATCATGGGCGAGCAGTTCGTGCTCGGCCGCACCATCGAGGCGGCGATCAAGCGCGCCCGCGACGAGGGGTTCGTCTGCTCCTTCGATATGCTGGGCGAGGGCGCGCGCACGGCCGCCGACGCGGAGCGCTACGAAGCCTCCTACGCCGACGCGATCGCAACCGTGGGCCGGCAGGGCAAGGGACAGGGGCCGGAAGCGGGGCACGGCGTCTCGGTCAAGCTCTCCGCGCTGTCGCCGCGCTACGAGGCGCGCGAGGCGGCCCGCGTCTGGAGCGAACTCTATCCGCGGCTGAAACGGCTCGCCCTGCTCGGAGCCGAGGCCGACATCAACCTGACGCTCGACGCCGAAGAGGCCGACCGGCTGGTCATCTCGCTGAAGCTGCTCGACCGGCTGGCGCGCGAGCCGGAGCTCGGATCCTGGCGGGGGTTGGGCCTCGCCGTCCAGGCTTACCAGAAGCGCGGGCCGAAGGTGATCGAGGCGGTCGCCGCCATCGCGCGCGACAGTGGGCGGCGGCTCATGGTGCGGCTGGTCAAGGGCGCCTACTGGGATTCGGAGATCAAGCGCGCCCAGGTGGCGGGCCTGCCGGGCTATCCGGTCTACACGACCAAGGCCGCCACGGACCTCTCCTACCTGGTCTGCGCGCGGGCGCTCATTGCCGCGGCGCCGCACCTCTACGGGCAGTTCGCCACCCACAACGCCCATACCCTGGCCGCCGTCCGCGAACTGGCCCGCCAGGCGCACCTCGCCTGCGAGTTCCAGCGGCTGCACGGCATGGGCGAGGCGCTCTACGCCGGCGCGCACGAGCGCTACGGCGACTTCCCCTTGCGGGTCTATGCGCCGGTGGGCAGCCACGAGGATCTGCTGCCCTACCTGGTGCGGCGGCTGCTGGAGAACGGCGCCAACACCTCCTTCGTGCATGCGCTGCTGGACGACAGGACGCCGGTCGACAAGGTGGTCGCCGATCCCATCGAGGCGGTGCAGGCGGCCGGCGCCGGGCCGCACCCGCGCATCCCGCTGCCGGTCGAGCTCTATGGGCCGGGGCGGCGCAATTCGCTGGGCATGGACCTCTCGATCGGGGCCGAGCGCGAACGGCTTGCGGCCGCCATCGCCGCGCTCGACGGCGAGGTTCTGGAGACCGGCCCGATCATCTCCGGGCGGCTGCAACGGACGGGCAAGGCCGATGAGCGGGTCTCGCCCGCCGACCTGACGCGCCAGGTGGGCCGCGCATGGTCTGCAACGCCGGAAGAGATCGACCGGGCTTATGCCGCCGCGGCGCGAGCGCGGAAAGCCTGGGATGCCGCGGGCGGCGAGCATCGCGCCCGCGTGCTGCGCGCCATGGCGGAGGCTCTGGAGGCCGACCGCGAGCGGCTGATCGCGATCTGCGCGCGCGAGGCCGGCAAAACGCTGGCCGACGGCGTCGCCGAGGTGCGCGAGGCCGCCGACTTCTGCCGCTACTACGCCCAGATCGCCGAGACCGATTTCGCCCGGCCCGAGACCCTGAGGGGCCCGGTCGGCGAGACCAACCGCGTCGCGCTGCACGGCCGTGGCGTGTTCGCCTGCATCAGCCCGTGGAACTTCCCGCTGGCCATCTTCACCGGCCAGATCGCCGCCGCGCTCGCCGCCGGCGACGCCGTGCTCGCCAAGCCCGCCGAGCAGACCCCGATCATCGCGGCCGAGGCGGTGAAGCGCTACCACGCGGCCGGACTGGACCCCGACCTGCTGCACCTGCTGCCCGGCGAAGGCGCGACCATCGGCCAGGCGCTCGTCGCGCACCCCGACTGCGCAGGCGTGGCCTTCACGGGCGGCACGGAGACCGCCTGGGCGATCAACCGGACGCTGGCCGCGCGCCAGGGCCCGATCATCCCGTTCATCGCCGAGACCGGCGGGCTGAACGCCATGTTCGTGGACACCACCGCGCTGCGCGAGCAGGTGATCGACGACGTGCTGGTCTCGGCGTTCGGCTCGGCCGGCCAGCGCTGCTCGGCGTTGCGGATCCTGTTCCTGCCGCACGAGACCGCCGATCTGCTGGTCGAGGGGCTTGTGGGGGCGATGGACGCCCTGGTGCTCGGCGATCCGGCGGATCCGGCGTGCGATGTCGGCCCGGTGATCGACGAGGCGGCGCGCGGCGGCCTCGCGCAGCACCTGAAGCGGCTGACGCGCGAGGCCAAGGTGCTGCATCGGCTCAGGCCGCCGAAGGGCGGCCACTTCTTCGGTCCCGTGCTGGCGGAGATCCCCTCGGCCGCCTTTCTGCAGCGCGAGGTGTTCGGGCCGATCCTGCACGTGGTCCGCTACGATCCGGCCAAGCTGGAGGCGGCGGCCGCGCCGCTGGTGGCGGCCGGCTACGGCCTGACGCTCGGCGTCCATTCGCGGCTCGAGGCGTTCGCCGACGCGGTGCAGCGGACGGTCCCGGCCGGCAACTGCTACGTCAACCGCTCGATCATCGGCGCGGTGGTCGGCGTGCAGCCGTTCGGGGGAGAGGGGCTCTCCGGCACCGGGCCGAAGGCCGGCGGCGCGCACGCGCTGCTGCGCTACGCCGTCGAGCGGGCGGTGAGCATCAACATCGCAGCCCAGGGCGGCGATCCGGCGCTGCTCAACCTGGGCGCCTGACGGGCCTGCGCTTCGGCGCTAAGAGCGCCCGATGAGCGAGAACCTGTACGAGCGGCTGGCCAGTGGCTTCCCGGAAGACCGCAGCGCGGCCTGCTTCATCTTCGCGGACGGGAGCGAGGCCTCCTACGCCGCCCTCGAGGCCGGCGTCTCGCGCGCCGCGGGGCTGATGATAGCCAAGGGCGTCGAGCCCGGCGACCGCGTGGCCCTGCAGGCCGAGAAGAGCCCGGAAGCGGTGATGATCTACCTGGCCGCGCTGAAGTGCGGCGCGGTCTTCCTGCCGCTCAACCCGGCGTACACGGCCGCCGAGGTCGCCTACTTCCGGACAGACGCCGAGCCGAAGCTGTTCATCACCGACGCGCAAGGCTTCCTCGCGGAGGCGGAAGGCGCCCAGCCGCTTGCGCGGCCGATCCCGCGCACCGCATCGGACCTCGCCGCGATCATCTACACCTCCGGCACGACCGGCCGTTCCAAGGGGGCGATGCTGAGCCACGGCAATCTGGCGGCCAACGCCGTCGCCCTGCACGAGATCTGGGGGTTCTCGCGCGCCGACGTGCTGCTGCACGCGCTGCCGATCTTCCACGTCCACGGCCTGTTCGTGGCCATGCACTGCGCCTTCCTCTCCGGCTGTCCCATGATCTGGCTGCCGAAGTTCTCCGATGCGGAGGTGCTGGCGGCGCTCCCGAAGGCGACGGTGATGATGGGGGTGCCGACCTTCTACACCCGCCTGCTCGCCAATCCGGCCTTCACGCGCGAGGCGGCCGGCCACATGCGGCTGTTCATCTCCGGCTCGGCGCCGCTGCTCACATCGACCTTTTCGGAGTTCGAGCGGCGCACCGGCCTGCGCATCCTGGAGCGCTACGGCATGAGCGAGGCGGTGATCATCACCTCCAACCCGCTCGACGGCGAGCGGATCGCGGGCTCGGTCGGCTATCCGCTTCCGGGCGTGGAGCTCCGCATTGCAGGCGACGCCCCCTCCACCGCTTCGCGGTCCCCCTCCCCCGTGAGCGGGGGAGGTACGGGCGTCATCCAGATCCGCGGGCCCTCGGTGTTCGCGGGCTACTGGCGCAACCCTGCGAAGACCGCCGAGGAATTCACCGCCGACGGCTGGTTCGTCACCGGCGACGTGGCCCGGCGGGACATCGACGGCCGCGTCTGGATCTCCGGCCGCGCCAAGGACCTGATCATCTCCGGCGGCTACAACGTCTATCCCAAGGAGATCGAACTGGTGATCGACGAGCTGCCGGGCGTCGCCGAGAGCGCCGTGATCGGCGTGCCGCATCCCGACTTCGGCGAAGGCGTCGTCGCCGTGGTGATCGGCGAAGGCGAGGAAGCGGCCCTCATCGCCGCCGCGCGCCGCCAGCTCGCGCCCTACAAGGCCCCGAAGCGGGTCGTCTTCGTCGACGACCTGCCGCGCAACGCGATGGGCAAGGTCCAGAAGAACCAGCTGCGCGAACGGTTCAGGGATCTCTTCGCCGGATGAGCTTCCGATTGACGGCGGCCCGTTCGCTCGGCTGAGGTGCGGGGGAGGGCCGGAAAGTGAGGAAGCGCCATGGTCGCCAAGAGATTCCCCATCGAGGCGGGGCACATCATGATGTTCGCCCGCAGCGTGGGCGACGACAATCCGATCTACTACGACGCGGACTACGCCCAGACGACGGAAGCCGGGAGCGTCATCGCCCCGCCCACCTTCCCGCAGTCCTCGGCGCAGTTCGATCCCGACTACTTCCTGCGGCCGAAGATCGGCCAGCCCTGGTTCGGCTCGGGCAAGACTCCCACGGGCGTGCAGCGCGCGGCCGGCGGCGGGGGCGGTGGAGGCGGCGGCGGCCTGCACGCCGAGCAGCACTTCGAGTACCACCGGCACCTCAAGCCCGGCGACGTGCTGACCGCGACGGTCAAGCCCGGCAAGACCTGGGAGAAGGAGGGTCGCCGCTCCGGCAAGCTGATCTTCTCGGAGAGCATCACCGAGTACCGCGACCAGAACGGCGAGCTGGTCATCACCGCGCGCGGGGTGGGCGTGCGCACCGAGCGGCCGGTCGACCAGCCGGCCCAGAAGTCCGAGACGGCGGAGGCATAGCGATGGCGCTGAAAGCGAGCCAACTGAAGGTGGGCGAGACCCACACCGCCCGGATCGTCGAGGATCTCAAGCGGACCCAGATCGTCCAGTACGCCGGCGCCTCCGGCGACTACAACCCGCTGCACACCGACGAGGTCTTCACCACCAAGGTCGCGGGCTACCCCTCCGTGTTCGCCCACGGCATGCTGACCATGGGCATGACCGGCAAGATGCTCACCGACTATGTCGGCGATGCGCGTCTGACGAAGTACGGCGTGCGCTTCACGAGCCAGGTCTGGCCCGGCGACACGCTCGAGGCGACGGCAACGGTGAAGGCGATCGACGGCGACCGTGTCGAGCTCGACGTCTCGACCCGGAACCAGGCGGGCGTCGAGGTGCTCTCCGGCTACGCCGAGGCCCGCATCGACCCGTAGGCGCGTTTCGGCTAAAGGGCGGCGCCCATGACCCGCGCGCCGCAGCGGCATTTGGGGACCGCCTGGGAAGGGCCTTCACGGCCAAGACAGCTGGTTCTTCGGCAGCTTCCCGGTGGGATCGTAGACCGTCACCTTGTGCGGCAGGTCGGGTCCCCAGCGCCATAGGACGAGGTTCTGGTCGTCGGGGGTGGCGCCGCCCGCGAAGCAGGGGACGAGCGCCCCGGCGCAGCCTTCGGCCAGGAGGCGGCGGACAACGCCCCAGGAGGCGGGCCCGCGGCCGGCGATGAGGGCGTCCCCCCAGGCGCAGGCGAGGTCGTCCAGCGCGACGCCGTTCCCTGCGCGGGCGGCGTCGGTGGTGAGATCGGCGACGTCCTCGCAGTCCACATCGTAGCTGCACAGGACATATGGCGTCAGGCGGTGGGCGAAGCCGGCCGAGACTTCGCGGAAGGCCGTCTTGAAGCTCAGGGAGAGGTAGAGCGTCTCCAGACCCGGCCAGTTGAAGCGGCGCCCCTTCAGCGCCGCGCCGGCGCCCGAGAGCGGCGTCCAGGACCAGTTGGGGTCATGGGCGCGGAACGCCTCGCCTTGGAACCTCACCGGGGCAGCCTCAGGCGTAGCCGCCGGTCGCCAGGTGGTCGATGTAGTCGCGCACGGCGTTCGCGTGGCCCGACTTCACCAGCGCCTCGGCGGTGCGCCCGCCGAAGGCCGGGATCGGCTCGGCGCGGTACCAGGCCATGGCCTGGGCGGCGCCGCCGGCCCAGGCCTGGACCAGGCTGATGATCTCGACCATCTCGCGCACGCGGGTCTGGGCCTTGGGGCTGTCGCGGCGGCTCGCCTTCTGGAACACCTCGCGCGCCAGGCCCGCGGTCTCGGCGAGCTGGGCCTTGGACATGCTGAAGGCCTCCGCCACGTCCTCGACCTTGAGCGCGCCGCGCTCGTCCATCAGGCTGGCGATCGACAGGCGCGCCGGTGGGCCGCGGCGCTCCGGCGCGCGGGGTCGCCGGTGTCTGGCGGACGGCTGCTTCTTGGCCGCTTGGCTCATGTTCGCCGCTCCTTTGACCCTATTTACGGTCAATATATGGGCGGAAAGGATCGATTACAAGCGCATGGCGCAGAGGCCGCGCGCTCAGCGATACCTCGTCCGCGATCCTCGCGCCTTGCTTGGGCCAGACGGCATTTGCATTTGAGTTCGCGGAACAAAATACGTACAACGATGTCGTGCCGCGTGCGCATTGCTTGCGAAGGTAAAACGCGTGAATTTTCAAGCACATGTATTGTGCATCGCCCCCATGATGGACTGGACGGACCGGCATTGCCGGGTCCTGCACCGGATGCTGTCGTCGCGCGCGCGGCTCTACACCGAGATGCTGACCACCGGGGCGGTGCTGCACGGCGATCGCGGCCGCCTGCTCGCCTTCGACGCGGCGGAGCATCCGGTGGCCCTGCAGCTCGGCGGCGCCGATCCGGCCGAGCTCGCGCAGGCGGCCCGCATCGGCGAGGCGGAGGGCTACGACGAGATCAACCTCAACGTCGGCTGCCCGTCCGACCGGGTGCAGTCGGGCCGGTTCGGCGCCTGCCTGATGCGCGAGCCCGAGCTGGTCGCCGAGGGCATGGCTGCGATCGGCGCGGCGGTGAAGGTCGAGGCGACGGTGAAGTGCCGGATCGGCGTCGACGAGCAGGACCCGGAGGAGAGCCTGTTCCGGCTGGTCGACCTCTGCGCTGAGGCGGGCGTCCGGCGCTTCATCGTGCACGCCCGCAAGGCCTGGCTGAAGGGGCTGTCGCCGAAGGCCAACCGCGAGGTTCCGCCGCTCGATTATCCGCTGGTCTACCGGCTGAAACGCGAGCGGCCGCAGCTCGCCATCGTGATCAACGGCGGGATCGGCTCGCTCGACGAGGCGAAGGCGCATCTGGCGCACGTGGACGGGGTGATGCTGGGCCGCGCCGCCTACCATGCGCCCGGCCTGCTGGGCCACGCCGACCGGCGGATCTTCGGCGAGGGCGAGGAGGTGAGCCCCTTCGAGGCGGTCGAGCGCTACCGCGCTTACGTCGCCCGCGAGCTTTCCAAGGGCACGCACCTGGCGGCCATGACGCGGCACATGCTGGGCCTCTTTCACGGCGTTGCCGGCGCGCGCGCCTGGCGGCGGATCCTGACGGTCGAAGGGGTGAAGCCGGGCGCGGGGCTCGAGGTGATCGATCGCGCGCTCGCGGCCGTCTCAGGGCTGCAGCACCAGGCCGCCGCGGCCGGCTTCGAAGCGGGAGAGGCGGCCTAGGTAGGTCATGCCCAGGAGCGAGGTGTCGAGGCCCTGCTCGATCACCAGCGCATCGACGTTGTCGACCCTGGCGCCGGCCACGGTGATGCTGGCCAGCTTGACGGAAGCCGCGCGGATCTGCCCGCCGGCGGTCACCACCCGATAGGCGTAGCGCAGGCCGGCCGGATCGATGCCCAGGCGCTGCGCGTCCTGCGGGGTCAGCGCCACCGCCGTCGCCCCGGTGTCCACGAGGAAGCGCACCGTGCGCCCGTTGACCTCGCCATCAGCCCAGTAGTGCCCGTCGCCGGCCTTCCGGATGGCCTGCGGAACGTGCGCCGAAGCGGCGCCCGGGAGAATCGAGGCCACGGGCGCCTCGGCCCGGGCGGCGCGCAGCGCAATCGGCTTCGGCGCGAGCGCCACCACGGCCGCCGCCCCGACGGCCGAAGCCGCCGCGACGGTCACGGCCAGCACGCCCAGTTTCAGCACCTCGGACACGCGAACATCCCGGCAGCGGCCTTGGCGGCCCGATCCGGCATCGAGGCTAACGGCGGCGCCTTTGCAAGGCGTGAACGCCGAGGGGCTCAGCGGAACAGCCCGAGCTTCTCCGGCTGGATGCGGCTGCGGCGCGACGGCAGCTCCGCCATGATCGCCTCGCGCTCCGCCTCGGTGAATCGCGCCCACCCCGCGACCTCGGCCAGGGTGCGGTGGCAGCCCAGGCAAAGCCCGCTCTCGCCATCCACCACGCAGACCTGGATGCAGGGCGTCTTGATCGGGGCGGGGGGCTTTCGGGGCTGGCTCATCTGGCGGGCGAGACTAGGGGACCGGAGGCTGTCCGGCCAGCCGGTCGGGGCGGAGGGATCGGCCCCGCCCGCGCGCGCCGCGCCGCCTGTCGCCCGCAGGGGTTTGCGTTCAAAGATTACGGGATGTTCAGGATTTCAAGTAAAACGATATCACCGTTGCAGAAGTTTAATCCTGCAACACTGATCATTGCCGGTTGTTCATTTGAACCCTTGCTGCAGCGCCGCCAGATTGCCGCGGGCTGTTCCGAGGGAGAAACCGACATGAAGGTCGCCGCCATCGCGCTCACCGTCGTGAGCTTCGCCATCGCCGGGACCGCGGCCGCATCGAGCCGCGTGACAGATCTGGACTATCTCAAGGCCAACCGCTGCAAGGGCCTGGCGGTCGGCATGGGAAGCGCCGACACCACCGGCCTGGACGCCTTCATCAAGGCGGAGGGCCGCTCCCGCGACCCGATCATCCTGTCGCGCGCCGAGGAGGAGCTGCACCGGGCGCAACGGCAGGCCAAGGACGCCAACCTCAAGGACAAGCTGAGCGCCGAGCTCGCCGGTCCGTGCATGGCCTACATGACGGGGGGCGGCTCGCCCGCGACCTCCCGCTAAGACCCCAAGCCTGGTCAACTGACCCCGCCCGCCGGTGTTTCGCCGGCGGGCGTCTTTTTGCGCGGTGCGCGGCGCGGCTTCGGCTTGCGCGCGCCGCCGGAGGAACCCACCTTGGCCGCCGGCTTTCACTTGCGGACCTGATGCGAGGCGGCGGCGAACCCAGCGAGATGACGGTCTTTCGGCCCGGCGAGACCTGCTGGCGGACGGCGCACGCCGATCGCGCCGCCTTCCTGATCGACACCGAAGCCTTCTTCACGGCCGCCTTCGAGGCGATGATCAAGGCCCGCCGCTCGATCCTTCTGCTGGGCTGGGGGTTCGATCCGCGCACGCGGCTGTTCCCCGACGGGTACGACGGGCCGGACGATCCCGACGAGGTCGGCCGGGTGCTGGTGGACCTCGCCGCGACGCGACCCGAGCTCGACATCCGCCTGCTGATCTGGAAATCGGCGCTGCCGATCAGCGCCAGCCAGGAATTCTTCCCGCACAAGGCGCGCCGCTACTTCCGGAACACCCAGGTGAAGTTCGTGCTGGACGACGCCGTGCCGTTCGGCGCCTGCCATCACCAGAAGGTGCTGCTGATCGACGACCGGCTCGCCTTCTGCGGCGGCGGCGACATTTCCGTGGACCGCTGGGACAGCCCCGCCCACCTCGACGAGGATCGCCGGCGCATCATGCCCAAGCAGGAGGAGCACGCGCCCCGGCACGAGGTGATGATGATGGTCGACGCAGGGGCGGCGCACGCGCTGGGCGACCTGGCCCGCGAGCGGTGGCGGCGCGCCACGGGCGAGGTCTTGTCGGCGCCCGAGGACGCGGGCGGCGATCCCTGGCCCGACCACGTCCCGCCGCACATGCTGGACGTCGAGGTCGCCATCGCCCGCACCGAGCCCGCCTGGAAGGGACGGCCGATGGTCGACGAGATCCGCAGGCTCAACCTCGCCTGCATCGCCGAGGCGAAGCGCACGATCTACCTGGAGAACCAGTACTTCACCTCGCCGCTGATCACCGAGGCCCTGGCGGCGCGGCTGGCCGAGCCGGATGGGCCCGAGGTGGTGCTGGTCTCGACCCAGAAGGCGCCGAGCTGGTTCGACCACCTGACCATGGACCGGGCCCGCGGGACGATGCTCTGGCGGCTGCGCGCCGCCGACGTGTTCGGCCGCTTCCGCGCCTACTGCCCGGTGACCTCGGGCCGCGAGACCATCATCGTCCACTCCAAGCTGAGCGTCTTCGACGACCGCATCGCGCGCGTGGGCTCGGCCAACCTCAACAATCGCTCGGGCGGCTTCGACACCGAGTGCGAGCTCGGCGTGCAGTGCGAGGCCGAGGCCGAGCGGCTGACGATCACGGCGTTCCGCGACCGCCTGGTCGGCCACTTCATGGGCGTCACCGGCGACGCCGTGGCCAAGGCGCGCGCCGAGTTCGGCGGCCTCGGCGCGGCGATCGACGCCCTCAACCGCGATGGGCGCCTGGCCACGATCGAGCCGCCGAGGATGAGCCCGATCGGGGAATTCGTCGCCGCCTACCACATCGGCGATCCCGCCGACGCCAGCGACTCCTGGCGCCTCGGCCGCCGCCGCGAGCGGCTGATGCGGGAGGCCCGCGCGATCGCCGAGGCCGGTCGCGGGCTCAGTCGAGCTGGAAATCCATGACCAACGGCAGGTGGTCCGACGCCACGCGCGTCAACGGATCGAACGGGGCGAAGACGTCGGTGACGCTGACCCCGGGACTCACGAACAGATGGTCGATCCTGAGCACCGGCAGCGGGGAGGGGAAGGTCGAGGTCGGGCTGCGCTTGGGGCTCAGCCGGCGGGCGGGCTGCAGCTTGGCGCTCAGCGTGCGATAGGCGACCGACGCGCCGGTCGCGTTGAAGTCGCCGAGCAGGATCTTGGCGCCCTGGCATTGCGGATGCTCCAGCCAGGCGGGGCTGGCGAGCCACCGCGCCTGGATCTGCTGCTCGCGCGGCACGAGGCCCAGGTGGGTGTTGATCACCTGCAGCGGCTTGCCGTCGATCTCCACCTCCACCCACAGCGCGCCGCGCGGCTCGAGCTGCGGGATGCGCTCGTAACCCGGCAGCGGGCCCACCTGCACCAGCCTCTCCGGAAAGCAGGTCAGGATGGCGTCGCCGTACCGCTCCTCCTCGACGGTGAGCGCCGCATGGAAGTGGCAGGCCATGTCGAGCCGACGGGCGATCTCATGCGCCTGGTCCACGTGGCCGGTGCGCGCCCGGCCCACGTCCAGTTCCTGCAGCGCCACGATATCGGGCTCGAGCTTCGCCAGCACCTCGGCGATCCGCGCCACGTTCAGCCGCCGGTCGTTGCCGACGCAGCGATGTACATTGTAGGTCGCGATCCGAGGCATGGGGACGGGAGCGAGTGCACGGGGCGGCGCGCTGATGCAAGTCGAGAACGATGCTCGAGAGCGCGGGGTTCAACGCGGTGAGTTCTTGTTTTGTCCTAAACGCTAGGGCCGCCCCCGAGACTGACGCCACCGTCATCTTCCCTTGGGCTGGGGCGCAACGTATATCGCAGGGTCTAGGCGCTGCAGCCAGGAGCCGGCCATGAACCTCGACTTCACGCCCGAAGAGGACGCCTTCCGCGAAGAGGTCCGGAGCTTCATCGCCGAAAACTATCCGCCGGAGCTGCGCCGCAAGCAGGACGCGGACGAGCCGCTCGGCAAGGCGGACTACCTCTCCTGGCACAAGGTGCTGGCGAAGAAGGGCTGGATCGCGCCGTCGTGGCCCAAGGAGTACGGCGGGACCGGCTGGACCCCCACCCAGAAGTACATCTGGTCCGAGGAGCTGGCGCACGCCGATGCGCTGCCGACGCTGCCGTTCGGCGTGAATATGCTGGGTCCGGTGCTCTACACCTTCGGGTCCGACGAGCAGAAAAAGCGCTTCCTGCCGGGCATCTACAACGGCGAGGTCTGGTGGTGCCAGGGCTACTCCGAGCCGGGATCGGGCTCCGACCTCGCCTCGCTCAAGACCCGCGCCGAGCGGATCACCGCCGACGACGGCAAGGAGTACTACATCGTCAGCGGCCAAAAGACGTGGACAACGCTCGCCCAGTTCGCCGACTGGGGGTTCTTCCTGGTCCGCACCGACCCGACGTCGAAGCCGCAGGCCGGCATCTCGTTCCTGCTGATCGACATGAAGAGCCCGGGCGTGACGGTCCGGCCGATCATCACCCTGGAGGGCGGCCACGAGGTCAACGACGTCTTCCTCGACAATGTGAAGGTCCCGGTCGAGAACCGCATCTTCCATGAGAACCAGGGCTGGACCTGCGCCAAGGCGCTCCTGGCGCACGAGCGCTCGGGGATCGCGGGCGTCGCCCGCTCCAAGCGCAACCTGGAGAAGGTCCGCGACATCGCCCGAACCGAGCGCAGCGACGCCGGCGGCGCGCTGCTCGCCGACGCCTTCTTCCGCCGCAAGGTGGCCGAGCTGGAGATCGACCTCACCGCCCTGGAGTTCACAGAGCTGCGCACGCTGGCGGGCGAATCCAGCGGCAAGGGCCCGGGGCCCGAAAGCTCGATCCTGAAGATCAAGGGCACCGAGATCCAGCAGCGCATCCAGGAGCTGGCGCTGGAGGCGGTGGGCCACTACGGCGCGCCGTTCCTGCGCGACATCGGTCACAACGTGCAGATCGGCCCAGAGTACGCGCGGGGGATCGCCGGCGACTACTTCAACGGCCGCAAGACCTCGATCTACGGCGGCTCCAACGAGATCCAGCGCAACATCATCGCCAAGATGGTGCTGGGATTGTGAGAGCTTCCACGCGAGTTCCCCTCCCCCTCGCGGGGAGGGGATAGGGGTGGGGGCGCCTCCACGAGCGCCGGGCGCCTTGCACAAATCCGACCGCGCCGACGCCGCGGCGCGCCGGATGCGACGTGCGCTGACTTATGCGGAGCAGAGGCTCTGGAAGGCATTAAGGAACTGCGGCCTGCACTTCCGACGCCAGGCGCCCTTCGGGCGGTATATCGTTGATTTCGTATGTCACGCTCATCGCCTGATCGTCGAGGTGGACGGCGGCGTCCACGCGCTGCCGGGGGTGGCCGTCGCTGATAAACAGCGCGAGGCTTGGCTGACAGGCCGAGGTTATAGGGTTATCCGGGTTTCGAATGGCGACGCTGCCGGAGACCCTTACGCCGTCTCGGACAGAATCCTTGCCGCGGCCGGCTTAGGCACCCCCACCCCCAACCCCTCCCCGCAAGGGGCAGGGGAGCTGTAGAGGCGCTTCCCGAGATGGATTTCAGCTTCACCGACGAACAGTCGATGCTGCGCGACACGGTCGCGAGCTACCTGGCCGACACCTACGGCTTCGACCAGCGCCGCAACGTGGTCTCCAAGGAGCCGGGGTGGAATCCGAAGGTGTGGCAGGCCTTCGCCGAGGAGCTCGGCATCCTGGGCGCGCCGTTCCCGGAAGACCTCGGCGGCCTGGGCGGCGGCCCGGTCGAGAACATGATCGTCATGGAGGAATTCGGCAAAGCCCTGGTCGTCGAGCCCTATCTCGGCACGGTGGTGATCGGCGGCGGCTTCCTGAAGCACTCCGGCCATCCGAACGCCCCCGAGCTGATCGGCAGGATCATCGCCGGCGAGGCGGTGTTCGCCTTCGCCTACGCCGAGCCGCAGGGCCGCTACAACCTGGCCGACCTGACGACCACGGCCAAGAAGGACGGCGGCGGCTATGTGCTGAACGGGCACAAGGCGGTGGTCGTGGGCGCGCCGTGGGCGACGCACCTGATCGTCACCGCCCGGACCGGCGGCGGGCGGCGCGATGCGCAGGGGATCTCGGCGTTCATCGTCGAGAAAAGCGCGGCCGGCGTCACCACCCGCGACTATCCGACGGTCGACGAGAGCCGCGCCTCGGAGGTGTTCCTGGAGAACGTGAAGGTCCCGGCCGAGGCGCTGATCGGCCCCGAGGGCCACGGCCTGCCGCTGATCGAGAAGGTCGTCGACGAGGCGCTCGCCGCCACCTGCGCCGAGGCCTGCGGGGTCCTGCGCAAGCTGCACGAAGGCACGGTGGAATACACCAAGCAGCGCAAGCAGTTCGGCGTGCCGATCTCCTCCTTCCAGGTGCTGCAGCACCGGATGGTCGACATGTTCATCGCCCTCGAGCAGTCGGTCTCGATGACCTACATGGCCACCATCAAGGTCGGCGACGAGGCCGAGCGGGCCAAGGCGGTCGCCGGCGCCAAGGTGCAGATCGGCAAGGCCTGCCGCTTCGTCGGCCAGAACGCCATCCAGCTGCATGGCGGCATGGGCATGACCGACGAGATGGCCATCGGCCACTACTTCAAGCGCGCCACCCTGATCGAGAGCGCGTTCGGCAACACCGACCACCACCTGGCGCGCTATGAGTTCCTGAGCCTGGGGCAGGCGGCGTAGGCCTATCTTCGTCCGTCATCCTGGGCGGCCTGCAAGGCCGATCCGGCCCAGAGGCCGTGCGCACGCTCCTGGGTCCCGGCTCTCCGGCGCGGCGCGCCTACGGCCGGGATGACGGTGGGGTGAGAAGGCGATGGACGAGCGCGAGGTCGAGGACCTGACCAGCCTGCTGCCGCCGCTCCTGGCGGCTCTGGAGGCGCTGGGATTCGTCGCCCGGTACCTGAACCCGCCGCAGTTCGACCAGGTCATGGCCGCGATCGGCGATCCCGAGACGCCGCTGCGCGCCGGCTTCGAGGCGCTGGGCGCGTGGAGCGAAGGCCTGGCCGACGTGCGGGCGAACCTCGCCGCCGCCTGCGAACAGATGCTGGCCGCCTTCGAAGCGCTGCGCGAGGCGCAGATCGGCGGCGCGGACCTGCGGCAGGTCTATCGGGCGCTGGGCCGCATCCCGCGGGCGCAGGAGCCGCTCTATCCGCTGGCGGCGGCCCTGCCGCCGGTCAGCCGCTACTTCCTCGAACCCGGAAGACGCGACGACGCCGAGCTGATCGCGCGCCTCGCAACGGCCCCGATCCGCGACGACACCGGCGTCGGCCACTTCGACAACGAGCCGGGCTCCCGCGGCGGGTTTTCGCTCTACGTGCCGGAGTACTACACGCCCGAGCGTAGCTGGCCGCTGGTCGTCGCCCTGCATGGCGGCGCCGGCAATGGCCGGTCGTTCCTGTGGACCTGGCTGCGCGCCGCGCGAAGCCAGGGCGCGATCCTGGCGGCGCCGACCGCGACGGGCGAGACCTGGGCCCTGATGGGCCCCGACACCGACACCCCGAACCTGAACCGCATCGTCGACGTCGTCCGCGCGGGCTGGAGCATCGATGAGAGCCGTCTGCTGCTCACCGGGATGAGCGACGGCGGGACGTTCAGCTACGTTTCGGGGCTGGAGGCCGGCTCGCCGTTCACCCACCTGGCGCCGATCGCGGCGGCGTTCCATCCCATGCTGGCGGCCATGGCCGACGCGGAGCGGCTGAGCGGCCTGCCGATCCACATCGCCCACGGGGCGCTCGACTGGATGTTCTCCGTCGAGCTGGCGCGCGAGGCGCAGGCCCTGCTGACGCGCGCCGGCGCGCGCGTCAGCTACCGCGAGCTCGAGGACCTCAGCCACACCTATCCGCGCGAGCTCAATCCCGAGATCCTCGCCTGGATGGACGCGACGCCGGCTCAGGCGTCCTCGTAGGCGGCATGCTGGAATTCCGGCGCCTGGCACCAGGCGCGGAACGCCGCCATGGCGGGGGTGAGCGCCCGCGACTTCAGCGAGGTCAGCCAGTAGCTGCCCACCTCGACCGAGACGGGGAACGGCTGCACGAGGACCCGGGCGTGCAGCTCGCGGCCGAACAGGCCGGGCGGTCCCAATGCGACGCCGGCGCTTTGGCCCGCCGCCTGGATCATCAGGCTCAGGCTGTCGAACACCGGCCCCGAGACTTGCGGCGGCTCCAGGCCCGCGGCCGTGAACCAGGTCGGCCATTCCTGGGCGCGGTACGAGCGCAGGAGCGGGACGCTCGCGAGGTCCCTGGGGCTCTCCAGACGCGCGGCGAGGCGAGGCGCGCAGAGCGGAGTGACCGGCGCGCGCAGGATCTCCTCGGCCTGGACGCCATGCCAAGCGCCGTCGCCGAAGCGGATCGCCATGTCCAGGCCCTCGGCCGCCAGGTCGACCTTGTTGTTGTGCGTCGACAGCCGCAGGTCGATGAGCGGATGGGCCTCCCGGAACCGGCCCAGCCGGGGCAGCAGCCAGCGCACGGCGAAGGTGCCCACCACGCCCACGCTCAGCACCTCGCGCACGGCGCCGGCCTGGAAGCGCTGCAGGGTGCGCTCGATCTGGTCGAAGGAGTCCGACACGGCCGGCAGCAGCGCCTGGCCCTCGTCGGTCAGCACCAGGCCGCGGGCCAGCCGGCGGAACAGCTTGGCGCCGAGGCGCTGTTCCAGGGCCTTCACCTGATGGCTGACGGCGGCCTGCGTGACATGCAGCTCGGCGGCCGCGGCGGTGAACGAGAGGCGACGGGCCGAGGCCTCGAAGGCGCGCAGGGCGTGGAGCGGGAGCTGGGCGCGCGGCAAGTCCAAATGCCCTAATATTTCTATTGGCTCTTCCCAGCTATCATCGTTTGCGCCGGCGGGCCAGTTCGGCTGAGCTGGACAGGCGGCGCGACGGAGGGCGGCGGCATGGCGAAACTGGTTGTCAACGGCGGTCGGCCGCTCTCGGGCCGCATCTCCCCCTCGGCGAACAAGAATGCGGTCCTGCCGGTGCTCTGCGCCAGCCTCCTGACCGACGAGCCGGTGATCCTGCGGCGCGTGCCCGACGTCACCGACGTCCGCAAGCTGCTGGCCTTCTTCGAGGCCATGGGCAGCGAGGTCGAGGCCGACTTCAGTTCAGGTCTTGTGCGCCTGCGGCACGGCCCGGGGCTGAAGCCGCAGGCCGCGCGGATGCCGCAGGGCATGCGCTCGGTGGTGATGCTGATCCCGGCGCTCGTCGGCCGCTTCGGGCGTGCGGTGCTGGAGGACGAGGCCAAGGGCTGCACGCTCGGCGTCCGCGAGATCGACCCGCACCTGGAGGTGTTCCGCGCGTTCGGAGCCGAGATCGCCTTCGAGGACGGCGCCATCGTGATCACCGCGCCGAGGGCGTTTCGCCCCGTCCGGCACTGGCTCGACTACGCATCGGTGACGACGACCGAGAACTTCCTGATGTGCGCGGCCATGGCCGGCGGGACCTCGCGCCTGACCAACGCGGCCTGCGAGCCGCACGTGCAGGAGTTCTGCCGCTTCCTGGCGCTGATGGGCCTGACGGTCGACGGCTGCGGGACTTCGACCCTCCAGGTCGAGGGCCGGCCGCAACTCGCGGGCGCCGACTACGCCTTCGAGGACGATTTCCACGAGGTGGCGACCTTCCTGGCGCTGGGCGCCATCACCGGCGGCCAGGTGGAGGTGAAGAACTCCGATCCCGAGCAGTTCGCGCTGATCGATCGCACCTTCGGCAAGTTCGGCGTGGAGATCACGCACCTGGGCGGCGCCTCGCGCAACCTGCCCGCCGCCCGTCTCGCCGTGCGGGCGCCCTTCACCGGGCGCCTGCTGCAGAAGGTCGAGGCCGCGCCCTGGCCGTACATCCCCGCCGACCTGCTGCCGATCTTCGTGGCCCTGGGCGCGCGGGCCGACGGCTCGGTGATGTTCTGGAACAAGGTTTACGAGGGCGCGCTGGGCTGGACCTCAGAGCTCGCCAAGTTCGGGGCGCACGCGGTCACCTGCGACCCGCACCGGATCATCACCTTCGGCGGCCGCCCGCTCAGCCCCGCCGAGGTCGAGAGCCCCTACATCATCCGGGTGGCCATCGCGCTCCTGATGATCGCCGCCTCGATCCCGGGCCGCTCGACGATCCTCAACGCCGACCCGATCCGCCGCGCGCATCCGCGGTTCGTCGAGAACCTGCGGAGCCTCGGCGCCGAGGTCGCCTGGGATGACGAATGACCCGGCGGCGCCGTTGCGCGCGCCTGGCGCGACGCCCTAAGGCCGCTCGATGTCCGTCCGCGATTTCGCGCTGCTGGCCCTCGTCTGCCTGATCTGGGCCTCCAACAACATCGTCTCGAAGTTCGTGGTGAGCTCGCTCGATGCGCCGCCGCTGTTCTATGCGAGCGCGCGCTTCCTGGTCGTGGCCATCGCCGTTTCGCCGTGGCTCTGGCCGCCGCCGCGGCCGCTCTGGCGGCTGATCGTCATCGCGCTCCTGATGGGCGGCGGCAACTTCGCCTTCGTGTTCATGGGCCTGAAGACCGCCACGCCCTCGGCCTCGGCGGTGGTGGGCCAGCTGGGCGTGCCGATCACCACCCTGCTCTCCGTCGCCATGCTGGGGGAGCGGATCCGCTGGCGGCGCGGGCTCGGCATCGCGCTCACCTTCGCCGGGGCCATGCTGGTGATGTGGAACCCACACGGCTTCGCCGTTTCGCTCGGACTGATCTACGTGCTGATCGCCGCGGCGCTGGGCTCGCTGGGCGCGGTGATGATGAAGCAGATGCCCGGCGTCAGGCCGCTGCAGTTCCAGGCGTGGGTGGGCTTCGCCTCGTTCTGGCCGCTGGCGGCGCTCTCGGCTGTCTTCGAGCCGGGGCAACTGGCGGCGGGCCTGCACGCCGGCTGGCCGTTCGTCGCGGCGGCGCTGTTCTCGGGGCTGGTCGTCTCGGTGACCGGCCACACCATCTACTACGCGCTGATCCAGCGCTACGAGGCCAACCTGATCTCGCCGTTGACCCTGATGACGCCGCTCGCCACCATCGCGCTCGGCGTCATGATCACTCGCGACCCCTTCGACCTTCGGATGGCCCTGGGCTCGGGCGTAGCGCTCGCGGGCGTGCTGGTCATCGCGCTGCGCCGCAACCAGGTGGCGCCCCTGTTGCTGGCGCTTCGGACCCGCGGCCAATGATCCTGATCGAGGCCCCCTCGCCGAACTTCGATGCCCGCATCGCGCCCCCCGAGATGATCGTGCTGCACTACACCGGCATGCAGACCGGCGAGGCGGCGCTGGCCCGCCTGCGCGATCCCGAAGCCAAGGTCTCGGCCCACTACATGGTCGAAGAGGACGGCCGGGTGTTCCGCCTGGTCCCGGAGGAACGGCGCGCCTGGCATGCCGGCAGGTCCTATTGGCGCGGGCGGCGCGACGTGAACTCGGCCTCGGTGGGGATCGAGATCGTCAATCCGGGCCACGAGTTCGGCTACCGCCCGTTTCCGGACGCCCAGATCGCCGCGGTGATCGAGCTGGCCGCGGACATCCGCTCGCGCTGGCAGGTGGCGGACGTGGACATCGTCGGCCACGCCGACGTTGCGCCCGAGCGCAAGGAGGATCCGGGCGAGCTGTTCCCCTGGAGGCGCCTGGCCGAGGCCGGCCATGGCCTGTGGGTCGAGGCGGCGCCCGCGCCGGGCGAGGCCCTGCAGCCCGGCGACGACGGGACCGGCGTCTTCGCCCTGCAGGCGGGCTTCACCCGGCTGGGGTACGACAGCCCCCCGTCGGGCCAGTTCGACGCGCCCACGGCGGCCATCGTGCGGGCCTTCCAGCGCCACTGGCGCCAGGCGCGCGTCGACGGGATCGCCGACGGCGAGACCCGCGCCCAGCTCATCGCGCTCCTGCGCAAGATCGGCTGATCGCCCGCCCCGATCCCGCCGCGAAGCTGAACCTTGCACAACGGCCGGCCTCAGCCGGGGTTCAGCGGCGCTGGCCGATCCTGCGGGTGTCGGCTCGCGGCTTCCCGCGGGTCACGCCAGATGGAGTTGATCCGATGAACCTCAAACGCACCGTGCTCGCCGCCACGATCGGGGCCCTGGCCTGCGGCGCCGCCGTCACCAGCGCCTCGGCCGAAACCCGATGGGAGTACAACCATCCGCGCCAGGACCAGGTGCTCGACCGCTCGCAACACCAGCGCGCGGTGATCCGCCACGAGGAGGCGACCGGCCGGATCTCGCACCGCCGGGCGCAGGTCCTGCTCGCCAAGGAGCGGCGCCTGGCCATGACCGAGCACCGGATGGCCCGTCGCAACGGCGGCTACCTCACCGCGGCCCAGCAGCACCGGCTGGTTCGCCAGGAGACCCGCCTCGGCCACAAGATCCGCGGCTGAGCGCGCGCGCCGGACCGCAAGGCGGCGGTCCGGCGGCCTCCCGCATTGACCTCGCGTCCCGGCCGCCCCACCTTGCGCGCGGACCAGACGGCCGGGCGATCGCGCTCGCTCTTCGGGGCGGGTGAGGAAAGTCCGGGCTCCACGACGACATGGCGGCGGGTAACGCCCGCCGGGGGCGACCCCAGGGATAGCGCCACAGAAAGCAAACCGCCCTGCTCCGCTGAAGCTTCGCAGGGCTCGCCCTTCGAGGCGGAAGCCGGAGTCGGGCAAGGGTGAAAGGGTGCGGTAAGAGCGCACCGCGTCCTTGGCAACAAGGGCGGCATGGCAAGCCCCGCCAGGAGCAAGACCGAATAGGGGTCCCGCGCCCTCAGCGATGAGAGCAGGGCTGTCGCCGGCCCGAGGGACCCGGGTAGGTCGCGTGAACCGTCCCGCGAGGGCCGGTCCAGAGGAATGATCGCCGCGCCGGGTCAGACCCGGCGGCACAGAACCCGGCTTACAGGCCGTCTGGTCCGCTCTGTTCAGGGGTTCAATATATGTTCTGTGGATAACTCTTCGGCGTTAACCATACTTTGCGTCAGAGGCTTGTTTTCCGACGGAATAGTCATTCGGAGTCATTGTCTCCCAATTAATCCCATGATACCCCAGTCACCATTCGCTAACCAAACCGGGCGGCGTGGGGCCTGACGGCTCGGCGAGGGGGCGAGGCGGCCGGATATCCCGACCGGTTTGTGGGGCTGGGCGAGATGTTCCTCTCGACCTTCGAGAAGCAGCTGGACGCCAAGCGGCGCATCGTCGTGCCGCAGGAATTCCGCGCGCTCGCCGCCGGCCCGTTCGAG
This sequence comes from Phenylobacterium sp., assembly GCF_035475775.1. Taxonomy (GTDB): domain Bacteria; phylum Pseudomonadota; class Alphaproteobacteria; order Caulobacterales; family Caulobacteraceae; genus Phenylobacterium. Next base: position 29,365 of record NZ_DATIMC010000049.1, on the reverse strand, counting down.
GGCGTCTTCTGCTTTCCCTCCATCGAGGCCGACTGCATCGAGGGCGGCGGCAAGCCGCTGTTCGACCGCTACCTCGGGGTGATCGAGGAGCTGGAGTTCGGCGATCCGCTGCGCACTGCGCTGGAGACCTCCGTGCTCGGCGGCATGGCCAGGCTCGGCTTCGACGTCGCCGGCCGCATCACCCTGCCCGAGACGCTGTGCGAGATGTTCGGCCTGACCGACTGGGTCGTGGTGGTCGGGCTCGGCGATCGCTTCCAGATCTGGGGCCGCGAAGCCTTCCAGGCGCATCGCGCAGCGCAGCGCGAGCTCGCCCGCGAGGGTCTGGCGCAGCTGCGCGCCCAGCAGCGCGCCCATCGCCTCGGAGCCGCCTCGTGACGGCCGCGCCGCACACGCCGGTGATGCTCCCCGAGGTCCTCGACGCGCTGCAGCCTGCGCCCGGCAAGACGGTGATCGACGGCACCTTCGGCGCGGGCGGCTATGCGCGCGCCTTTCTGGACGCCGGCGCCAGGGTCATCGCCTTCGACCGCGACCCGGGCGCGCGCCGCTTCGCCGAGGGGCTCGCGCCGGACCGCTTCCGGCTGATCGAGGCGCGGTTCTCCGAGATGGCGGACGAGGCCGGAGACGGCGCCGTCGACGGCGTGGCGCTCGACCTCGGCGTCTCCTCCATGCAGCTCGACGAGGCGGAGCGCGGCTTCTCCTTCCTGCGCGACGGGCCGCTCGACATGCGCATGGGCCGCGAGGGCCCCACGGCCGCGGACCTGGTGAACACCGCCGCGCAAGAGGAGCTGGCGCGCATCTTCTTCGTCTACGGCGAGGAGCGGCAGAGCCGGCGCATCGCCGCGGCGATCGCCCGCCGGCGCGCGCTCGCGCCGTTCGCCCGGACCCTGGACCTGGCCGAGGTGGTCGAAAGGGCGCTGGGCGGCCGCAGGGGCGCCAAGGTGCATCCGGCGACGCGCGCCTTCCAGGGCCTCAGGATCGCCGTCAACGAGGAGCTCGCGGAGCTGGAGGCGGGCCTCGCCGCCGCCGAACGGGCGCTGAAGTCCGAGGGACGGCTCTGCGTGGTCACGTTCCACTCGCTCGAAGACAGGATCGTCAAGACCTTCCTAGCCGTTCGGGCGGGGCGGACGCCTTCGGGCTCGCGGCATGCGCCGCCCAAGCCCGCGCAGGCTCAGCCGAGCTTCCGCTTGCTGTGGGGCGGCGCCCGGGGACCCTCTCAGGCGGAGCTGTCGGCCAACCCTCGCGCCCGCTCGGCCAAGCTTCGCGCCGCCGTCCGCACGGCCGCGCCGGTCTGGAGGGCGGCGGCATGAGCCTGCTGGCGCGCCGGGTGCGGGGGTTCCGGCTGTTCGACGTGGTGGCGCTGGGCGTCCTCGTGCTGCTGATCGTCGGCGTCTACCTGGCCAAGACCATCGCCGGGCGCGAGCGCGCCGAGATCGCCGCCGCCGATCGCCAGATCGAGGGCGAGAAGCAGCGCATCCGCCTGCTGCAGGCGGAGGTCTCGCACCTGGAGGAGCCGGCGCGCATCGAACGCCTCTCGGAAACCTACCTCGGCCTGGCGCCGGTCCCGATCAAGCACGAGGCCACGGTCGACGCCCTGCCGGCCATTGCGCTCGACCCCGCGCCGGCCGCGCCGAGGCCGTCGCCCGACCGGGCCGCCGTGGAGCGGACGCGATGAGCCTGGGGCAACAGGCGTTCGGCGGCTCCCCTGTCTCGCGCGCCCTGGCCCGCTGGCTGTGGGGACTGGAGCACGCCTTCGAGCGGGCGCGGGCGTCCGGCAAGGCCGAGGACGACGCCCGCATCCGGATCTTCGTCGTGCTGGTGTTCTTCGCGCTCTGCTTCGTTGCGCTCGCCATCGGCGCGACCCGGGCGGCGCTGTTCTCCGAGGCCGGCAGGAGCGACCCTCTGGCCGTGGCGGCCGGCGGCGCCCGGGCCGACCTCGTGGATCGCAACGGCCGGCTGCTGGCCGTCGACCTGCTGCACTACGGCCTCTACGTGGACCCGCGCGAGATCTGGGAGCTCGCCGAGACGCGCCGCGCGCTGTCGGCCGCGCTGCCGGACCTGCCGCCCGAGCGGCTGGAGCGCGCGCTCAGGGCCAACCGCCGCACCTTCCTGACGGGCGGGCTGACGCCCGATGCGCGCGGCCGGATCAACGACCTCGGCCTGCCCGGCGTCTCCTTCGAGCCCGAGGAGAAGCGGGTCTATCCGCTGGGCGAGACGGCGGCCCACCTGATCGGCTTCACCGATTCCGGCGGCGAGGGGCTGGCCGGCGCGGAGCTGGCGTTCAATGAAGATGCCCGCACGGCGGCCGCGAGCGGCGCGGCCGTGCCGCTGTCGATCGACCTGCGCATCCAGGCGGCGCTGGAGGACGAGCTCGGCAAGACCGCCGCCCAGTTCCAGCCCAAGGGCGCGGTCGGGATCGTCACCGACGTCCACACCGGCGAGATCCTGGGCCTGGCGAGCTGGCCGTCGTTCGATCCGAACCGGGCGGGGGAGGCGAGCCCCGACGCGCGCCTCGACCGCGCCGCCTCCTCGGTGTTCGAGATGGGCTCGGTGTTCAAGGCCTTCACCATGGCCATCGGGCTCGACACCGGGGTGGCCACGCCGCAATCGACGTTCGACGCCACCCAGCCGCTCCATCTCGGCTACCGGACCATCACCGACTACCACGCCACCCACAAGATCCTGACCATGGTCGAGGTGTTCCAGCACTCGTCCAACATCGGCACGGCCAAGCTCGCCGTGGCGGTCGGGCCGGAGCGGATGAGCCGCTACTTCGATGCGCTGGGCCTCACCCGGCCGGCCAAGGTGGAGCTGCTGGAATCCGCCCGGCCGCTGACGCCCAAGGTCTGGAACGAGGACGCCATCGCCTCGACCTCCTTCGGCCACGGCATCGACGTCTCCCCGCTGGCGCTGGTCCGCGCCTATGGGGCGCTGCTGAACGGCGGCTACCTCTTGCCGCTGACCATCCGGAAGCTGGAACCCGGGGCCCGCGTCGCCGGTCCCAGGGTGGTCTCCGACAAGACCAGCCTGGAGGTCCTGCAGTTGATGCGCGCCAACGTGACCGGCGGCTCGGGCAAGTCGGCGGAGGTGCCGGGCCTCAACGTCGGCGGCAAAACCGGCACCGGCGACAAATACGACCCGGCGCTCCGCAGATACAGCCACACCAAGCAGGTCTCCTCCTTCGCCGCGGCCTTCCCCACCGACGGGCCGACCAGCGCGCCGCGCTACCTGGTGTTCATCCTGCTGGACGAGCCGCATCCCGATCGGACCGGCGCCGACCCCACCGGCGGCATCGTCGCGGCGCCGGCCGTGGGCCGCGTGATCGAGCGCATCGCGCCGTTCCTGGGCGTCGGCCGCCGCCCCGAGCTGATCCCCTTCGAGCCCGGTCCGCCCGCGGCCGAGGAAGTCGGAGAGGAGCAATGAGCCCGCCGGCCCGCAAACTCTCCGAGATCGTCCGTCGCGAGGTCGCCCAGGACCCCGCGATCGCCGGCGTGACCGCCGACAGCCGCAAGGTGAAGCCCGGCTTCCTGTTCGCCGCCATGCCGGGGACCCAGACCGACGGCCGCGCCTTCGCGGGCAGGGCGGTGGCGGCCGGCGCCGCGGCGATCCTGGCCGGCGGCGAGGTGGAAGGCGTTTCGGTCCCGGTGATCGTCAGCCCCGATCCGCGTCGCGCCTACGCCCAGGCGGCGGCGAACTTCTGGGGCGCGCAACCGGGCGCCTGCGTCGCGGTCACCGGCACCAACGGCAAGACCTCGGTGGCCAATTTCTGCCGCCAGATCTTCGCCCGCGCGGGCTTCACCGCGGCCAGCATGGGCACGCTGGGCCTCACCGTCACGCGCCCGGACGGACCCGATGAGCAGCTCACGCCCGCAGGCCTCACCACGCCGGACGCCGGCGACGTCGCCGAGCTCCTGGCGGCCATCGCTCAGATGGGGGTGACGCACTTCGCCATGGAGGCCTCCTCGCACGGCGTCGACCAGCGCCGGCTGGACGGCGTCAGGCTCAAGGCCGCCGGCTTCCTCAACCTCACCCAGGACCACCTCGACTACCACGGCACGATGGAGGCCTATCGGGCCGCCAAGCTCCGCCTGTTCGAAACCCTGCTGCCGCGCGGCGGGACGGCGGTGCTGAACGCCGATAGCGACGCCTTCCCGGCGTTTGCGGCCTCCGCGGTCTGCGCCGGCCAGAGCGTCGTCTCGGTCGGAGAGAACGGGCAGGCCATCCGGCTGATGGAGCGCAGCCTGCTGCCCGAAGGCCAGCGGCTGAGGCTCGATGTCCACGGCCTGGCCTGCACGGTCAATCTGCCGCTCGCGGGCGCGTTCCAGGCCTCCAACGCCCTGGTGGCCTCGGGCCTCTGCCTGGCGGCGGGCGTGCAGGTCGACGACCTGCTGGCGGGCCTCGAGGCGCTGCGGGGCGCGGCCGGGCGGCTGCAGCGCGTCGGCGCTGGGCCGCGGGGCGGCGAGGCCTATGTCGACTATGCGCACACGCCCGACGGCCTGGAGACCGTGCTCGCGGCGCTGCGGCCGCATGTGCGCGGCAAGCTGATCGTGGTGTTCGGGGCCGGCGGCGACCGCGACCGCGGCAAGCGGCCGATGATGGGCGAGATCGCCTCGCGCCTGGCCGACGTGGCCATCGTCACCGACGACAATCCGCGCAGCGAAGACCCGGCGGCGATCCGCGCCGAGGTGCTCGCCGGCGCCGAGGGGGCGAAGGAGATCGGCGATCGGCGCGAGGCGATCCGCGCCGGCGCGGCGCTGCTGCACGACGGCGACGTCCTGGTGGTGGCCGGCAAGGGCCACGAGCAGGGCCAGAAGGTGGGCGAGATCGTCCATGCGTTCGACGACGTGGTCGAGACCCGCGCAGCCCTGGAGCTGGTGCATGGCTGAGCCGCTCTGGACCGCGCAGGAGATCGTGGCGGCGACCGGCGGCAAGCTGGCCGGCAAGGCCTTCGCCGCGACCGGCGTCTCGATCGACACCCGCACGCTCGCGCCCGGCGACCTGTTCGTGGCGCTGGGCGGCGTGCGCGACGGCCACGAGTTCGTGCAGGCCGCCTTCGAGAAGGGCGCGGCGGGGGTCATCGCCTCGCGTCAGGTGTTCGGCCCGGCGGTGATGGTGGACGACGCCTTGGCCGCCCTGGAGAAGCTGGGCGCGGCCGCCCGCGAACGCGCGCCCCAGGTCCGCCGCGGAGCCGTCACCGGCTCGGTGGGCAAGACTTCGGTGACCCAGGCCGTCGCGGCCGGGCTGAAGCTCGCCGGCCGCTGGCACGCCTCGGTGAAGAGCTACAACAACCACATCGGCGTCCCGCTCACGCTGGCGCGCATGCCGCGCGAAACCGAGCGGGCGGTGTTCGAGATCGGCATGAACCACGCCGAGGAGATCCGGCCGCTCAGCCGCATGGTGCGGCCGCACGCCGTCGCGGTGACCACCGTCGGGCCGGTGCACACCGAGAACTTCGCCGACGGCGAGACCGGTGTCGCCCGCGCCAAGGCCGAGATCTTCGAGGGGATCGAGCCCGGTGGGATCGCCGTGCTCAACGCTGACAACCGCTGGTTCGACCTCCTGAGGGGCGAGGCCGAGCGGTTCGGCGCGGAGGTGCGCACCTTCGGCCACCGCGACGAGTGCGACGCGCGCCTGATCGACTTCCAGCCGGCCGAGGGCCACGCCGTCGTCCAGGCCCGCTTCCACGGCAAAGGCCTCGACTTCCCCATCCTGCAGACCGGCCAGCACTGGGGCCCGAACGCCATGGCCGTGCTGCTGATGCTGGAGGCGCTCGGCGTCGACCTCGACGACAGCCTGGCGGCTCTGGGCTCGTTCGAGCCGCTGGAGGGCCGCGGCGCCGAGACCACCGTCCGCCTGCCCGGCGGCAGCTTCGCGCTGATCGACGAGAGCTACAACGCCAACCCGATCTCCATGGCCTCGGCGATCGCCAGCCTCGGTGCGCGGCCGGCCTCGGGGCGGCGGATCGTCGCGCTTACGGACATGCTGGAGCTGGGCGCCGACGGACCCCGCTTCCACGCCGCTCTCGCCGAGCCCCTCGAGGCCGCCGCGGTGGACCTCGTGTTCTGCGCCGGACCGCTCATGAAGTCGCTCTACGACGCCCTTCCGTCGACTCGGCGAGGCGGGTACGCCGAATCCGCGGCGGAGCTGGCGCCGCTGGTCGCCCGGGCCGCAGAGCCCGGCGATCTGGTGATGGTCAAGGGCTCGAACGGATCCAAGGCGGGGCTGATCGCCCAGGCTCTGGCCGCACGCGGCGCGGGGGAGGGCGGCTGATGTTCTATTGGCTCTATCAGCACGTCGGCGCCTTCGGCCACACGACCGCGTTCCGCCTGCTCCGCTACGAGACCTTCCGCACCTTCCTGGCCCTGCTGACGGCGCTGGTGGTCGTGGTGGCCATGGGGTCGCGTTTCATCCGCTGGATGCAGGCCAAGCAGGGCCGCGGCCAGCCGATCCGCAGCGATGGCATCGAGCGCCACATCGTGGAGAAGGCCGGCACGCCCACCATGGGCGGCCTGATGATTCTGGCGGGCCTGCTGGTCGGGACCCTGCTCTGGAGCGACCTCTCCAACGTCTACGTCTGGGCCGTGATTCTGGTCACCGCCGGTTACGGCGTGCTGGGCTTCCTCGACGACTACGCCAAGGTCACCCGGCAGAGCACGGAAGGGGTCTCCGGGCGTCTGCGCCTGCTTCTGGAAGCCCTGGTCGGCGGCGTGGCGGTGCTGATGATGATCCGCCTCGGCCAGCCCTCGCCGGAGCCCGGATCGGCGCACCTGGCGACCTCGCTCGCCTTTCCGGTGTTCAAGGAGCTGCTCCTGAACCTCGGCTGGTTCTACATCGTCTTCGCCGCCTTCGTGGTGGTCGGCGGGGCTAATGCGGTGAACTTCACCGATGGCCTGGACGGCCTCGCCACGGTGCCGGTGATGATCGCCGCGGCGGCGTTCGGCTTCGTCGCCTACCTGGTCGGCAACTTCGTTTTCGCCAACTACCTGCAGCTCCACTTCGTGCCCGGCGTGGGCGAGCTGTCGGTGTTCTGCGGCGCGATCATCGGCGCCGGCCTCGGCTTCCTCTGGTACAACGCCCCGCCCGCCAGGATATTCATGGGCGACACCGGCTCGCTGTCGCTGGGCGGCGCGCTGGGCGCCGTGGCCGTGGCCACCAAGCACGAGATCGTGCTGGCCATCGTGGGCGGCCTGTTCGTGGCCGAGACCCTGTCGGTCGTGATCCAGGTCGCCTCGTTCAAGATGACCGGCCGGCGGGTGTTCCGCATGGCGCCCGTACACCACCACTTCGAGCGCCTCGGCTGGTCGGAATCCACCATCGTGATCCGCTTCTGGATCGTCTCGGTGATGCTGGCCCTCCTGGGTCTCGCCACCCTGAAGCTGAGATAGGGAGGGATCGCTCGCGCCATGATCCCGGTCCGCGGCTTCGAGGGGGCGACGGTGGCGGTGTTCGGCCTGGCCCGCACCGGCCTGGCGGCGGCGCGCGCGCTCGTCGCCGGCCGCGCGAAGGTGGCGCTGTGGGACGAGAACCCCGCCGCCCGCGCCGCGGCCGAGGCGGAGGGGCTGCCTGTCGTCGACCTGGCGAGCGCCGACTGGGGCGACTTCGCCGCCGTCATGCTCTCCCCGGGCGTGCCGCTGACCCATCCCGAGCCGCACTGGACGGTGGAGAAGGCGCGCGCCGAGGGCGTCGAGATCGTCGGCGACATCGAGCTCTTCGCCCGCACCGTCAACGCCGCGCCGGAGCACAAGCGCCCGAAGGTCGTCGCCATCACCGGCACCAACGGGAAGTCCACCACCACCGCCCTGATCGGCCACATCTGCGCCGAGGCCGGCCGCGACGTTCGCATCGGCGGCAACATCGGCTATGGCGTGCTGGGCCTGGAGGACATGCACGGCGGGGCGGTTTATGTGCTCGAGCTCTCCTCCTATCAGCTGGACCTGACCTCAAGTCTGCATCCCGACGTGGCGGTGCTGCTCAACATCTCGCCCGACCACCTGGAGCGGCACGGCGGCATGGAGGGCTACGTCGCCGCCAAGCGACGGATCCTGCTGAACCAGGGCAAGGGCGACACGGCGGTGATCGGCGTGGACGACCCGTGGGGCCAGCAGATCTGTACCGAGATCACCGCCGCCAACCGGCGCACCATCGTGCCGATCTCGGCCTCCAAGGCGATGAGCCGGGGGGTCTATGCGCTGGACGGCCTGCTCTATGACGCGACCGGCGAGCGCGCCGCCGAGGTCGCCGACCTGAAGCGCGCCCGTTCGCTGCCCGGCCGTCACAACTGGCAGAACGCGGCGGCGGCCTACGCGGCGGCCAAGGGCCTGGGCATCGGGCCCGCGGAAGCCGCCGGCCACCTGCTGAGCTTCCCCGGCCTCGCGCACCGGATGGAGACCGTGGGCATGCTGGGCCGCGTGCGGTTCGTCAACGACAGCAAGGCCACCAACGCCGACGCCGCGCGGCAGGCCCTCGCGAGTTATCCGAAGGTCTACTGGATCGCCGGCGGCCAGCCGAAGGCGGGGGGGATCGACAGCCTCTCCGACCTCTTCGGCCGCGTCGAGAAGGCCTACCTGGTGGGCGAGGCTGCGCCGGCGTTCGCGCAGGTGCTGAAGGGCAAGGCGCCCGCCGTGGTGTCGGGCACCATCGAGCAGGCGACGGCCCAGGCCTACGCCGATGCGGCGGCCTCGGGCCAGGACGCGATCGTGCTGCTGTCGCCGGCCTGCGCCTCGTTCGACCAGTTCGCCGACTTCGAGGAGCGGGGCGAGGCGTTCCGCGCCGCCGTCCAGCGTCTCGCCAACACCCAGCGGGGCGCGGCTTGACGCCCGCCTCCCAGGCCCACGCCTTCCCGCGCTCGGACCGCTCGCCTCGGGGCGTCTGGTGGTGGACGGTCGATCGCTGGATCTTGGGCGTGCTCGCGATCCTGATCGGCGCCGGGGTGGTGCTGGCCTTCGCCGCGAGCCCCGCGGCGGCCGCGCGGATGAACGTCGGCGACCCGTTCCACTTCGCGGTCCGCCAGTGCGTCTTCGCGGCCGGCGCGGCGATGCTCCTGATCTCGACCTCCATGCTGGAGGTGAAGGGCGTCCGGCGCGCCGCCTTCTTCATCTGGCTCGCCGCGATCGCGGTGATGGTCGCCCTGCCGTTCCTCGGCCACAACGCCAAGGGAGCCACCCGTTGGCTGGAGTTCGGAGGCTTCTCGCTGCAGCCGTCGGAATTCATGAAGCCGGCGCTGATCATCCTGGTCGCCTGGATGTTCTCCGAAGGCCAGAAGGGCGCCGGCGTGCCCGGCGTCTCCATCGCCTTCGGTCTCTATTTCGTCTCGATCGGCCTGTTGCTGATCCAGCCCGACGTCGGCCAGACGGTGCTGATCACCGTCGCCTTCGGCGCCGCCTTCTGGATGGCCGGCGTGCCGCTCTCCTGGGTGATGCTGCTGGGCGGCGTCGCCGTCGCGGGCCTGTCGTCGACCTACTTCCTGCTGCCGCACGTGCATTCGCGGGTCGACAAGTTCATCTCGCCCGACACCGCCGACACCCATCAGGTCGACGCCGCGGCCATGGCCCAGGCGGCGGGCGGCCTGTTCGGCCGCGGGCCCGGCGAGGGGATCATGAAGCGCCACGTGCCCGACCTGCACACCGACTTCATCTATTCCGTGGGCGCGGAGGAGTACGGCCTGATCTTCTCGCTGATCCTGATCAGCCTCTTCGCCTTCGTGGTGATCCGCGGCCTCTACCGCTCGCTCAAGCTGTCCGACCCCTTCGAGCAGGTCGCGGCCGCCGGTCTCTTCGTGCTGGTCGGCCAGCAAACCATCATCAACATCGCGGTGAACCTCGACATGATCCCGACCAAGGGCATGACGCTGCCCTTCATCTCCTATGGCGGCTCCTCGATGCTGGCCATGGGCCTGACGCTCGGCATGGCGCTGGCGCTCACCCGAAGGCGGCCCGGCGCCTACGCTCCCTCGGAAGGCCTCGCCAAGGCCGGCGCGTTCGCCTAAAGCGGCTCGGGTCATGCGCAAGCTCGCCGTCGTCGCCGCGGGAGGGACCGGAGGGCACCTGTTCCCCGCCCAGGCTCTCGCCGAGGCCCTGATCGCCCGCGGCTGGAGCGTCGTGCTGGCCTCCGACGAGCGCGTGGCGGGACTGGCCTCCGACTTCCCCGCCGAGCGGCGCATCGGGCTCTCGGCCGCGACCTACCGACCCGGCGATCCGGTGGGCATGTTGCGCGCAGGCTTTTCCGTGTTCCGCGGGGCCATGCAGGCGCGCCGCGCCTACCGCGAGATCGGGCCGAATGTGGTGGTGGGCTTCGGCGGCTATCCCTCGGCGCCAGCCCTGGTCGCCGCGATCCTGGACAGGCGGCCCACCGTCATACACGAGCAGAACGCGGTCATGGGCCGGGCGAACCGCAGGCTGGCGCCGCACGTCACGACGGTGGCCTGCGCCTTCCCGACGCTGCTCAAGGCGCCGCCCAAGGTGGCGGGCCGGGCGGTGGTGGTCGGCAACCCCGTGCGGCCGCCGATCCGGGCGCTGGCGAAGCATCCCTACACGCCCCCCGATCCCGGCGGACCGGTGCGCGTGCTGGTGACCGGCGGCAGCCAGGGGGCGCGGCTGCTCTCCGAACTGGTGCCCGAGGCGGTGGCGGCCCTGCCCGAGGAGCTGAAGCGCCGTCTGGTGATCCAGCAGCAGACCCGTCCGGAATCCATGGACACCGCGCGCCGCATCTACCGCAACGCCATGATCGACGCCGAGGTGGCCCCGTTCTTCCGCGACATCGCCAGCCGGCTGCGCGACGCCCACCTGGTGATCGGCCGCTCGGGCGCGGGCTCGGTGTGCGAGTTCGCGGTGGCGGGCAAGCCCTCGATCCTGGTGCCGCTGGCCATCGCCATCGACGACGACCAGGGCCAGAACGCGCGGCTCCTGGCGGAAGCCGGCGGCGCGGAGGTTGCGCGCGAGCAGCAGCTCTCCGTGGATTCCCTGGCCACGGCGATGGAGAAGCTGCTCAGCAACCCGAAGCGGCTCGCCCGCATGGCCGCGGCGGCCCGTTCGGTCGCAATCGCCGACGCCGCGGAGCGCCTGGCCGACGTCGTCGAGGAGACGGCCCGCGGCCGCGCCGTGGTGGCGGAGCGAGCCTGAGCTCGGCTATGACTCGCCTCTCGGGATGGGGGGCGCGCGATGCTGAAGTGGATGATCGTCCTGATCGGCCTCGCGCTGGCCGCCCCGGCCTGTGCGGCTCCGGTCGCCTGGGTGGAGCTGACGCCCAAGGGCGCCGAGGCGCGCGCGGTCGTCGAGGGCGCCCGCTGCCCAAGGCTGCGCGTCGACGGCAAGGCGATCCTCATGCAGACCCGCGCCGGACCTGACGAGGCGTTCGCGAACCGGGTCTGCGCGGCGCGCCTGCCCAGGCGCGCCCGGCGCATCGCAGTGGCCGGCGCCGCACTCAGGGCGCCGATCGCCCGGCCGATGCGGCTGGTGATCTTCGGCGACAGCGGCTGCCGGATCGTCAAGGGGCTGGTGCAGAACTGCAACGACACCACCGCCGGCTGGCCGTTCGCCAGAGTGGCGCGGCTCGCGGCCGCCCAGCATCCCGACCTGGTGATCCACCTCGGCGACTACTACTACCGCGAATCCCCGTGCCCGCCGGCGATGGAGGCCTGCGCCGGCAGCCCCTACGGCGACCGCTGGCCGACCTGGAAGGCCGAGCTGTTCGACCCGGCCGCGCCGCTGCTCGCCGCCGCGCCCTGGGTGTTCGTGCGAGGAAACCACGAGGATTGCGCCCGCGGCGGCGCCGGCTGGTTCCGGCTGATCGATCCCTTGCCGCCGCTGAAGGGCATCGCCTGCGCCACCTCCGAGCAGACCTGGTTCGCGCCGATCGGCGGGGTGCAGCTGGCGATCTTCGACGACGCCGAGGCCGACGACAACAAGCCCGACGCCGGGGCCGAAGCCGCGGCGAGCAAGAACATCCTGCCGGTGCTCGACAGCCGCGAGCCCACCTGGCTGGTCACCCACCGCCCCCTCTGGGCCCTGTCGCACAAGGGCCTCTCGCTCGGCGGCGACTGGGGCAACGCGAACGTGCGCGAGGCCGTCAAGGCGTGGTTCGCCACCCCGGGCGCCGACGTCTCCTGGCGCCACGTCTCGCTGATGCTGGCCGGCCACGTGCACAACTTCACCAGCCTGGACTTCGGCGAGGCGCGTCCGCCGGAGCTGATCGTCGGCACCGGCGGCGACGTCGAGGATCCGCGCGATCCGCACCGTCCGCTGCAGCTCGAGCTGCCCGTCGACGGCGTCAAGGCCGACGCCATCACCACCGGCGAGTTCGGCTACTTCGTGTTCGACCGGGCCGGCGCCGACTGGGTGGGCGCGTTCCACGACCTCGACGACAAGGTGACGGTCCGCTGCCGGCTGCACGCGGCCAGGCTGGCCTGCGTCCCCGTGGCGCCCAAAAGCTAGCGTGAATTCGCAACGCGGTTGCGCTAGCACCTGGGCATGACGCGCCGCCCCGTGCCCTTCGAGATCGGCCCCGTGCACTTCATCGGCATCGGCGGAATCGGCATGAGCGGCATCGCCGAGATCATGCTGCGCATCGGGTATCAGGTGCAGGGCTCGGACGCCAAGGCCTCGGCCAACACCGAGCGGCTCTCGAAGCTCGGCGCCAAGGTCTTCATCGGCCATCAGGCGGCCCAGGTCGACGGCGCCTCGGCGGTGGTCTACTCGACGGCCGTCAAGCCGGACAATCCGGAGATGGCCGCCGCGCGCGAGCGGCGGCTGCCGCTGGTCAGGCGCGCCGAGATGCTCTCCGAACTGATGCGCCTGCAGTTCTCGATCGCGGTCGGCGGCACCCACGGCAAGACCACCACCACCTCGATGATCGCCGCCCTGCTGGACGCCGGCGGCCTCGATCCGACGGTGGTCAACGGCGGCATCATCAACGCCTACGGCGCCAACGCCAAGGTCGGTCAGGGCGACTGGATCGTGGTCGAGGCCGACGAGAGCGACGGCACCTTCCTCAAGCTGCGCTCGACGGTGGCGGTGGTCACCAACATCGATCCCGAACACCTCGACCACTACGGCGACTTCGAGGCGGTGAAGAGGGCGTTTCGCGACTTCGTGGAGAACATCCCCTTCTACGGCTTCGCCGCCGTCTGCACGGACCACCCCGAAGTGCAGGCGATGGCCGCCCGCGTGGAGAACCGCCGGCTGGTGACCTACGGCGTCAATCCGCAGGCGCAGGTGCGCGCCGAGAAGGTCGCCATGGGCCCGGAAGGCGCCCGGTTCGATGCGGTGATCGCGCCCCACGAGGACGGCGAGGCGACGATCGCGGACCTGCGCCTGCCCATGGCCGTCCACCACAACGTGCTGAACGCCCTGGCCGCGATCGCCGTGGCGCGCGAGCTGGGCGTGACGCCGGATGACATCCGCCGAGGGCTCGCCGGCTTCGAGGGCGTGAAGCGCCGCTTCACCACGACCGGGGTGACCCACGGGGTCCGCATCGTCGACGACTACGGCCACCATCCGGTGGAGATCGCCTCGGTGCTGAAGGCCGCCCGCGCGGTCACCGACGGCCGGGTCATCGCGGTGGTCCAGCCGCACCGCTTCACCCGGCTGCGGGACCTGTTCGACGAGTTCTGCCACGCCTTCAACGACGCCGACGCGGTGATCGTGGCCGAGGTCTATCCGGCGGGCGAGGCGCCGATCCCGGGCATCGACCGCGAGGCCCTGGTGGAGGGCCTGCGCCGCTACGGTCACCGCCGCGCGATCGCGCTGGAGAGCCCCGCAGAGCTGCCGCGGCTGATCGCCGAGGAGGCCCGCGCCGGCGACGTGGTGGTCTGCCTGGGGGCCGGCGACATCACCGGCTGGGCCAATGCGCTGCCGGCCCAGTTGCAGGCGCTGGACAAGGCCGCCGAATGAGCGCGCCCGGATGAGCTGGAAGGATCGGCTGCCGAGCGTCCGCGGCAAGCTCCTATTGGGCGAGCCGCTCGGCGCCTTCACCTGGTTCCGCGTCGGAGGTCCCGCCGAGGTGCTGTTCCTGCCCGACGACGAGGCCGATCTCGCGCAGTTCCTGAAGGGCCTGGACGCGGCGGTTCCGGTGACCGCGCTGGGCGTCGGCTCCAACACCCTGGTGCGCGACGGCGGGGTGGATGGCGTCGTCGTGCGCCTCGGCCGCGGCTTCGGGCGGGTGGAGGCCCGCCAGGGCGCCCAGATCTTCGCCGGCGCCGCCGTGCTCGACGCGACGCTGGCGCGTGAGGCGGCCAGGGCCGGGATCGCCGGGCTGGAGTTCTACCGCGGGGTTCCCGGCTCGATCGGCGGCGCCTGCGTCATGAACGCCGGCTGCTATGGCGCGGAGACCAAGGACGTGCTGGTGGAGGCCTACGCCGTCGGCCGCTCGGGCGAGCGGCTCAGGCTCACCAACGCCGACATGGGCTTCGGCTACCGCAGGTCCGCCCGCGCCGCGGAGGAGCCGCTGATCTTCACCGGCGCGCTTTTCCAGGGTCGTCCGGACGACCCCGCCGCCATCGAGGCCCGGATGACGCAGATCACTGAGCGGCGCGAGGCGACCCAGCCGATCCGCGAGAAGACCGGCGGCTCGACCTTCAAGAACCCGCCCGGTGGTTCCTCCTGGAGGCTGGTGGACGAGGCCGGCTGGCGCGGCAAGCCGTTCGGCGGGGCGATGTTCTCGCCGCTGCACGCCAATTTCCTGATCAACACCGGCGAAGCCACCGCCGCGGACCTCGAGGGCCTGGGCGAGGCCGTCCGCGCCGAGGTGAAGGCGAAGTTCGGCGTCGATCTCGAGTGGGAGATCAAGCGGATCGGCAAACCGGCGTGAGCGGCCCGGCGCTGGTCCTGGTGCGCCACGCCGCGCCGCAGCAACAGGCCGATGTTCCACCTCCGCAGTGGCGCCTGTCCGGCGCTGGTCGCGCGGCCGCCGCAGCGCTGGCCGCCCGGTTGCCCGATCTCGCGCCCGCCGCCGTGCTGGCGAGCACCGAGCCGAAGGCGGTCGAGACCGCCGAGATTCTCGCCCGCCGTTGGGGGCTGCGCGTCGCAGCCGAGGCCGCCTTCGACGAGCATCGGCGCGAGGCGTGGCCCCTACGAGGCGGATCCGACAGCGGTGCGCGCACGTGTGCTGCGGAGCCTGCGCGAGCCGGAGCTCAGCGTGCAGGGCGCCGAGACGGGGACGGCTGCGGCTGGGCGCTTTGCGGCCGGGCTGTCGCGCCATCCCGAGCGGCCGCTGATCGTGGTGAGTCACGGTACGGTCCTCAGCGTGTGGCTTGCCGTCAAGCTGGGAGTCGAGGCCGCCGAGCTCTGGTCGAGCCTGCGGCTGCCCGAAGCGATCCTGCTCGCGCCTCGAGGCGCCCTGATCGGACGCATCGCCTAGAAGCCTGCGTCGCCTGCGGCGCTTGACCGTGCGCCCGCGCTCGGTCACCGCGAGGACTTCACCAATCGGACCCGAGTCGTCCCATGCCAGGCCCGCTTTCCGGACATCATGTCGCCGTCCTCTTGGGCGGGCTCTCCTCGGAGCGGGAGGTGAGCCTAGTCTCCGGCGCCGCCTGCGCCGGGGCGCTCGAGCGGCTGGGGGCGAAGGTCAGCCGCGTGGACGCCGGGCGCGACCTCGCCCAGGTGCTGGCGAAGCTGAGGCCCGACGTCTGCTTCAACGCCCTGCACGGCGCCTGGGGCGAGGACGGCTGCGTGCAGGGCGTGCTGGAGACGCTCGCGATCCCCTACAGCCATTGCGGCGTGCTGGCCTCCGCGCTCGCCATGGACAAGGCGAAGTCGAAGGCGGTGATGGCTGCGGCGGGCGTGGCGGTGCCCGGCGGCGGCCTCTTCAACCGGCTGGCGGCGGCGCGCTCGCACGTCATGGCGCCGCCCTACGTGGTGAAGCCGAACGCCGAGGGCTCCTCGGTCGGGGTGTTCATCGTGCCGAAGGGCGCCAACGCCCCGCCCCAGGAGATCGCCGCGCCCGACTGGGCGTTCGGCGAGGAGGTGATGATCGAGCCCTATGTCGCCGGCAAGGAGCTCGCCGTCGGCGTCATGGAGGGCAGGGCCATGACTGTCACGGAGATCATTCCGAGGGCCGGATTCTATGACTACGAGGCCAAGTACGGAGAGGGCGGATCCGAGCACGTCGTGCCGGCTCCCATCCCGCCACATGCCTTTGAAAAAGCGCTGAGATTGGCCGAGACCGCGCACGCCGCCCTGGGCTGCCGCGGGGTGACCCGCTCGGACCTGCGTTATGACGACGTTAACGACATTCTGGTCCTGCTTGAAGTGAACACGCAGCCCGGCATGACGCCCACTTCGCTCGTTCCCGAGCAGGCGGCGAAGCTGGGCGTGGAGTTCGATCGGCTGGTGCTGTGGATCACGGAGGACGCCTATGCCCGCGGCCGTGCGGGGGGGACCGCGAGCTGAGGCGAAACCTCGGGCCAAGGCGCCCCTGAAACCGGCTCCGCGGTCGCGGGGCAAGGCTCCGGGCGGCCGGCGGGGCGTGCGCGACGGCGTGGGCGATCACGGCCCTTCCCCCAGGCTGATCCTCGCCGGCGCGGCCGGGCTCCTCGCCATCGCCTTCGCGGGCGTGCTGGCGACCGGCCACCGGGCGGAGAGTCTCGCGGCGGGCGTCCGCCAGGCGGCCGACGGCCGGTTGGCCGAGGCGGGCTTCCGCCTGCGTGCGGTGCGCATCCAGGGCGCCTCGCCGGCCGCCGCCGCCGACATCGTCAAGGCGGCCGGCCTCTATCGCAACCAGCCGCTGCTCGGCCTCGATCTCGACGGCCTGAAGCGCAAGGTCGAGACGGTCGGCTGGGTGAAGGACGCCCGGGTGCTCCGCCTGCTGCCCGACACCTTGGTGATCTCGGTCGTGCAGCGCCGTCAGCTCGCAGTCTGGCAGCACGACGGCCGGACGCTGGTCATCGACGACCACGGCCAGCCGATCCCGGAAGCCGATCCCGCCCGCTTCGCCGGCTTGCCGCTGGTGGTCGGCCAAGGCGCCGCAGCGGCCGCGCCGCAGATCCTGCCGATGCTGGCGCAGCGCCCGCGGCTGATGTCCCGCATGGAGGCGCTGGTGCGCGTCGACGACCGCCGCTGGGACCTGCGGATGAAGGACGGCTCGCTGATCCAGCTGTCCGCCACGGGCGAGGAAGACGCCCTGATGCAGCTCGAGCAGCTCGAGGAGCGCGCGCGCGTGCTCGAGCTCGGCTTCGAGCGGATCGACCTGCGCAATCCCGACGTCGTGGCCGTGCGGCCGCGCGAACCCGCCCCGCCCGGCCGCGCCGCGCCGGCCGGCGCCTAGTTCCAGACCCTTGCAGGACGCGTGACGAGAGAAATGGTGAAGCTGGCCAGCCGGTCCGAGCCCAGGAAGGACGCCCGCGAGGGGCTGAAGGCCGCGCTCGTGCGCCCGCCGGTCGTGGCCGCCGTGGACCTCGGCGCCTCCAAGGTGGCCTGCTTCATCATGAAGCCCGACGGCGTGCGCCGTGCCGACCGGACGCTCACCACCGCCGGGGTCGGCTATGTGCAGTCGCGCGGGATCAAGGGCGGGGCGATCGTCAACCTCGACGAGGCGTCGGACGCCATCGCCCAGGCCGTCGAGCGCGCCGAGACGGTGGCCGGCGTCTCGGTCCAGGGCGTCGCCGTGGCGACCGCCGGCGGCCAGCTCACCTCGAACCGCATCGCAGGCCGCGTCTCCATCGGCGCCCGGCCGATCGGCGACAACGACCTGGTCCGCGCCATCCAGCACGCGCTCTCCCAGATCAAGCTGCCCGGCCGCCGGGCGGTGCACATCCTGCCGGTCGCCTGGTCCGTCGACGGCCAGGGCGGCGTGCGCGATCCGCGCGCCATGTTCGGCCGCATCCTGGGCGTCGAGCTCCTCGTCGTCTCGATCTCGGAGGCGGTGTTCAACACCCTGGGCGCCTGCGTGGAGCGGGCCCACCTGCAGCTCGAAGGCGTCGTGGCCGCCCCCTTCGTCTCGGCGCTCGCCGCGCTGGAGGAAGACGAGATGGACTTGGGCGCCGTCTGCATCGACATGGGCGGCGGCTCGACCTCGGCGGCGGTGTTCAACCAGGGCAGCCTGGTGCATGTCGAGACCGTGCCGGTCGGCGGCCACCACGTGACCCACGACATCGCCCGCGGCCTGTCCACCTCCGTCGCCGGCGCCGAACGCATCAAGACCCTGCACGGCTCGGCCATCGCTTCGGCCAACGAGGACCGCGAGATGATCGAGGCGCCGCCCCGCGGCGACGATCCCGGCGCCGGGCCGGTGGTCGCGCCCCGGTCCCTGCTCAAGGGCATCATCGCGCCGCGTGTGGAGGAGACGCTGGAGCTGCTTCGGGACCGGCTCAAGGCCTCGGGCGCGCCGGTCGAGCCAGGCGCGGGCCTGGTGCTGACCGGCGGCGCCAGCCAGCTCGCCGGGGTGCGCGAAGTGGCGGTGCGCGTGTTCGATCGGCCGGTTCGGCTTGGCCGGCCGCGTCGCGTGCCGCACCTCGCCGACGCCGCCTCAGGTCCGGCGTTCACCGCGGCCGCGGGCCTGCTGCACCGCGCCGCATTCGGACCGCGCGAGGCGGTCTCCTCCAAGGCGCTGGCCTCCGCCAAGCTCAAGCGCGAGCCGCTCGACCCGCGCGCCAACCCGGTCGCCAAGGCCGCGGCCTGGCTGCGCGAGAACCTTTGATCCGGGCGCCTAAGGCGTCTCGTTCGTGATCACGAACCGCGGCCCGGGGCCGGCGCGGCCGGCGCGGTCGTCGGGGTTGTAGAGGGCGCAGGTGTCGAGCGAGAGGCAGCCGCAGCCGATGCAGACGTCCAGCTTCTCGCGGGTGCGCTCCAGCATGGCGATCTTCTGATCCAGCACGCCCCGGACGCGCTCGCTGATCCTGTGCCAATCGGCGCGGGTGGGCGCGCGTCCCTCCGGAAGCGTCGCGAGCTCCGCCTCGATCTGCCCGAGCGTCAGCCCGAGCTGCTGGGCGATGAGCGCGAAGGAGAGCCGGCGGATGTCGGAGCGCAGGAAACGGCGCTGATTGCCCGCCGTCCGGATCGCCCGCACCAGTCCGCGGCTCTCGTAGAACCGGATCGCCGAGACGGTGAGGCCCGTGCGGCTGGCGAGCTCGCCGATCGTGAGCGTGCGGTCAGGGATCATCCGTCGGCCGAATTGATATCTTGACCTCAAGTTAGCTTGAGATTGTAGGAGGGGCAATGGCGGCCATGCGGGGCCGCGCGCAGAGAGAGGAGGCGAGGTCATGCCGGCGCTCAGACTCGAACATGTGAATGTCACCGTGTCGGATCCCGACGCGGCCGCGAAGCTGATGGGCGAAGTTTTCGGCTGGAGCGTTCGCTGGCAGGGACAGGCGATGGCCGGCGGCCGCACGGTCCACGTCGGCTCGCAGGACCATTACCTTGCGCTCTACGCCCCGGCCGGCGGGGGTCCCACGTTTCCGAAGGGCCAGCCGCTGAACCACATCGGCGTGGAGGTCGATGACCTCGATGCGGTCGAAGCGCGCGTCGTGGCGGCCGGCCTCACGCCGTTCAGCCACGGCGACTACCCCCCGGGCCGGCGGTTCTATTTCCTGGATCCCGACGGCATCGAGTACGAGGTCGTGAGCTACGCGTGAGCCCCGTGGGATAGTGGCGCGCGCCTCATCTCGAGCGTCAGAGCGCCATCACGAAGCGGTCGACCAGGTAAGGCGACCGGTCCGAGGGGTGCGTCGTCCAGCTGTCGAGGCGGGTGAAGCCGAGCCGCAGGTAGATGCCGCTGATGTGCGGATGGCAATCGAGCTTGAGCGCGCGGCAGCCCCAGTCGCGGGCGGTCTGCGCGCACCAGGCCACGATCGCGGGCGTCACCCGAGCGCCCGCGAAGCGCCGGCGCACGGCGAGCCGATGCAGGTAGGCCGCCTCGCCGGGCGCATCGTCCGGCCAGAACTCGGGGTCCGAGCGGGTGAGGGTGCAGACCCCGGCGACGACGCCATCGAGCCTCGCCGCGGCCATTTCGCAGGCCGCGATCCGCGCGGCCACGAAGGCGGGGGCGATGTCGGCCGCCGTCCAGCCGGGCCAGCCCTTGCGGGCCATCCAGGCGGCGCCCTCGGCGAGCACGCCGGAGACCTCATGGGCGTCGTCCCGCCCGGCCCAACCGACCGCGATCTCGCCTGGCCCCACGCCGCCGCTCCCGCCTGCCCTGCGGCAATCTATCAGGAAGAATCGCTCGCTTCCCGCTTGCGACCCCGATTCGCGCTACCCCTTGTGGAACAACGGCTTTTTTCGGTTTCCGGCGGTCTCGACCCAGCGCCGACTCAGGCTAAGGCCTTAACCCTCGATTAAGGATGTCGGTCGCCTAGTAAACCCATCCTTAAGGAGCTGGCGATTCGGCGCGCGGGCCGGCTCGCCAGGGCGCAATCGGCAGGACGGCGGGGGTCCCCATGACCATTTCACTCTCAGCGCCCAAGGCGACGGAGCTCAAGCCCAGGATCGTGGTGTTCGGCGTCGGCGGCGCCGGCGGCAATGCAGTCAACAACATGATCGACGCCGGCCTCGAGGGCGTGGAGTTCGTGGTCGCCAACACCGACGCCCAGCAGCTGCAGTTCGCGAAGACCGAGCGGCGCATCCAGCTCGGCGTGACGGTGACCCAGGGCCTGGGCGCGGGCGCCCATCCCGAGGTCGGCATGAGCGCGGCCGAGGAGAGCATTCCGGAGATCGGCGAGCACCTCGACGGCGCGCACATGATCTTCATCACCGCCGGCATGGGCGGCGGCACCGGCACCGGCGCGGCCCCGATCATCGCCAAGTGCGCCCGCGAGCGCGGCATCCTGACGGTGGGCGTGGTCACCAAGCCGTTCCACTTCGAAGGCCGCCACCGCATGCGGCTGGCCGACGCCGGCATCAACGAGCTGCAGCGCTACGTCGACACCCTGATCGTCATCCCCAACCAGAACCTGTTCCGGGTGGCCAACGAGCGGACCACCTTCGCCGAGGCGTTCGGCATGGCCGACCAGGTGCTGCATTCGGGCGTCCGCTCCATCACGGACCTGATGGTGCTGCCCGGCCTGATCAACCTCGATTTCGCCGACGTCCGCACGGTGATGACCGAGATGGGCAAGGCGATGATGGGCACCGGCGAGGCGACCGGCGAGGACCGCGCGCTGATGGCCGCCCACAACGCCATCCAGAACCCGCTGCTGGACGAGGTCTCGCTGAAGGGCGCCAAGGCGGTGCTGGTCAACGTCACCGGCGGCCTGGACATGACCCTGCTGGAGGTCGACGAGGCGGCCAACGCCATCGCCGAGCAGGTCGATCCGGAAGCCAACATCATCTTCGGCGCGGCCTTCGATCCGTCGCTCGACGGCATGATCCGCGTCTCGGTCGTCGCCACCGGCATGGATGGGGCCTCGATCGCCGCCATCGAGCCCAAGCCGCTGCGCCGCGCGACGGCCCTGCCGCAGCCGGCGGAGGAGCCGCAAGCCGTGGAGGCGCCCGAGCCGGTGGCCGCCGCGGCGATGGAGATCGCGCCCGAGCCGGCGCCCGAGCCCGTCCTCGCGCTCGATCAGGAGCAGCCCGATCTCTATGGCGCGGGCCTGTCCCTGGAGCCTGTGGTCGCCGGGCCGCGGATCGCCGCGCCGGTCGCGCGCATCGTCGACCCCTCCGTGGCCGACGAGGAGGAGGGCGGGGGCGACGACGAGCCGCTGTTCGCCGAGCCCGCCTACGAGCCGCGCAAGCCGCGCGGCGGCTTCCTGAGCCTGTTCGGCGGCCGGCCGCGCTATGACGCGCCGCAGCCCGGCCCCGTGCCGCGCGCCATCTCGACCCGCGGCGGCGCGCTTGCGGCCGAAGCCCCGGAGGCGCAGGCCGACGCCGGCGAGGACCTGGAGATCCCCTCCTTCCTGCGCCGCCTAGCCAACTAGATTTCGAGTTACGTTGGGGACCTGCGGGCGGGCGTCCTTCGGGGCGTCCGCCCAATGCTTTGGGCCCGACACAATCGGTTGCTATTGGTGATTAACCGAGCAGGTCAAGTTAACCCTTCCCAAAGCGAAACATTGCGAAACAGCAAGTGTTTTGCCGCTCCTGGCCAATCATCTTAGCAGGCAAGCGGGACGTATCTCGGTCTTCGGTGGCCGGCAGACCAGCTTTGGGGAAGGTCGATAGCGTGGCCTCAGAGGCGTTTCAGCATACAGTTCGGGCGCCGGCGCTGTTCGCGGGCGTGGGCGTGCATACCGGCGCCCCTACGCGCGCGGCCGTGCGTTCGGCCGGGCCCGATACCGGAATCGTCTTCGTCCGCACCGATGTGGCCGGCGCCGACAACCGCGTCGCCGTCGCGCCGGAGGCGGTGTGCAAGACTCAACTCGGCACAGTCATCGGCAATGACGCCGGCGTCACGGTCGCCACTATCGAGCACCTGATGTGCGCCCTGGTCATGCTCGGGATCGACAACGCGGTCGTCGAGCTCGACGGGCCGGAGATGCCGATCATGGACGGCTCGGCGCTGCCGTTCGTGCAGATCCTCGACCGCGCCGGCAAACGCCAGCAGGACGCGCCGCGCCGCTACATCGAGATGCTGGAGACGGTCGAGGTCCTGGCTGGCGACAAGCGCGCGGCGCTCTCGCCCGCCTCGGGCTTCGAGGTCGCCTTCGAGATCCGCTTCCCGACCGCGGTGATCGGCCGCCAGTCGCTGGACATGGCGATGGACGAGCGCGCGTTCCGCGCCGAGATCGCCGACTGCCGGACCTTCGGCTTCCTCCAGGAGGTGGAAGCCCTGCGGTCGATGGGCCTCGCCCGCGGGGGCAGCCTGGAGAACGTGGTGGTGATCGAGGGCGATCGGGTGCTGAATCCGGAAGGCCCGCGCCGCCCCGACGAGTTCGTGCGCCACAAGGCGCTGGACGCGATCGGCGATCTGTTCGTGCTGGGCGCGCCGATCATCGGCCGTTTCGAAGCCGAGCTCGCGGGCCATGCGATCAACAACCAGCTGATCCGCGCCGTCGCCGCCAACCCCGGCGCCTGGCGCTGGCGCACCCTGATCGAGGATCTCGCCGAGGCGGTGTGACTCTCCGGACGGGGGCTGCGACCCCTGATCCGTTTGCGGCCATATTCGGATGCTGTAGAAGCGACTCCTCGCGTGGGGGCGCGCGCTCTCTGGCCTTGAGGTGAAGGTGCTCTTCGTTCGGAATTCGTGGGTTCGCCCGACGCTGATCGCCACCTGTTGCGCCCTGGCCCTGGGCGCCTGCTCCAGCCTCAGGCCGAAGCCCAAGCCCAAGCTCGCCTACGAGGAGCGGCCCGTCGAGCTGCTCTATTCCACCGGCGCCAACTACATGGATCGCCACCTGTGGACCCAGGCGGTGGACTATTTCCAGGAAGTGGAGCGCCAGCACCCCTATTCGGAGTGGGCCCGCCGCTCGATCCTGATGCAGGCCTTCGCCCACTACGAAGCGAACAACTACCAGGAGGCGATCTCCGATTCCGACCGCTTCATCCAGCTCTATCCGGGCAATCCCGCCGCCGCCTACGCGCACTACCTGAAGGCCGTCTGCTACTTCGAGCAGATCGTCGACGTCGGCCGGGACCAGGCGGCGACCTTGCAGGCGCTCGACAACCTGCGCGAGGTGGTCCAGCGCTATCCGGACACCGAATACGCCCGCGACGCGCGGGTGAAGATCGACATGGTCAATGACCAGCTGGCCGGCAAGGAGATGACCATCGGCCGCTGGTACCTGCGCCAGGGCGACACCCTGGCCGCAATCGGCCGCTTCAAGACCGTGGTCGACAAATACCAGACCACCACCCACACGCCCGAAGCGCTCTACCGCCTGGTGGAAGCCAACCTGACGCTCGGTCTCATGGAGGAGGCCAAGCGCAACGGCGCGGTGTTGGGCTACAACTACCCCGGCGATCCCTGGTACGCCGACGCCTACAAGCTGCTGACCTCCAGCGGGCTGCGCCCGGCGGTCGCGCCGAACGGCGGGGGCCGGCGCGGGCTCTTCCACATCCCGTTCCGGCGCGACAAGTCGCGGACGGTGCAGCCGCCGGCGTCCGTGCCCGCAACCACCCAGACCACGGCCGCGGCGAAGCCTTAGGCCGCCCTCGTCCCCCGGGCGGCTCGGCGCCGAACCCGGGCTTGCAGCATAAGAACAAATCAGGCACATTTGCGCCGGGGCGGCCCTTCCTGAGAGGGGCGAATCCGGGCGATCCTCCTCCCATGCTGATCGGACTGTGGATCCGCGACGTGGTGCTGATCGAGGCGCTCGACCTCTCGATCGGCCCGGGGCTGACCGTGCTCACCGGCGAGACCGGGGCCGGCAAGTCGATCATCCTGGACGCGCTGGGCCTTGCGACCGGCGCGCGCGCCGACGCCGGGCTGGTGCGCCGCGGCGCCGCCCAGGCCGCGGCCTCGGCGGTGTTCGCGCCGGCCCCCGACCATCCCGTCTGGGAGCTGCTCGAAGACAGGGGCCTCTCCTACGCCCGCGACGAGGACCTGGTGCTGCGCCGCACGCTCGCCGCCGACGGCCGTTCCAGGGCCTTTGTCAACGACCAGGCGACCGGGGTGGCCGTGCTCAGGGAGATCGGCCAGGCGCTGCTGGAAGTGCACGGGCAGCACGAGACGGTCGGCCTGTTGGACGCCCGCACCCATCGTCCGCTGCTCGACGGCTTCGGCGGACTGGGTCCGCAGGCCGCGGCGGCCCGTGAGGCCTGGCGGCGCTGGTCGGCCGCAGGCGCGCGGGTGGAGGAGCTCCGCGGGCTGGCCGTCCAGGCGCTCGCCGAGCGCGAGGAGCTGACGCTCCGGCTCGCCGAGCTCGAACGCCTCGATCCGCGCGAGGGCGAGGAGGCGCAGCTCGCCGAAGAACGCGCGCTGCTGGGCGCGTCCGAGAAGGCGCTCGCCGAGATCGGCGCCGCGCGCGAGGCGTTCGAGGGGCTCTCCAGCCGCCTGGCCGGCGCGGTCCGCTCGCTCGACCGCGCCCGCGAGCGCGCGCTTTCGGCGGGCGCGGGGGAGGGGACGGCGGCGGTGCGGCGACTCGCCGAGGCCTCGGCCGCCCTCGATCGCGTGCTGATCGAGGCCCAGGAAGCCGAGGCCGCGGTCGACGCGGCCGCCGACGGCTTCCACTTCGAGCCGGACCGCCTCGAGAAAGCCGAGGAACGGCTGTTCGACCTGCGCGGATTCGCCCGCAAGCTGGGCGTGGCGGTCGAGGCGCTGCCGAGCCTGCGCGAGCGTTTCGCCGAGCGCCTGCGCGCCGCCGAGACCTCCGAGAGCGCGCTCAGCGCGGCCGAGGGCGACCTCAGGGCGGCGCGCGAGGGCTACCTTGCGGCCGCCGCCGCGCTCGGCGCCGCCCGCCGCGCCGCCGGCGAGCGGCTGGCCGAAGCGGTCACCGCCGAGCTCGGCCCCTTGAAGCTGGAGAAGACGCGCTTCCGCGTCGCCGTCGAGGCGCTCGCGGAGGAACGCGCCGGGCCGGGCGGACTCGATCGCGTGGCCTTCGAGATCGCCACCAATCCCGGCGCCCCGTTCGCCGAACTGGCCGCCATCGCTTCCGGCGGCGAGCTCGCCCGCTTCGCCCTGGCCCTGAAGGCCGCGCTGGCCGGCCGCGGCGCCGGGCCCCAGCCGCTGATGATCTTCGACGAGGTGGACCAGGGCGTGGGCGGCGCCGTCGCCGACGCCGTGGGCCTGCGGCTCAGGCGGCTTGCCAGCGAGGCGCAGGTGCTGGTGGTCACCCACTCGCCGCAGGTCGCCGCCCGCGCGGACGCCCACTGGCTGATCGCCATGGCGGGCGACGGCGAGCGCGTCCGCACCGTCGTGCAGCCGCTCGCCGCCTCCGAGGCCCGGGCCGAGGAGATCGCCCGCATGCTCGCCGGCGCCGAGGTCACCGACGCCGCCCGCGCCGCCGCCCGGGCGCTGATGGGAGCGTAGCGCATTTCCTCCCTCGCCTTTATGGGGAGAGTGGACGCGCGAAGCAGCGGACGGGTGGGGAAGTGAGGATCATCCGCGGACCTTGGGGCCCAGCCCTGACTGCCCCACCCTCGCCGCGCTGGGTGTGCCTCCCGATGAACGCGAGGGAAGCGTGAAACCCGTGGCCGATCTCACGGAAGCCGAAGCGGCGGACGAGCTCACCCGGCTCGCCGACGAGATCGCGCGCAACGACATCGCCTATTTCCGCGACGACGCCCCGGTCGTCTCCGACGCCGAGTACGACGAACTGAAGCGCCGCAACGCCGAGATCGAGGCCCGCTTCCCGCACCTGGTCCGCGAGAACTCGCCCTCGCTGAAGGTGGGCGCGGCGCGTTCGGACCAGTTCGCGCCGGTGGAGCATGGCGTGCCTATGCTGTCGCTCGACAACGCCTTCTCCGACGAGGACGCCGCCGAGTTCGACGCCCGCGTGCGGCGGTTCCTCAGGCTGGGCGACGAGCCGGTCGCCTACACCGCCGAGCCGAAGATCGACGGGCTCTCCTGCTCGATCCGCTACGAGAAGGGCGAACTGGTCCGCGCCGCCACCCGCGGCGACGGCCGGGTCGGCGAGGACGTCACCGCCAACGTCCGCACGATCGGCGAGATCCCGAAGACGCTACGCGGCTCGGGCTGGCCGCAGCTCATCGAGGTGCGCGGCGAAATCTATCTCGGCCATACCGAGTTCGCCGCCCTGAACGAAGCCGCCGCCGCCGCCGGCCAGCGCACCTACGCCAACCCGCGCAACGCCGCCGCCGGATCGCTGCGCCAGATCGATCCGAAGATCACGGCCGGCCGGCCGCTGCGCTTCTTCGCCTATGCGTGGGGCCTGGTCAGCGCGCCGTTTGCGGAGACCCAGTGGGGCGCGCTCGAGAAGCTCGAGGCCTGGGGCTTCCAGACCACGCCGCAGTCGCGCTGCGTCCACGGCCTGGAGGGCCTGCTCGGCGCCTACCGCGACATGGAGGCGCTTCGCCCGCACCTCGGCTTCGACATCGACGGCGTGGTCTACAAGGTCGACCGGCTGGACTGGCAGCAGCGGCTGGGCTTCGTCTCGCGCGCGCCGCGCTGGGGGATCGCGCGCAAGTTCCCCGCGGAGCAGGCCCGCACCGTGCTGGAGGCCATCGACATCCAGGTCGGCCGCACCGGCGCGCTCACGCCCGTGGCGCGCCTGACGCCGGTCACCGTCGGCGGCGTGGTCGTCACCAACGCCACCTTGCACAACGCCGACGAGATCGCCCGCCTCGACGCCCGCCTCGGCGACACCGTCATCGTGCAGCGCGCCGGCGATGTGATCCCGCAGATCGTCAGCGTGGTGGCGGGCGAGCGGCCCAAGGGCGCGCGCGCCTACGCCTTCCCGCACGTCTGTCCCTGCCCCTTGAAGACCGAGGTGGTGCGCGAGACCACCGCCTCCGGCGCCGAGACGGTGGTGCGGCGCTGCTCTGGCGAGTTCGCCTGTCCGTTCCAGAAGCTCGCCCACCTGCGCCACTTCGTCTCCCGCCGCGCCTTCGACATCGAGGGCCTGGGCGAGAAGCAGCTGGTGGCCTTCTCCGAGCGGGGGTGGCTGAACTCCCCGGCCGACATCTTCCGCCTGCATGAGCATCGCGACGAGCTGCTCGCCACCGAGGGCTACGGCGAGGTCTCCGTGCGCAACCTGCTGGAGAACATCGAGGCCCGCCGGCGCATCTCGCTCGACCGCTTCATCTACGGTCTCGGAATCCGCCACATCGGCGAGACCACGGCCACGGTGATGGCCCGCGGCTATGGGTCGGCGGAGGCTTTCCTGGCCGCCATGGACAGGATCGCCGAGCGCGATCCCGAAGCGGTCGGGGAGCTCGACGCCCTCGACCAGATCGGCGAGGCGGTGATCGGGGCCGCCGCCGCCTACTTCGCCGAGGACCACAACCGCGCCATGGTCGAGGACCTCAAGGCCCAGCTCGAGGTGCAGGACGCCGAACGGCCGAAGGCCGACACGGCGGTGGCCGGCAAGACCGTGGTGTTCACCGGCTCGCTGGAGCGGATGACCCGCGACGAGGCCAAGGCCCAGGCCGAGCGGCTGGGCGCCAAGGTCTCGGGCTCGGTCTCGAAGAAGACCGACCTGGTGGTGGCCGGTCCCGGCGCGGGCTCCAAGCTGAAGACCGCCGCCGAACTCGGCGTCCAGGTGCTGACCGAGGACGAATGGCTGGCCCTGGTGGCCGGCTGAGCCGCGGTGGAGGAGCAACCATGGCGATCCGCATCGGCCTTCTCGGCGCCGGGGCCATGGGGGCGGAGCACGCCTGGTGCTACGGCCAGATCGAGGGGGTCGAGCTGGCCGGGGTCTATAGCCGCGACCCGGCCAAGGCGGGCGCGCTCGCCCAACCCTCCGGCGCCAGGGTTTGCGGCGACGCCGGCGACCTGATCGGGGATCCGGCGATCGACGCGATCGACGTCTGCCTCCCGACGCCGGTTCACGCCGATCACGTGGTCGCGGCGCTGCAGGGCGGAAAGCACGTGTTCTGCGAGACGCCGCTGGCCACGGAGATGGCCGAAGCGGCGCGCATGCGCGAGGCCGCGCGCGCCTCGGGCAAGCTGCTGCAGGTCGGCCTGCTGATGCGCTCGGTCGCGGCCTGCCAGTGGGTTCGCGCGGCTGTGGACGAGGCCCGCTACGGCCCGCTCGTCAGCCTCACGGCCCATCGGCTCGGCTCCTACCTCCGCGCGGATTCGCCCGACCACAAGGCGCACTACTCGGATCCCACGACGGAGCTGATGACCTTCGACCTGGACTTCATCGGCTGGGTGATGGGCGCCCCCGCCGAGGTCGTCGCCCGCGCCGCGGCCTGGCGAGGCGGCATCGGCGAGGTGACCGCCGCGCTCCGCTACGACGACGGCCGGATCGCGACCGTTCTGGCGAGCGGCGTCATGCCGCTCGGCGCGCCGTTCGCCACCGGCTTCCGCGCGGTGTTCGAGCAGGCGATGGCCGAGGCCGAGACGCTGATCGACGCGGGCGGGATCGCCAGCCGCTTCCGGCTGCACGACGCGGGCGGCGTCAGCGAGCCCGAGCTTGCGCAGCACAATCCCTACCAGCTCGAGCTCGAGCGGTTTCGCGACGCCATCCTGGCTGACGCGGACCCGGGTCTGCTCGATGTCGACCGCGCGATCGAGGCGCTCTCGCTTTCGCTCGCCGTGCGGGCGTCGCTGAACCCACCCAGCGCCTAGAGCGGCGCCGTCACCTCGTCCAGCCAACTGCGCGCCTCGGGCGGCAGCAGCGGCCCGATCGCCGCGCGGACGCGGGCGTGGTAGGCGTCGAGCTGCGCGCGCTCCTCCTGGCTGAGCATGGCCGTGACCACCAGCCGGCGATCGATGGGCGCCAGCGTCAGGGTTTCGAAGCCCATCATCGGCCGCTCCCCCCCCTCGATCGCCTGCGGCTCGGTGACCACCTGCAGGTTCTCGATGCGGATGCCGTAGCCGCCTTCCTTGTAGTAGCCGGGCTCGTTGGAGACGATCATGCCCGGCCGCAGGGCGACCGAGTTGGGGG
>NZ_DATIMC010000048.1:0-16298 GCF_035475775.1 Phenylobacterium sp. | reverse complement strand
TGGCGACAGGTCGCCCTGTTCAACCCCGTGGTCTACCTGGTGAGCGGCTTCCGCTGGAGCTTCTACGGCGTCTCCGATGTCGGCGTGGGCCTGAGCCTCGTCATGACCCTGGCGTTCCTCATCGCCTGCCTGCTGGCGGTGAGCTGGATCTTCCACACCGGCTGGCGGCTGAAGACATAGCCCGGTTCCTTCCCCGCAGGGGGAGGAATTGGGGCCTGACTACTCCTCCTCGTCGAAGCGGCTTTCGACCAGGGCGGCCAGGGCGGCGACGGCGGCTTGCGCCTCGTCGCCCTCGGCCTCGATGTCGATGCAGCAGCCGGGGCCGGCGGCCAGCATCATCAGCCCCATGATCGAGCGGGCGTCGACGGTCTGGCCGTCCTTGGTGACGCGCACCTCGGCGTCGAACCCGGTGGCCAGCTTGACGAACTTGGCGGAGGCGCGCGCGTGCAGGCCGCGCTTGTTGAGGATCTCGACGGTGCGGCTTGCGCCGGCGCTCACTTCTCGCCGGCCAGCACGTAGGAGGCGACGGAGATGTACTTGCGCCCCGCCTCCTGGGCGCAGGCGACGCAGTCTTCCAGGCCCTGGCGGTGGCGCACGCTGGCCAGCTTGATCAGCATCGGCAGGTTGAGCCCGGCGATCACCTCGGCCTTGGTCTGCTCCATGACCGAGATGGCGAGGTTCGAAGGCGTGCCGCCGAACATGTCGGTGAGCAGGATGACGCCCTGCCCTGAATCCACCCGCCGGCAGGCGTCGAGGATGTCACGCCGGCGGCGCTCCATGTCGTCGTCCGGACCGATGCAGATGCCTTCGACGGCCGATTGCGGACCGACCACGTGCTCCATGGCGAAGATGAACTCCTCCGCCAGCCGCCCGTGCGTGACGATCACGAGCCCAATCATGCAACGTCTCTCAAGGGGTAACCCCACCCGACGCGGCGGCGCATGCGTCCGCGAGCCGTGCTACATACGCCTCTTGAGATCACGATCAAACAGCGCGAGCGCGCGGCGGAGTTTCGCAGGAGCCGAGGCCTCCAACAGGGCCAGCGCCAGCACCGGAACCTCGACGCCCGCCACCATCTCGGTGCGCGGATCGGGGAACCGCTCGGGCGTCGCGCCGCGCACGAGGAGGCCTATCTCGGCGAGCGCCAGCGGCTCCAGCCGGACCACGCCCAGCCCGCGGACCTCGATCAGCCCGTGCAGCGTCTCCGGCGCGCGGCCGAACAGGCGACCGCCGGAGGCCCAGAGCAGCACCCGGTCGTCGGCGACCAGCCTGAGGCCGTGATCCAGGGCCCTGAGCGCCAGGTCGCTCTTGCCCGCACCCGCCTCGCCCTCGATGAGCGCGCCCAGCCAGCGCCCGCCGACCCGCGCGGCGACCAGCCCGCCGTGGCGGATCACGCCTGCGCCTCAGGCAGGGTCAAGACGAACATGGCGCCGCCCACGGTCCCGTCCGGCCACTGGCGGTTGGCGGCGCGCAGGGTGCCGCCATGGGCTTCGGCGATCTGGCGGGCGATGGACAGGCCGAGTCCCGAGTTGCCGCCGAACGCCGCGCCCTTCGGTCGCGAGGTGTAGAATCGCTCGAACACGGTCTCCAGATTCTCCGGCGGGATGCCCGGGCCGGAGTCGGCGACCGTGGCGACCACCGTGCTCCTCGCCTTGGCGAGGCCCACCACCACCTCTCCGCCCGGCGGCGAGAAGGAGCGGGCGTTGTCGATCAGATTGCGGAACACCTGCGACAGCGGACCCTCGCGGCCCAGCACCGCCGGCGGCTCCAGCCCGCCGGGCGGCTGGAACTTCACCGCCACATCGCCCGGCCTGGCGGTCGCCTGATAGAGCGCCACGACGTCGAAGATCAGCCGCTCCATGTCGATCCGCTTCGGCTGGTCGCGCGACAGCTCGGCGTCTAGCCGCGAGGCGTTGGAGATGTCGGTGACCAGCCGGTCGAGGCGCTGGACGTCGTTCTTCAGGATGCCGAACAGGCGTTCGCGGGCGGCGGGATCCTTCACCAGGTCGAGGGTCTCCACGGCCGAGCGGAGGGAGGTGAGCGGGTTCCTGATCTCGTGCGCCACGTCGGCGGCGAAGCGCTCGATGGCGTCCATCCGCTCAGACAGGGCGTACGTCATGGCCTCGAGGCTGCGGGTGAGGTCGCCCAGTTCGTCGTCGCGGCGGGCGAGGTCGGGAAGCGAAATGGCCCTGGCGCGCGACAGGCGCACGCTGTCGGCGGCCCGCGAGAGCCTGCGCACCGGCTGGGCGATCAGCCGGTTGAGGAGGAACGACGAGGACAGCGTCACCGCGATGGCGATCAGGATGAACGGGATCAGCGCGGCACGTTCCCGGGCGATGATCTGATCGACATCGTTCGCCTCCAGGGTAAGCACCCCCAGCACGTCCTGCACGTGTTCGATGGGAATCGAGACGGAGACCACCCGCCGGCCGTCGTCGCCGGCGCGCAGGTCGGCGACGTGCTGGCCGGCAAGCGCCTGGCGCACCTCCGCATCGAGCTGGCGGCGCGCCTCCGCGGGGCTGGGCTTGGGCCAAAGGCGGCGGACGTCGAAGCTGAACGGCGCCGGCTCGCCGCGCCGGCGAGCCGGCGGCAGGACGCGGCGCTCGACCCGGTCGGCGACCCACTGGGAATCGGCCACCACCCGTCCGTTGGCGTCGAACAGGCGGGCGCGCTGGGTCTTCGGGTTGGCCAGCATCTGCAGCACGATGCGGTTGGCGAAGGTCGGGTCCATGGAAGGCTCCGGCTCGCCCTCGGTGGCCGCCTGGTCGATGATGGTGGCCATCAGCTCGCCCTGGGTCGTCAGGCTGTCGATCCGGGCGTTGACCAGCCCGCGGCGCAGCTCGTTCAGCACCAGGGCGCCGGCGATCAGGATCGCCAGGCCCAGCACGTTCAGGACGATGATCAGCCGCCCCAGCCTGGAGCCCGGCAGCCAGCGGAACCAGGATGGCTTCCTCGGCCCCTGCGCCCGGTCAGGTCTCGCGGTATCGGTAGCCGACGCCATAGAGGGTTTCGATCGCGTCGAACTCAGGGTCGACCTCGCGGAACTTCTTGCGCATCCGCTTGACGTGGCTGTCGATGGTGCGGTCGTCGACATAGACCTGATCGTCGTAGGCCGCGTCCATCAGGTTGTCGCGACTCTTCACGAAGCCCGGGCGCTGGGCGAGGGCCTGCAGCAGCAGGAACTCGGTGACGGTGAGCTTCACGGGCTTGCCGTCCCACAGGCAGTCGTGGCGGGCCGGGTCGAGGGTCAGCTTGCCGCGCTT
Source organism: Phenylobacterium sp. (assembly GCF_035475775.1). Classification (GTDB taxonomy): domain Bacteria; phylum Pseudomonadota; class Alphaproteobacteria; order Caulobacterales; family Caulobacteraceae; genus Phenylobacterium. Next base: position 13,035 of record NZ_DATIMC010000048.1, on the reverse strand, counting down.
GATGGCCCGCGCGCTGGCCTCCGCCGCCTGCGCGGCCGAGGTCTGGGCGTCCTCGCCATCCACGCCGGAGCGGCGGAGCACGGCCTTCACGCGCTCGATCAGGAGCCGCTGGCTGAACGGCTTGTGGATGTAGTCGTCGGCGCCCAGGTTGAACCCCAGGATCTCGTCGATCTCGTCGTCCTTGGAGGTGAGGATGATGACCGGCACGTCGGAGGCGCGCCGGAGCCGGCGCAGCACCTCCATGCCATCCAGCCGCGGCATCTTCACGTCGAGAATGGCGAGGTCCGGCGGCTCGTTCTCCAGCGCCGCCAGGCCCGCCGCGCCGTCGTAGTAGGCCTTGACGGTGTGGCCGTGGCTCTCCAGCGCGAGGCTCACCGATGTGACGATGTTCTCGTCGTCGTCGACCAGGGTGATCTTGGCCATCTTGGGTTCGAAGTCTCCTTCGGCAGAGTCAAGCTATTCGGCCGGCACGGTGACCTCAATGGGGCGAGGTCCAGCGCCGTTCCACGGTCAACCGAGCCTTAAGGTTGATCGGGTCAACCTTGCTCGTCTCCGGGGGGAGTTGGCGTAAAGATGGGTGTCGGGCGCGTGCATTTCGAGGTCTACGTCCGCCGGACGCCCCGATCGTCATGGACCTTGGAGATGGCCTCCGAGAATCGGGCAGGGGCGATCGCCTGCGCCGAGGATCTGATGAAGGAGGGGCGGGTCGCGGCCGCCAAGGTCACCAAGGAAACGCTCGACGAAGAGACCCGCGAGTTCCAGACGGTGACCATATTCAAGACCGGCGCCCACGAAGCAGGCCTGAAGAAGGCCAAGGTCCGCGAGCAGGTCGAGGCGCTGTGCGTCACCCCCCAGGACCTCTACACCATCCATGCGCGCGAGCGGATCGGGCGGCTGCTGGAAGCCTGGCTCGAGCGCAACCACGCCACGCCCTTCGAGCTCCTGCACCGGCCCGACCTCGTCGAACAGCTGGAGACCTCCGGGGCCGATCTGCAGCATGCCGTGCAGACCATCGCCGTGCCCGAGGCCCTGGCGCGCGGGATGTCCGTGCACGAGCTGATCCGCACTTTCCAGGCGCTGATCGAGCGCGCGGTCGAGCGCCTCCTGACCGATTTCCGCCGGGGCGTCCTGCCCGATGTCGACGCCGAAGGTTTCGCCGCCGCGGCCGAGCGGCTCGCGCACGAGCCGGAGCGCGGTTACCTGCTGGGGGCGGGCGTCGCGGCCGCGATCGCGCCGGCCGGCAGCTGGACCGAGAAGGTGACGCGCCTGCTCGACCTCGCCGAGGCCGCGCCCGCCTCGGGCCCGGCGCGGCAACTGGCCCTCGCCACCCTCGCCCAACCGCTCGCCGAGATCCTGGGCTGCAAGCCGGGCCTGGAGGACATCCTCGGCAGGGGCCTGGATGTCGGCGCCCACCTGGCGGCGCTGACGCGGCTGGCCGCCGCGGAGGCGGTGGACGCGCTGATCCGCATCGAGCCTTCGGTCGCCAAGGTGATGCCGACCCTGTCGCCGTCGGCGGCCCGGCTCGCCCGCTGGCTCGCCGACGAGGCGTTCATCGAGGTGCGCGCGGCGATCGGCCAGCGCATCCTGCGCGAGCTCAGCGGGCCCAGGCGGTTGCGCCGCGGCGATGCGGCGGCCGAGATCGACGTGCTGCGCGCGCTGGCCATGTCGCTCACCGCCGCGGCCGGCCAGCTGCTGCCGCTGGAGGATGTGCAGGCGGCCTTTTCCACGCGCTCCAAGATGCTGGTGACCGGCGAGTTCGTGGAGGCCTACCTGGGCCAGGACAGGACCTCGCACGAGGAGGCCCGCGCGCTGGTCTGGCTGACCGAGAACGTCATCGGGGCGGCCAACAAGCGGGTCGCCGGCCGCTGGCTGGGGGCCGTCGTCGCCTCGCTGAAATTCGAGAAGGAGCTGCGCAACGCCCCGGAGACCGCCGCCGTGCGTCTGGCGGGCCTAGCCGCGCTGCAGCGCGCCACGGCCCGCTGCGGCCTGGTGGCGGAGGACTACGCCCCGATCCAGGCCAAGCTCGGCGATCTCGGCGGGCTGGTCGAAGCCGACGCCCGGCTGGTCGCCCAGCTCGCCCAGGCCAGGGCGCCGGCCGTGCACCGGCTCACGCTGCTGCTGCGCCTGGCCAGCGGCGAGTCGGCCCCGCTCGGCCCGGCCGCCGACCGCGCCCGCGCCGAAGCCATGAAGCTGGTCCGCCATGAGGACACCCGCGCCGAGCTCTCCAGCGCGCCCGAACAGGTGGAGACGGTCCGCGACCTGATCCAGCGGGCCGGGCTCGCCGCATGAGGCGCCGCGCGCTCCTGGCCGCCGCCGCGCTGGCCGCGTTCGCGGGCCCCGCCGCGGCCGTGGCGGCGGAGAGCGACAAGCGGAAGAAGAAATCCGGAGGCGTTTCCTACTTGCCGATCGAGACGCTCACCGGCGCGACCAACCGGTCCGGCGGCCGGCGCGGCGTGCTGACCGTCGAGTGCGGCCTCGACGTGCCGGACGCGGGTCTGCGCGCGCGGGCCGACGAATCCATGCCGCGGCTGCGCGCCGCCTACCTGGAGACGGTGATCACCTACGCCGCCGGCCTGCCCGAAGGCGCGACGCCCAACGCCGACTTCCTGGCCCGCGCCATGCAGCGCCAGACCGACGCGCTCCTCGGCCGCCCGGGCGCGCGCCTGCTGCTGGGCGCGATCCTGGTCAACTGACCTAGCCACCTCGCCCAAGCTCCGCTTGGGAGAGGGTAGGCTGCACCCCGTCACATGGCGCTGATGCCGCCGTCGAGCTTCAGCTCGGCGCCGGTCATGAACTTCGATTCGTCGGAGGCGAGATAGAGGCAAGCGTTGGCGATGTCGTCGGGCTCGCCGATGTGGCCGACCGGGACCTGCCGGGCGAGCTTGGCCTCGGCTTCCTCCTTCCCGAACCGCTGGCGCAGCGGGTCGAGGATCGGGGTGTCGATGAAGGTCGGGTGGATGGAGTTGGAGCGGATGTCGAGGCCCTGCTTGGCGCAGTGCAGGGCGATGCCCTTCGAGAGCAGCCAGACCGCGGCCTTCGAGGCGTTGTAGGCCGGCGAGTTGTGGGCGGCGATCAGGCCGGCGATCGAGGAGATGTTGACGATCGAGCCCGGCTGGTGGGCGCGCATGTACTTGAGCGCGTGCTTGGTCCCGAGAAATACCGAGTCGACGTTGACGCTCATCACCCGCTTCCAGTCCTCGAAGGCGAGCTGCTCGATATTGCCGCCGACCGAGACGCCGGCGTTGTTGACCAGCACGTTGATCCCGCCCATCGCTTCGTCGGCCTCCTCCAGGGCGAAGATCCACTCGGCCTCCTTGGCGACGTCGAGCGGGAAGGCGAAGGCGGTCCCCTCGCCCTGCGCCGCGTTGATCTCGGCGGCCACGGCCTTGGCGCCTTCGAGGTTGAGGTCGCCGATCGCGACCTTCGCGCCCTCGGCGGCGAGCTTCCTCGCCATGGCCGCGCCGAGCCCTTGGGCCCCGCCCGAGATGAACGCCTTCTTGCCTGCGACCCTGCCCGGCATCGAAATCTCCCTGCTTCCCAATGCCGTCATCCCGGACGGGCGGCGATCTCGTCCATGAACTTGGCCAGAGTCACGTCGAGTTCTGTGACGCCCTCGGCATCGTGGGTGGCGAGCGTGACCTCGACGCGGTTGTAGACATTGAACCACTCGGGATGATGGTCGAGCTTCTCGGCCATCATCGCGGCGCGCGACATGAAGCCGAAGGCCGCATTGAAATCCGCGAACCGGAAGGTCCGGCAGATCGCATCGCGACCGCCCGTCGCGGCGGCCCACTTCGGCAGCGTCTTCAGCGCCTCGGCGGCGCCGATCTTCGCGGGTCGGCTCATGCGCGCGCCTCCTGATCGAAGCTGAGGCCGGTCGCCCGGGCGAGCTCGGCCAGGGTCTGGTCGACGTCCACCACCTTGATCGCGGTCATGCCGAGCTGGTGCGCCGGCTTGCAGTTGATTCCGAGGTCGTCGAGGTAGACGCAGGCCTGCGGCTCCACGCCCAGAAGCTCGCACATCATCACATAGATGCGCGGATCGGGCTTGCGGACGCCGGCCTTGGAGCTTTCCACGATCGCGTCGAACAGCGGCATCACCTGGCCCATGGCGCCGGCGGCGCGCTGCGCCGAGGCCTGTCCGGGCGAATGCTCCGAGACCACGTTGTTGGTGATGCAGCCCACCTTGAAGCGCCGCTTGCAGGTCTTCAGGGCCGCCACCATCCGCGGCCGCAGCTCTCCCGAGAGCCTGGGCAGCACGTCGCGGCCGCGGATCGGGAAGCCGAGCGCGGTGGATTCCTCGAGGAACAGCTCGTCGAACCGCGCCGCATCGATCTCGTTGCGCTCGAACAGAGCCCAGGCGTTGTCGTGGTGGTTGGTCGCGTTCACCCGCCGGATGTGGTCCTTGGGCGCGCCCAGCTCGGCCTCCAGGCGGTTGAAGGCCTCGAACGGCGAGGAGGTGAACACCCCGCCGAAATCCCAGATCACCGCCTCGACCGCCATCGGCTTCTCCGCTGCCCAGCCCCGGCGGTCTAGAGAGGCCGGGCGGGACGTGCAAGAAGCAGCCCATGGGTCTCGACCGGCTCCCTCTTGGGCTTCGGCTTTCGCTCTACGCCGCCGCCAGCCTCGTGCTGCTCTTTCTGACCCAGGCGCCCAGCCCTGCGCTGCCGCAGATCGAGCTCTGGGACAAGGCCGAGCACGCCATCGCCTGGCTGGTGCTGGCCGCGTCCGGCCTGATCCTGTTCCCCCGACGCCCGCTGCGGATTGCGGTCTTCGCGCTGGCGTTCGGCGTCCTCGTGGAGCTGCTCCAGGGGTGGCTGCCGTACGGGCGCGATTGCGACTGGAAGGACCTGCTCGCCGACGGCTTCGGGGTCGCGGTGGCGCTGCTCGCCGGCGCCGCTGTCCGGCGCGCCCGCGTATGAGCCTGCGCCACCGCCCCTGGGAGCAGGCCGCCGACTTCACGATCGGACTGCGGCCGGTCCCCGCCGCCGCCTGGCTGGAGGGCGGCGAGGCCGATCCGGCGGCGCGCAAGGACGCTCTGTTCGAGACCTCGCGCGACCTGGTGTGGGCCGAGACGGAGGGCTCCCGGCCAGGCCAGCGCGAGGTCCTGGGCCTGGTGGAGGCGGCGCTCGGCCCCTCGCCCCCTGCGCCCGGGCTTCCGCCGCTCTACGCCGCCGCCCGGCGGGTGCCCGACGACCTGTGCCTGATGGAACGGCGCGGCGGGGCCTGGCGGCTCACCGCGCTGTCGCTGTCGGCGGGCAGCTTCTTCACCGCCGCCGAGGTCGTCGGCCGTTCGCTGAAGGAGCTGCATCGGCCGGTCACCGGCTTTTCGGAGCGCTTCCTGACGCGGGTGAACCGCATCTTCGAGGGCCTGCGTCCCGAGCTGGTGCTCGAGCGGCGCAACTGGACCCTGACCAATTCCGCCGAGCTGCACGTTCCGGACCCGGCGCCGATCCGCGCCCGCATCGGCGCCATCGATCCGAGCGGGGCCGCCCGCGCGCTGCAGCTCCGCGTCGAGCGGCAGACGTTGCGGCGCCTGCCCGAGACCGGGGGTGCGGTGTTCGGCATTCGCGTGTGGCTCGCGCCACTCGCCGAGCTGGCGCAGGATCGCGAGGCGCTTGCCGCCTTCGCCCGCGCCTGGCGCGCCGCCCCGCCGGCGTTCCGCGCCTACAAGCGGCTCGACCTCTACGACCCGCTGGTGGCGGCCGTCTTCGCCCAGGCCGGCCTCGTCGACGCCGGCTGAGCCGCACCCTATCCTGCTCCGCCATGGCCGAACCGCCCCGCGCTTTCGTCTATCTCGCCGCCCCCTGCTACGGCGGGCGGCTGACGATCCACTTCGCGAACTCCATCCTGGCGCTCGCCGGCGCCTGCGAGGCGCGCGGGATCGGCCTGCATGTGGAGCTGCTGGCGAACGACGCCTTGATCCCCCGGGCGCGGGCGCGGCTCGCCGCCCGCTTCCTGGCGCACGCCGAGGCGACCCACATCCTCTATTGCGACGTCGACATCGGCTTTCGGCCCGAGAACGCCTTTCGCCTTCTGGACGCGCGGAAGGAGATCGCCGCCGGCATCTATCCCCTGAAGGCCATCGACTGGGAGCGAGTGCGGGCCGCCGCCATGGCCGGGGCCGCCGACCTGCAGGCCGCCGCGCTGAGCTATGTCGTGCGCTTCCTGCCCACGGCGGACAGATCGGTGGAGGTGGACGACGGATTTGCGAGGGTGGCCTATGGCGGCGGCGGCTTCCTGCTCATCCGGCGCGAGGCGCTGCAGCGGATCGCCGCGGCGCATCCGGAGCTCGTCGCCACCCTCGACGACGGCGCCCAGGCCGTGATGGTGTTCGATCCGATGGTCGAGCCCGAGACCGGCGAACACCTCTCCGAAGACTACGCCTTCTGCCGCCGCTGGCGCGAGCTCGGCGGGGAGATCTGGGCGGACGTGGAGTCGCGGCTCACCCACGTGGGGCACGCCGCCTACAGCGGCGCCTTGATCCGGGCGCTGCGGCCCGCCTGAGCGGAGCCGCAATCACATTCGGCGCGAGCCGGAACCGCCCGTCGGCGGCGGGGTTCGCCGGAGGTGTTGGGGACAAGCGTTCCAACGGGCGAGGCGTCGGCGGGGCGGGCCAGGGCGTCTCAGGTGCTCCGCGCGCTCGAAGCGGGCGAGCCGATCTCTGCGCCCGCGCTGCTGGTGGTCGCCCACCCTGACGACGAGACCGTGGGAATGGGCGCGCGGCTGGCGAGCTTTCGGCGCCTGAGGCTCGTTCATGTGACGGACGGGGCGCCCGATGCGTCTCACGACTGGCGCCGCGCCGGCTTCCGGAACCGTGAGGCCTATGCGGCCGAGCGCGCGCGCGAACTCGATGGCGCGCTGGCGGCGCTGCAGGTCTCGGCTTGCCGCGAGCGCCTGGGGTTTCGCGACCAGGCGGCGGCGCTGGGCCTGGCCGAGTTGGCGCGCCGGCTTCGCCCTGCGCTCGCCGCGGCTGAGCTGGTGTTCACCCATACCTACGAGGGCGGCCACCCGGACCATGACGCGGCGGCCTTCGCCGTCTGGGCGGCCTGCGCGATGCTGGCGCGGGCCGGGACGCGCCCGCCCCTGCGGCTGGAGTTCGCCGGCTATCATCTGGCGAGGGCCGAACGCGTGGCGGGCCGCTTCTGGCCGGACCCGGCGCGCCCCGAGGTCGCGGCGCGGGTCGCCCCCGAGGCCTTGGCGCGCAAGCGCGCGGCGATCCGGGCGCACGCGACCCAGGCGGCCGTGCTGGCCTGGTTCGACCCGGCCGAAGAGCGCTACCGCGAGGCGCCCGACTACGACTTCGCCGACCCGCCCCCGCCCGGCGCGGCGCTCTACGACGGCTTCGGCTGGACCATGACCGGAGCCCGCTGGCGGAAGCTCGCCCGCGCGGCGGTCGCAGAGCTCGGCCTGGAGACCCCGACGTGCGCCTGACGGTCCTCAGCGTGGCCTATCCGTTCACGCCGGTGACCGCCGATCCGGTGGGCGGCGCCGAGCAGGTGCTGGCGCGGCTGGACCGGGCGGTGGTCGCCGCCGGCGGCCGCTCGTTCGTGATCGCCAACGAAGCCTCCGCCCCGGCCGGCGAGCTGCTGCCGATCGCCTCGCCGGCGGGCGAGATCGACGCCGCGGCCTGGTCGGCCGCCCATGCGCAGGTCCGGGCTCATATCGCCTGGGCGATCGAGCGCCTGCAGCCTGAGGTCATTCACCTGCACGGCTTCGATTTCCACCGCTACCTGCCCGAGCGCGGGCCGCCGGTGATGGTCACCCTGCACCTGCCGCTCGCCTGGTATCCGGCGGAGGCGCTGCGGCCGGCCCGCGAGAAGGTGTGGCTGGTCCCGGTCTCGCGCGACCAGGCGCGGCGCGGCCCCCGCGACCTGCGGCTCGCACGGCCGATCGAGAACGGCGTCGAGGTGGACGCCTTCCCGCCGGGCCGCAAGCGTGGATTCGCCCTCTCGCTCGGCCGCATCTGCCCGGAAAAAGGCTTCCATCTGGCGCTCGATGCGGCCCGTGCGGCGGGCACGCCGCTGCTGCTCGCCGGCGAGGTCTTCCCCTTTCGCGAGCACCGCCGCTACTTCGAGAGCGAGATCCGCCCCAGGCTCGACCGTTATCGGCGCTGGGTGGGGCCGGTGACCGGCGCGCCCAAGCGGCGGCTGATCGGCGCGGCGCGTTGCCTGGTGGCGCCCAGCCTGGCGCCGGAGACGTCATCGCTGGTGGCGCGCGAGGCCTTGGCGGCGGGAACGCCGGTGGTCTCGCTGGCCAGCGCCGGGGCGATCGCCGAGGTGATCGAGCCGGGCGAGACCGGCGAGCTGGCGGAGACCCCCGAGGCGCTGCCCGAGGCGATCCGCCGGGCCCGCGACCTCCGCCCCGAGGCGTGCCGGCGGGCGGCCCGGACCCGCTTCGCCGCCCGGCGCATGATCCAGGCCTACCTCGACGCCTATCAGCGCCTCGCCGACGGCCACTCCTTGCCGCGGCTCAGCCCCGGAGGATGCGAATGAACCGCAAGCTCGGCGTGCGCTGGACCATCGGAGACGTCAGCCCGCGCGGCTTCGAGGCGCTGCGCCTGTCGCTGTTCGGCGCGCTCAAGGTGTTCGGGCCCGAGGCGGCCTACGTGGTCTACGTGAACTCGATGCCGGTCGACAGGGCGCGCGAGCGCACCGGCCCAAGCCCCGGCCGCGTGCAGTGGCGCGCCGCGCCCAGGGAGATGGCGCCGGCGCTGCGCGGCGTGGTCGACGCCGGCATGGCGCAGGGCGTGGCCTGGAAGCTGTCGCCGCTCAGGGCCTTTCCGGAGCGTTACGAGCTGGCGCTCGACAACGACGTGATCCTCTGGGACCTGCCCGAGGGCATGGCGTGCTGGCTCTCCGGCGGCCCGGACGAACGGCTGCTGGCCGAGGACGTGGTCGCCGCCCACGGCGCCTTCGCCGAGCTCTGCGGGCGCGAACCGCGCAATTCGGGCATACGCGGCGTTCCACCCGGCTTCTCCCTGGCCGAGGCGTTCCGCCGGGTGCTCGAGGCCGTCCCGGCCCCGCTCACGAGCGAGCTCGACGAGCAGGGCCTGCAGGTCGCCGCGCTTTCGCTCGACGGGGCGCCGCGGGTCGTGAGCACGGCGGACGTCGCCATCTGTTCGCCGTTCTGGCCGCATCAGTGGGACCTCGGCCGCTGCGGGGCGCACTTCGTGGGCCTGAACGCCCGCGATCTGCCGTGGCGCTACTACGACCGGCCCGCGACCGAGGTGCGCATCGAACACTGGGAGCATCACCGGGCGGAGCTCTATCGGCGCGTGGGGCTGTCTCCGGACCCCGGGCGCAACCGCTTGCCGAGCACCCATTCGTCGAGCGCGTGGGCCGCCGGAGCCCCGTCCGGCGGCACATAGCCGTACGCCTCCCGGCGCTCGCGCCGGACGCGCCAGCCCAGGCGTTCGTAGAAGCGGCGGGCCCGGGGATTGTGCTTCTCCACGGCAAGCTCCAGCTCAGCCTGACCCAGGGCCAGGGCCGCAGCCTCCACGGCCGCCATCAGCCGCTCGCCGATCCCCAGCTCCTGCAGCGGCTCGATCACGCGCACGGCCCACACGGCGGGCGTGGCCGAATCGGGCTTGGGCGCCAGCTCCAGCCAGGCCTGGCCGACGGGAAACCCCCGGACGTCGGCCAGGAGCATGACCGCTTCGCCGCGCCCCTGCGCCTCGAACGCATCACGGATGATCTGCCGGTGATGGGTGAAGGCCCCGAACCATTCGAGCTGCCGGAGGTCGGCCTCCCCGGCCCGACGGATGGTCACCTCCAGGCTCACGCTGAATCGTTCGCTCATCGCCAGATCCGGCGTCGGACCTGCGGTCGGTCCGCAGCCCCCCAGTCGTACTTGTAGGCCTCGCGGCCGCGCAGGAAGTCGAAGCTCCGCAGGCCTTCGCGCACCGCCGACTGCAGCACGTGCGCCATCAGCAGCCAGCCCGGGCCGAAGCGCGCGAACGCCGGGTCGAAGGCGTGGATGTAGCTGTAGGCGCTCGCGCCTTGGACGATGCCGTACTGGGCCGCGATCGGCCGCTCGCCGAGCCGGAGCACGTGCAGCCTCAGCATCCCCGCGGCGAGCAGGTCCCCGGTGACCGCTTCGTGGAAGCCGCGCACCCGAGGCTCGGCGAATACCCCCGCCTCGCCCCGCTCGTTCCAGCGCCGCGCGTGGAGCGCCATGACCGCGGCGAGCGCGCTGGCCCGCCCGGCCGCGTCGGCCAGTTCGAACCGCACGGCCCCGAGCTCGGCGAGCCGGCGCGCGCAGCGCCGCAGGTCCGTCCGCCGCGACTTCGGCAGCCGGCCCAGAACCTCGGCGGGATCGTGCGGCAGGGCCAGCGTCGGGCACGGCGCTTCCGGCGCGAGGCGCGACCGGCCCTCGGCCGCCGCCGCGAGCAGGGGCGAGTCGGCCGGCAGGTCGCGGAAGTCGCAGAGGTCCCAGAGCTTGCGGCGCGCAAGATGCCGGAACAGGGCCGCTGCGGCCGCGCGTCGCGCCGCCGGTTCGGCGATGAGGTCGAGCCGGTCGCTGAGGCCGTTGCCCAGGAGCGTGAGCTGGCGTCGCCCGTCCGAACGCCCGTGGATGAACATCGGCGCCAACGCCACCAGTCTTCCGTCGCCTCGGAAGGCCAGCGTCCACAGGCCTTGCGGCAAGAAGGCGCGGCGCCAGGCGATGAGCCATTCCGGGGTCTGGAAAGGGGTGGCCTGCGGACAGCGTTCGAGCAGCGCGCGCCACTCCGGGGCGAGCGCCTCCAGCTCAGCGGGGTCGGTGAGCTCCGCCACCGTCAGCGCCTGGGACTCACCGATGATCGCCGGATCGGACGCCACGCGCACGCCTCCTCGGAAGGCTCAGCGCCGCGCCGGGGCCGGATGTTCCCGCCCGGGCGCGAACCGGTATGACCGGCCGCCATCCCCGGGTAGGGCCCCATTTTGCGACGGTCCGACCCGGTCATACCGTCGCCCCGCGTCGCCGCGCCGCACTGACGCGAGACTGTCCCAATGCTTTCTCTGTCATGGCCCTGAGTTGGAGCCGAGGTGACCCGTCGTGCGGCTCGATCCCGCCAAGCTCAAACAGGCCCGCACGCGGGCGGCCATGTCGCAGGAGCGGCTGGCGAGGCGGTGCGAGCTGAGCCGTAAGAGCATCCAGCGCGCCGAGCTCGGCGAGACCGTCAGGCCCGAAACCGCCGCCCTCGTCGCCGCCGCGCTGGGCGTGGCGCTCGACGAAATCAGGCTGGCCGCGGGCGGCGCCGAGGCAGGTGGGGAGCGGCCCGAGCAGCGCCTGACGCTCAGGCGCGCCAAGTCCGGGACCCGGGTGTTCGAGACCCTCGCCCAGTCCTATGCGGGACGGATCGGCTGCGACGTGGAGGCCAGCGGCGAGACCATCGGGCCGCTCACCGGCCTGGTCGCCAGCCTGGGACGGCTGGTGGCTGACGCCTGGGGACGCGGGCCCATGATCCCCCCCGACCTGCCGATGGTGGATCGGCTGCGCATCATCGCCGAGCTGAACGACGCCCTGCGCGCGCTCGAGCGGCACGGGATCGGCTGTTTCATCGGCCACTACTATCGCTATGTGGTCGCAGGGCGCGGCGCGGTTCAGGCCCCTGGCGACGCGCCGGGCGGCCCGGTGATGCTGGCGCGCATCCAGCTCAGCGACTGCCCGCGCGACGCCCTGCAGGTGACCATCGACCAGCAATGGAGCAGCCAGCGCGAGGGCGCCGCCGCGCCCCCGGCATTCGGCGACGACGAGCGGTTCGTGTTCCTGGAGAGCCGGCCGCCGCTGACGCCGGCGCTGGAGGACACCGCAGGTGAAGTCATCGAAGGGGCGTTCTCTGTCCGCGTCGCCTGAGCGCCGGCCGCTGACCGCGACGTTCGCGCGCTGGCCCCCGGCGCGCAGCCGGCGTACCCATTCGGCCCCGCCAAGCCGTTCGTCAGGGTCTCGCGAATGAACGACTTCATCGACCTCAAGGGCGCGTCCGGCGTCGCCTACCGCTTCCGGCGATCGCCGGACGGCCAGTTCCAGCTGCCGATCGCCGGCAACTACGCCTATGTCCAGGGCGACGGAGCCGGCTTCAAGGTGCTGGTGCTCGGCGAGACGCCCGACCTCTCGCGCGACCGGGCCGGCGCGCCGAAGGGCCCGCGACGGGCGGGCGCCCACCTCTACACCCGCCTCAACGTCTCGCGCGCCGTGCGGATGGCCGAGCACGAGGACCTGGCTGCGCACTATGCCGCCGCCCGGGTGGTCAGCGGCTCCGGCTGACGGCGCCGCGGCTGCAATGCGGCGGCCGCCGCGCTATGCTGGCCCGCAGCAGAGGGGGAGCCTTCCCATGCGGGTCAATGCGCTGGACCACGTGAACATCTTCACCGACGACATGGCGGCCTCGGCGCGGTTCTACGCCGAGCTGCTGGAGCTCTCGGTGCGGGGCGGCCCCGCGCCCATGAAGCCCGAGCAGGTGCAGTGGGTCTATGACCACCAGGACCGTCCGATCGTGCACCTGAACGCCCGCGGCGCGCCGCAGGCCTTCCCGCGCGACTGCCCGTCCGGCCCGACCGGGCCGATCCACCACGTGGCGCTGAACTGCTCGGGCAAGGCCGATGTGGTCGCCCGCCTGACCGCGCGCGGCGCGGCGTTCTCGCTCAACGAGATCGCCTCGATCGGGCTCACCCAGATCTTCACCCAGGACCCGAACGGGGTGCTCCTGGAGCTCAACTTCTACGGCGACTGAGGCTTCGCTGGCGCACCCGACACAATTCGAACGTATGACCTTTGCCTTCGGATAACTACATGGAATCGTGAAATCTCTTTCGGACAACCTCGATGAGGGTACGAGAAGAATTAGACCTCTTGTCAGTTCATGTTGCCCCACGCCGGGATTGACAGTCGCGCACATATGATTCACGATTCGTTCCGTGCTGGGTGAGGGGGAAGTGATGAGGCGTCGGTCGCCAAACCTGACCCTGAGGCTGCCTGAGTGCGAGAACTGCCATCGCTATTGGCGGCCTGGGAGAGGGGTTTCAGCCTCGGGTTCATATTGCGGTCGCTGCGC
>NZ_DATIMC010000047.1:0-5215 GCF_035475775.1 Phenylobacterium sp. | reverse complement strand
CCAAGCCGGCTTCTGTCCGGTTAAGAACGGTGTCGGGGACGTTACAGGACGTTACAGCTTGGACCTTCGGCTCGATCAAGGCGACGTCGGCGCGCTGGCCGCGGAGCTCCGCCGCCGCGCGGCGCTGGGCCGCTCCGAGGGGCTGAACCGCCTGTTCGACTACCTCGTCGAGGTCTCCGAGCGCGGCCTCAGGCCGAAGGAGTTCGAGGTGGCCGCTGCGGTGTTCGGCCGCGACGCCGGCTTCGACGGAGCGCAGGACGCCTCGGTGCGCGTGGCGGTGCACCGTCTGCGCCGGAAGCTCGAGGACTACTACGCCGGACCGGGCCGCGGCGAGGCGCTGCGGCTGGTGGCGCCACGCGGCGAGTACCGCCTGGTCGTCGCGCGGGCCGAGGCGGCGGCGCTCCCGGTGGGCGCCGGCAGGCCGCCGCGCCTGCTGCGCCTGTGGCCCTGGGCGGCCGCGCTCATCGCCGCCAACGCGCTCGCCTGGGCGGGCTGGTGGGCGAGCCATCGCGACGGCGACTATGGAGCCGTGCGCCGGGCCGCGCCCTGGGCGCAGGTGCTGGGCGACCGCCGGCCGTTGATCGTGGCGGTCGGCGACTACTACATCTTCGGCGACCTCGACCAGGCGACCGGCGCCGGGCGCCTGGTCCGCGAGTACGGGATCAACTCGCCGGAGGACCTCGACGCCTGGCTGATGGACCATCCGGAGATGGTCGGCCGTTACCGCGACCTCGACCTCTTCTACCTGCCGGTCGGGGCGGCGGCGGCGCTGCGCGACGTGCTGCCGGTGCTGGCCCCCAAGGCGGCGGCGCGCGACCAGGTGCGCGTGGTCACCGCCTCCGACCTCACGCCGGAGATGCTGAAGCGCAATGACGTGCTCTACATAGGCTACCTCTCGGGGCTGCGCATGCTGCGCGATCCGCTGTTCGCCGGCTCCCGCTTCCGGGTCGGCGAGACCTACGACGAGCTGATCGACGGCAAGACCGGCCGGCACTACACGAGCCAGGAGGGCGGGCCGGTGGACGGCCAGGCCAACCAGCGCGACTTCGGCTACTTCGCCGCCTTCCAGGGGCCGGACGGCAACCGCATCGTCATCCTCGCCGGGGCCCGCGACATGGGCCTCATGCAGACCGCCGAGGCCATGACCACGCCGCAGGTGCTGAAGGCGGTTCGCCGCGGGGCCGGCGGGGCCCAGGCCTTCGAGGCGCTCTACGAAGTCCAGGGGCTGCGCCGCGCCAACTTCGGCGGCCATCTGGTGGTCGCCTCGCCGCTGGATTCCGCCCGCATCTGGGCGCCCCCGAAGGCCCCGCTGCGCTTCCCCGCCGGATAGGCGAGCGTCATCCACCCCCAACAGACGAGACCCGATCCGATGTCCGACGACGACCTGATCTCCTTCGGCGCCAAGCTCGCGCAGCACGCCCGGCTGCAGCCCGAGGCGCCGGCCGTGAGCTGCGGCGAGCAGACCCTGAGCTATGCGGAGCTGCACCGGCGCAGCAACCGCATCGCCCGCGCGCTGGCGGCGCTGGGCGTCAGGCCGGGCGACCTGGTGACGCTGGGGCTGCCCAACAGCGTCGGCTTCGTCGAGGCCTGCTACGGCGTCTGGAAGCTGGGGGCGACGCCGCAGCCGATCTCCTATCGGCTGCCCAAGGCCGAGCTCGAGGCGATCATGGACCTCGCCAAGACGCCGGTGGTGATCGGCGAGTTCAGGCACCAGATCGACCGGCCGCTGCTGACCGCCGAGGGCCTGCTGGCCCTGAGCCAGGATGACGGCGACCTGCCGGACGCCGTGCCGCCGATCTCCAAGGCGCCCACCTCCGGCGGCTCGACCGGACGGCCGAAGCTGATCCTGGCCGGCCAGCCGGGGCTGTCGCCGCGCGCCACGCCGGAGGTCGGCGGCTTCCGCATCAAGCCGGACAGCACCGTGGTGCTGCCGGCGCCGATGTACCACAACGCGCCGTTCGGGATGATGATGAGCGCGACCCAGCTCGGCGCCCACGTGGCGGTCATGCCGCGGTTCGACCCGGAGGCGACGCTGGCCGAGGTCGCGCGCCGCAAGGCGACCTGGCTCTACCTCGTGCCGACCATGATGAACCGCATCTGGCGCCTGCCGGCCGACGTCAGGGCCAGCTACGACCTCTCCAGCCTGGAGACCCTCTGGCACATGGCGGCGCCCTGCCCCGCCTGGCTGAAGGAGGCCTGGATCCACTGGGTCGGACCCGAGGTCGTCATGGAGCTCTACGCCGGCACCGAGGCCCAGGCGGTGACCATCATCGACGGCGCCGAATGGCTCGGCCACCGGGGCTCGGTCGGCAAGGTCACGTTCGGCGAGATGAAGGTGTTCGACGACGCCGGGAACGAGCTGCCAGTGGGCCAGACCGGCGAGATCTACATGCGCCGCGCGCCGGGCTCGCCGCCCAGCTACCGGTACGTGGGCGCGACGCCGAAGACCCTGCCCGGCGGCTGGGAGAGCCTGGGCGACCTCGGCTGGTTCGACGCGGACGGCTACCTCTACCTGGCCGACCGGCGCGCCGACATGATCCTGGTGGGCGGCTCCAACGTCTATCCGGCGGAGATCGAGGCGGCCCTGGAGGCGCACCCGGCGGTGCAGTCCTGCGCCGTCATCGGCCTGCCGGACGAGGATCTCGGCGCCCGCATCCACGCCATCGTCAAGGCCAATGGCGAGGTGGACGAGGCGGACCTGCGGGCGCACCTGGCCGAGCGGCTGGTCACCTACAAGCAGCCGCGCTCCTATGAGTTCGTCGACGAACCGGTGCGCGACGACGCGGGCAAGGTGCGCCGCACCGCGCTCCGGGACGCGCGCATCGCGGCGATGAAGCAGGGCGAGGTGGCGTAAACCGGCGTCATCCCGGACGGCCCGCAGGGTCGATCCCGGACCCAGGATCGGCGCAACGCTGAACCCGGCTGGGTCCCGGCTCTCCCGCCCGCCTCCGCGGGCGTTCGGCCGGGATGACAGGTTGGGTTTGCCGGGCTAAGGCCTTGCGCATTCGTCTGCACCCTCATTCGGGGAGGATTATGAGCATCAAGGGCAAGGCCTACGTCATGGGCGCGTTCGAGCATCCGCTGCGCGACGCGCCCGACACCTCCACCCCGCAGCTGCACATGGAGTGCGCCCTGGGCGCGCTGGCCGACGCGGGGCTCGAGAAGGACGACATCGACGGCTACTTCTGCGCCGGCGATGCGCCGGGCTTCGGCGCCATGTCGATGATCGACTACATGGGGCTGAAGAACGTCCGGCACATGGACTCCACCGAGACCGGCGGCTCGTCCTACATCGTCCATGTGGGCCATGCCGCCCAGGCGATCGCGGCGGGCAAGTGCCAGGCCGCGCTGATCACGCTGGCCGGCCGGCCGCGGCACGGCGGCGGCCGCCCCGGCGGCCGCATGGCCCCGAGCGCCGCGCCCGGCCTGACCGACGGACCGCCCGAGGCCGGCTTCGAGAACATCTACGGCGGCTCGACGCACAACACCTACGGCATGTGCGCCATGCGCCACATGTACGAGTACGGCACCACCTCCGAGCAGCTCGCCTGGATCAAGGTGGCGGCCAGCCACCACGCCCAGTGGAACGAGCACGCCTTCCTGCGCGAGGTGGTCACGGTCGAGGAGGTGGTGAGCTCGCGGATGATCGCCGATCCGCTGCACCTGATGGACTGCTGCGTGGTGACCGACGGCGGCGGCGCGCTGATCGTCACCTCGCCGGAGGTCGCCAAGCGGCTCAAGCGGCCGAAGGTGAGGATCATGGGCGCGGGCGAGGCGCCCAAGTCGCCGCTCGGCGGCCAGGGCCTGGACCTCACCTATTCGGGCGCCGTCTGGTCGGGGCCGCGGGCGTTCGAGGAAGCCGGCGTGAAACCCGCCGACATCAAGTACGCCTCGATCTACGACAGCTTCACCATCACCGTCCTGATGCAGATCGAGGACCTGGGCTTCTGCGAGAAGGGCCAGGGCGGCAAGTTCGTGGCCGACGGCAACCTGATCTCGGGGGTCGGACGCTTGCCCTTCAACACCGACGGCGGCGGGCTGTGCAACAACCACCCGACCAACCGCGGCGGCATCACCAAGGTGATCGAGGCGGTCCGCCAGTTGCGCGGCGAGGCGCACCCCAAGGTGCAGGTGAAGAACTGCGATCTGGCCATCGCGCACGGGACCGGCGGATCGCTCGGCACCCGGCACGGCTCGGCCACGGTGATCATCGAACGGGAGGCCTAGGAGCCAAGATGTCCGAGACCCAAGAACGTCCGGCGACGCTCTCGCGCCCGATCCCCTCGCCGGCGGTGAGCGTCGAGACCAAGCCCTTCTGGGACGCGGCCCGCGAAGGCCGCTTCCTGATCAAGCGCTGCACGGCCTGCGGCAAGGCGCACTGGTATCCGCGCACCTACTGCCCGTTCTGCGCCTCCGGCGAGACGGTGTGGGAGGAGAGCCCGGGCGAAGGCGTGGTCTACACCTTCTCCATCATGCGCCGCTCGCAGAACCCCTACGCCATCGGCTACGTGACCCTGAACGAGGGGCCCGCGGTGCTGACCAACTTCGTCGACGTCACCCCCGAGGCGCTGAAGATCGGGATGAAGGTGAAGGTGAAGTTCCAGCCCACCGAAGGCGGCGGCCCGCCGGCCCCGGTGTTCGCACCGGCGTAGCGAGCTCAAGCGAGGCATGACTCCGCGGCCAATCGTGAGATGAGCTGTCCGGCCTCGCGGGGGCGGCCGAGCCGATGCTTCTCCAGTCGGTCGAGACCTGGATCGGCGAACATCAGCTCGTACTGCCTGCGCCGGCGCTCGTAGGTGTCCCAGGCCCAGCGGATCGGATGATCCTTGTCCAGCCAGCGGCGGAACTGTTCGGTGTTGCCGGTGCCGGGCCATAGCTCGCGCCGGTCGACGGCGCGCAGGAACGAGCGCCGGATCACGCGCGGCATGATCACCCATCGCGAATAGTCGAGCCAGACCAGGTGGGTCGCCTTGGGCAGGGTGCGCTGTATCGCCAGCCGATAGTTGCCGTCCGTGACCCACCGCTCGCCGGCCGTGGCTTCGTCCACCCGCCGCTGGAACTCTTCGGGTTCGTCCGCCGCCCGGTTCAGCCAGTTGGGGCCCCAGTTGAGCGCGTCGAGTTCGATGCGCTTCAGATCGCAGGCGGCGGCCAGACGGCGGGCGAAGGTCGACTTGCCCGACCCCGAGCTGCCCACCACCACGATGCGCATGCGCCC
>NZ_DATIMC010000046.1:0-29438 GCF_035475775.1 Phenylobacterium sp. | reverse complement strand
CCCACCTCAGGCCGCGTGCGCCTGGGCGTCGCGGCGGCGCTGCTCGACCAGCAGACCGCCATGTTGCGGCCCGAGGAGTCGCTGACCGAGGCCTTTTTGCGGCTCAATCCCGATGCGAGCCTCAACCCCGCCCACGCGGCGCTGGCGCGCTTCCTGTTCCGCAACCGCGACGCCGCAAAGCCGGTGGGCGCCTTGAGCGGCGGCGAGCGGCTGCGGGCGGCGCTCGCCTGCGTGCTGTCCGGCCAGGCGCCGCCGCAGCTCGTGATCCTCGATGAGCCGACCAACCACCTCGACCTCGACAGCCTGGCCGCGATCGAGGCGGCGCTCCGCGGCTATGACGGGGCGCTCCTGGCGGTCAGCCACGACCGCGACTTCCTCGCCGCAATCGGTATCGAGCGGGAGATCGTGCTCGGCGGCTAGCTCATTTCCCGAAGCTGCGCCCCTCCTGCAGGACGCGGAACACGGCGTTGGCGCGCGCGCAGGGCTGGCCGTCGGCGGTGACGAAGGCCTGGGCGAAGCAGAGCGTCTTGCCGGGCTTGACGAACACCGTGTCGAACTCCAGCCACTGGCCCTTCAGCCCCACGCCCAGGAAGTCGACGCAGAGGTTCACGGTGACGAGGCCGCCGTTCGTCCCCAGCTTGCGGGCGCAGGACAGCCCCATGGCGTTGTCGGCGAGCGCGGTGACCAGGCCGCCGTGCACGAAGCCGCGGCTGTTGGTGTGGGCCGCGCCCGCCCGGAGCCCCAGGATCACCGTGTCGCCGGCCTTGCGCGCATAGAGCGGCTCCCAGGGATCGGTCAGCGGGCTCTTGCGGTCGTGCGGAACGAATCCCGCGGGCGGGGGCAGCGTCTGCATGTCCATGACGGCCTCCTCACGCGGCCAGCTGGGCGAGGCTGGCCAGCGCGCCCGCGCAGGCCCGCGCCGCTTCCGCCCCCTTCAGCCGGAAATGCTCGCGGAAGAAGCTGCGGTGGACCTCGTGGTCGTGGAAGTGGTGCGGGCTCAGCACGACCGAGAAGATCGGCGTCTCGGTCGCGAGCTGCACCTGCATCAGCGCCCCCACCACCGTGGAGGCCACGAAGTCGTGGCGATAGATGCCGCCGTCGACCACCAGGGCGCAGGCGACCAGGGCGGCGTAGCGGCCGGTCCTGGCCAGCGCCTGGCAGTGCAGGGGGATCTCGAAGGCGCCGGGGGTCTCGAAGCGCTCGACCGCCTCCGGAGGAAATCCGAGCGTCGCCATCTCGTCGGTGAAGCCGCCGTGCGCCTCGATGACGATCTCGCGGTGCCACAGCGAGTGGACGAAGCCGATGCGCGCGGCGCGGAAGGCGCCGCTGGCGGTGGGAAGTTCGTAGGAAGCCTTGGGAGCCGCTTGGGTCATGGTCATCTTCCCTGATCGGGTTGAACCACGCACCAGGGAGACGCCGCAGCCGCGATCCGGACGGAATCCGGCCACGGCGCGGCGGTTCTCATAACCGGACTTTGACCGTCGGCCCCGGGATCGCACCGGATCTGCTCGTCCCCTGCATGCCCCGGACGTGATCCGGAGGACGCAGGGCGCCCGCGGGCTCGTCCTCGCCCCTGAGGGAAAGGCATCACCGCCGGTGGGGAATTCCACCCCGCCCTGAGAACGTAGGCCGCGGGAACAGCCCCACGGCGAGACCCAGACTACGCCCGTTCCGCAGGGTCAAACAACTGTTTGAATGGGCAGGATCTTGCGCCGCCGCGCCTCAGGCCCGCCGGTTCAGGGTGATCGCCTTGGCGGCGGCGCTGTTGCGCTTGATCGTCGGCTCGCCCTCGGGCCCGTAGGTCGCGGCCGCCCCCCGCTCCCGGTGCGCGGCGACCTCCTCGGCGATGGCGCGGACCAGGCCCTCGGTGACGAACTTGGCCGCCTCCAGCGCCCGCGCCTGTCGGGCCAGCACCGCGTCGAACGCCTCGGTGGCGCGCACCAGCCGCGTGCGCTCCGCCGCGGGGACGCCGCCGATCAGCCCCGGGTCGGCGCGCACCCGCGCAGATTCGTGCCGGTAGAGGTTGGCGAGCTTCGAGGTCTCCTCGACAAAGGCCGCGGCGTCCTGCGGCCGGTGCTGCTCGAAGGCCAGCGCCTGGGCGGCCATCAGCTCGGTCAGGCGCTCGGTGAGCACGACGAGCTGGGCCACGCGGTCCGCGGCGTCGTGGGCGGCGATCGCCATCACTTCAGGCCCTGCATCTTGAGCATCTCGCGCGCGACCGTGTCGGCCACGCCGATGCCGCCGGCCTTGGTGATCTGCTTGGCCATGGCGTCGGTGAGGAACGACTTGAACATCTCCTCGCCCGCCCCGCCGCCGAACAGGCCCGCCCCGTCGCCCACGCCCTGCCACATCTGCTGCAGCATGACGCCCAGGAACTGGGATTCGAACTCGCGCGCGGTCGCCTGGATCTTGCCGCGCTTGGCGAGCTCGGCCGCGCTCGGCTGCGGCGCAGGCGCCAGCAAGGCGGGCGGCGCGATCGCGAGGGTCGGGTCCATCACATCACCTCGATTTCGGCCTGCAGGGCGCCGGCGGCCTTGATGGTCTGCAGGATGGAGATCATGTCGCGCGGCGTGACGCCCAGCGCGTTCAGGCCGGCCACCAGGGTCGCGAGCGAGGCGCCCGACTTCACCGTCAGGAACCGCTTGCCCCGCTCCTCGTCCACCGAGACGTCCGACTGCGGCACGACCGCGGTCTGCCCGACGCGGGCGAACGGGGCGGGCTGGCTCACGGCCGGCTGCTCGCGCACGGTGATCGTCAGGTTGCCCTGCTGGATCGCCACGGTGGAGATGCGCACGTTCTCGCCCATGACTATCACCCCGGCCACCTCGTCGATCACCACCTTGGCCGGGGCGTCGGGCTCGACGCTCAGGTTCTCGACCTGGGCCATGTAGCTCATCATGTCCTCGCCGGCCGGCGGGCGGATGGCCACGATGGTCGGGTTCTCGGCGACCGCCGTGCCGGGGAAGCGCGCGTCGATCACCTCGGCGATGCGCCGCGAGGTGGTGAAGTCGGGATTGCGCAGCGTCAGCCGCATGGTGCTCATGCTGGCGAGCTGGAAGCCGATCTCCTTCTCGACGATCGCGCCCGCGGCGATCCGCCCGGCGGTCGGCACGCCCTTGGAGATCGAGGAGCCCGAAGCGCCCTGGGCCGAGACCGAGCCGGTCTGCACCGTGCCCTGCGCCACCGCATAGGTCTGGCCGTCGGCCCCCAGCAGCGGCGTCACCAGCAGGGTGCCGCCCAAAAGGCTCTTGGCGTCGCCCATGGCCGAGACGTTGACGTCGATCGGCGAGCCCGAGGCGGCGAACGGCGGCAGCTTGGCCGTCACCATCACCGCCGCCACGTTCTTGGTGTTCAGGTTGGCTGCGCGCGTGTTGACGCCCAGTCGCTCAAGCATGGACTCCAGGCTCTGCTGGGTCATCGGCGCATTGCGCAGCGCATCCCCCGTGCCGTTCAGGCCGACCACGATGCCGTAGCCCACCAGCATGTTCTCGCGCACGCCTTCGAAGTCGACGATGTCCTTGATGCGCGACCTGGCGAGCGCCGGGGTGGCGCAGGCGAGCGCGGCGAGGAGGCCGGCCAGCAGGAGACGGAGGCGTTTACGCATGGGGCCCGGACGAAGCTGCTTCGCGCCATGCCATGCGATGCGCGTGCCAGAGCGGCGGCTCCGAAAAGCCGTGTGGATTCAGGCCTGCGGGCCGGGCCGGGCCGGGCGCCTGCAGGCTCTCGGCAGAAATTGCCCGGCATTAACCATACCGCAAGCGGCGCGGCGGAAAGCTCCTGTTCAGGGTGGGCAGGGTAGCCTCTGGCGATGAAGGTCACCGGGACAGGCGAGGTCGGACAGGCGGGCGCTCCCAGGGCGGCGCGCTCCGCGGGCGGCGAGGGCTTCCGGCTTCCCGAGGCCGGCGGGTCCGCGGCGCCGGCGCAGGGCGCGGCGGTCACCCGGACCGGGGCCCTGATGGGCGTCGATGCGCTGATCGCCCTGCAGGACGTGGGCGGGCCGTTGGAGCGTCGGCGGCGTTCGATTCGTCGCGCCGGGCGTCTGCTGGACGTTCTCGATGAGGTGAAACTGGCCCTGCTTGCGGGCGAGCTGAGCGGCCACGATCTGCTGCGCCTGCAGCGGGCGATCCGCGAGCAGCGTGAGACCACCGACGACCCGAGGCTCGAAGGCGTCCTCGACGAGATCGAAACGCGCGCCCAGGTGGAGCTGGCGAAGCTCGAGATCGCGCGTGCGGCCTAATCGCACGGGGATGACGCAGCGTGATTTGCGACCAGCGTTCTCTTTGTTATAAGCGCCCCGCGTGTCACTCGGGGAGTTCAGGGGGCTCGAGGCATCCATGAAGACAGCCGCAGTTCTGGCTGAGAGGTCTGAATACCGTCCCTCCGAGGACGAGGAGTTCATGAACGATCGGCAGCTTGAGTATTTCAAGCAGAAGCTTTTAGACTGGAAAGAGGAAATCTTGCGCGAATCTCGCGAGACCCTCACGCATCTCCAGAGCGAAACCGAAAACCACCCCGATCTCGCCGACCGGGCCTCATCGGAGACCGACCGGGCTCTGGAGCTTCGGACCCGCGACCGCCAGCGCAAGCTGATCTCCAAGATCGACGACGCGCTGCGCCGCATCGAAGACGGCACCTACGGCTATTGCGAGGAGACCGGCGAGCCGATCGGCGTCGCCCGTCTGGAGGCCCGGCCGATCGCCACCCTGAGCCTCGAGGCCCAGGAGCGCCACGAACGCCGCGAACGCGTCCACCGCGACGACTGACGTCGCAGGCTGATCTCTCCGGCCCCGCAAGGGGCCATTTTCTTCCGGCGGCTCAGCGCGCCAGCTGTTGCAGGACGATGGCCGTGGTCTGCTCCCAGGGGCCGCCGTGCCGGGGGCGATCAGCTCGACGTGGCCCGTCCCGGCGACCACCGCCTGGCGCAGATGGCCGCCCCGCGATTGCATCCTGGCGACATAGGCCGCGCCCATGGCCGGGGGCGCGAGCGGCTCCTCCTGGCCATTGATCACCACCTCGGGGATGGGAGGCGGCGGGAGTTCGGCCGGCGAGGTGTCTGCGTAAGGGTGCGCGCGCGGCGCGCCGACCAGCCGATCGACCGTCTCGGCGCCGCAGGCGGCGTCGCCCGCGGCGGTCGGACACCGGCTAGGCCTTGCGCGCCACGGCACGGCCCCCGCCGGCGGAGGCCTCGGCCGTAAGGGCGGGGACGATCGCCTCCACCCGCTCCACCGTGCGCCAGCAGTCCATGAACTCCGGCGGAGTCAGCTTCTCCTCGACGGTCATCTGGAAGAGGTCGAACAGCGGCCGCCAGAAGTCCCGCGGGTTGTAGAACACCACCGGCTTGGCGTGCAGCTCCAGCCGCCGCCAGGAGAGCAGCTCCACCACCTCCTCCAGCGTGCCGACGCCGCCCGGCAGGATCACGAAGCCGTCGGAGCGCTCGAACATCATCATCTTGCGCTGGTGCATGTTGGAGACGATCACGTGCTCCACCGTCTCCAGCGCCCGCTCGCGGCCGACCAGGAAGTCGGGGATGATCCCCAGGACCCGCCCGCCCGCGTCCTGGGCGGCGCGCGCGCAGGCGCCCATCAGACCCACCCCGCCGCCGCCATAGACCAGCCGCAGACCGGCGTGGGCCAGGGTCCGGCCGAGCTCGGCTGCGGCCGTCAGGAAGGCGGGGTCGGCCGCCTCGGCCGAGCCGCAGAAGACGCAGACGCTGTCCAGGCGCGGATTGGGCCGCATGCGATCATCTCTCCCGGAGAGCCCCGCGCGTTTGCAGGCGCGCGCCTGGACCCGATGAGCTATGGCCGAGCCTAAGGAGATTCAAGGCGATCGTGTTCCCCAAAAGCGTCCCCCTCGCGCCCCTCATGGCCGCGGCCGTGCTATCCGCCTGCGGGCGTCGGCCGCCGCCCCCGCCGGCCAACCCCCAGGCCGCCGCCGCCAAGGCCGATTACGCCGCCTCGCCGGAGGTGCGGAGCGCGCGCATGACGGGCGGCGCGGCGACGCTGGAGGGCTCGGCCGCGCCGGGCGCCGTGGTGCGGCTCGCGACCCCCGCCGGGGCCGCCGTCACCACCCGCGCGGACGTCTCCGGCCGCTGGCGCCTGGCGATTCCCGCGGCGCCCGAAGCGCGCATCTTCGGCCTGTCCCAGCGCGCCGGCGGGCGCCTCGTCCAGGCCCAGGGCTATGTGCTGCTGAGCCCGGACGGCAAGGCGGCGCTGCTGCGCGCCGGCGCCGGCGCCACGCGGCTCGATCCGGCCGCGGGCCCCCGCCTCGGCGCCCTGGACTTCGACCGGGACGGCGCGGCGATCGTCTCCGGCGCCGCGCCTCCCGGGGCCTGGATCTCGCTGCGGCTCGATGGCCGCCAGGCCGCCGAAGCCCGCGCCGACGCGGCCGGCCGCTACGACGTGGCGCTGACCCGCCTGGCCCACGGATCCCACGTCTTGCAGGTGGTGGGCGACGGCTTCTCCAGCGCCGCGCGCGTGGAGATCAGCCCGGCCGCCCCCCTTGTGGCGGGACCGCTGCATAGCCAGTTCACCAAAGGCGGCGGCCTGCGGGCCGACTGGCTGACGCCGGGGGGCGGGGAGCAGTCCACCGTCCTCCTGGACTGACGAGGGAACGAGGGTTGGCTCACGTCCATGCCGCCGGGATGCGGTTCCGCGGCCAAGGCGCCGTCGCGCCGGCCGGGGCGAAGTTCAGCGTCTGGGCGGCCATGGCCGATCTCGCCCGCCTGGTGCTGCGCTCCGGCGCGCCGCAGCTCCGCCTGCGCCTGGCCGCGGCCCTGGGGCTGGTGGTCCTGGGCAAATTGGCGGGCGTCTGGTCGCCGGTGGTGTTCGGCGACGCCATCAACCTGATCCATCCGCGCGATCCGGCCTCGCTCGCCCCGTTCGCGCTCGCCGCCGTGGCGACGGCCGCCCTGAGCCTGGCGGCGGCCGGCGCGCCTTTCGCCCGCGACGCCATCTTCATGCGCGTCTCGCAGGCCACCATGGCCCGGGCGGCGGTGGAAAGCTTCCAGCACGCGCTCGGCCTTTCGCTCGACTTCCACCAGTCGAAGCAGATGGGCACGCTGGCCCGCGTCATCGACCGCGGCTCGCGCTCCACCGACTTCCTGATCCGCAGCGTGGTGTTCAACGTCGGCCCCACTCTGATCGAGCTGCTGATGGCCATGGGCGTGATGGCCTACCGGCTCGGCTGGGCCTTCTCCGGCGTCACCTTCGTCAGCATCCTGTTCTACGTGGTGGTCACCTTCCGGATCACCGACTGGCGGCTCGACCACCGCCGTCGCCTCAACGAGACCGACAACCGCGCCGCCGGCCTCTCCACCGACGCGCTGATCAACTACGAGACGGTGAAGACCTTCGGGGCCGAGGGCCGGGTGGTCGGCGGCTACACGCGCGCCATGGATGACTATGTGGCCGCCTCGGTCCAGGCCAACACCTCGCTCAACATGCTCAACGCCGCGCAGTCGGCGATCCTGCAGACCGGCCTGGCCGTGATGACCGTGATGGCCGGCGTCTACGTGGTCCACGGGGCGATGAGCATCGGCGGGGTGGTCACCGCGACGCTGCTGCTGCGCAACCTCTACGCCCCGCTCGGCATGCTGGGCTTCAACTACCGCGAGATCCGCCAGGCCTTCATCGACATGGAGCAGATGGTGGACCTCCTGGGCGTCGCGCCGGAGATCCGCGACTCCGAGGCCGCCCGCGACCTGCCGCCGGCTTCCGGCCGCGGCGCGGCGCTGGGTTTCGAACAGGTGGGCTTTCGCCATGACGCCCGCTCGGTCGGACTCAGGGAGGTGAGCTTCGAGGCCAGGCCCGGTCAGACCGTGGCCCTGGTCGGCCCGTCGGGCGGCGGCAAGACCACATCGGCCCGGCTGGCCATGCGCCTCCTCGATCCGCAGGAGGGCCGGGTGACGATCGACGGCCTCGACCTGCGCGACGTCCGCCAGGCCTCGCTCAGGCGCGCGGTGGCGCTCGTGCCGCAGGATGTGGCGCTGTTCAACGACACCCTCTACGCCAACATCGCCTTCGCCCGGCCGGAGGCGAGCCCCGACGAGGTGCGGCGCGCCGCCGAGGCCGCCGAGCTCGGCCCGTTCATCGACGGCCTGCCCAACGGGCTCTCCACCCTGGTCGGCGAGCGCGGCCTGAAGCTCTCGGGCGGCGAGCGCCAGCGGGTCGGCATCGCGCGGGCCTTGCTGGCCGATCCGCGCCTCTTGATCCTCGACGAGGCGACCAGCGCGCTCGACGGCCCCACCGAGGCCGCCATCCAGGAGACCCTGCGCAAGGTCCGCGCCGGGCGCACCACCCTGGTCATCGCCCACCGGCTCTCCACCATCGTCGACGCCGACCAGATCCTGGTCCTGCGCCGCGGCCGCATCGTCGAGCGCGGGACCCACGCCGACCTGATCGCCCGCACCGGCGAATACGCCGCCCTGTGGCGAAGGCAGACCCGGGAGGCGTGAGGCTTTCCCCCGTCCCGGGGGAACCACCTACTCCGCCGCCTGCGGCAGGTCGTTGGAGGGGCGGGGCGCGGGGCGCGGCTCGCGCTTGACGCCGAGCAGGGTGCGGCCCCAGTCCAGCGCCCGGTGCGTCCGCTGGGCCGAGATCTTCGGCGCGGCCAGCAGCACCGGGGTCAGCACCAGCGTCAGCAGGGTCGAGAACGACAGCCCCCAGACCACCGAGCCCGACAGGTGCACCCAGATCGCCGAGCCCGGCGCATGGCTCTCGATCCGGCCCGCGGCGAAGTCCGGGTGCAGCTGGAACATCAGCGGCAGCAGGCCTGCGACCGTCACCAGGGTGGTCAGCATGACCGGCCGGAACCGCTGGGCCGCGGCGCGGACCGCGGCCTCGTCGGCCGGATGGCCCTGGCGCCTCAGCTGGTAGAAGGTGTCGACCAGCACGATGTTGTGGCCGACCACGACGCCGGCCAGGGAGACGATCCCCGTGCCGATCATGATCACCGACAGGTAGTCGAAGGTGTGGGCGAGATTGACCTGCACGCCGAGGAGCACGCCGACCGTGGAGAGCGCCACCGCCGAGAGCGTCACCAGCACGCCGTAGAAGCTGTTGAACTGCCACAGGAGGATCACGCCCATCATGAACAGCGAGACCAGCATGGCGGTGGCGAAGAAGGCCTGCGCCTTCTTGCCCTCCTCGTCGGCGCCGGTGAACTTCCAGCGGATCGCCGGGTCCGAGAGGGTCTTCTCCAGCCACGGGCGCAACTGGTTGATCTTCTGGTTGGCCGCCACGCCCTTGGCCGTGTTCGCCTGGATGATCACCAGCCGCTCGCCCTCGCGCCGCTGGATCTGGGTCACCTGCTGGGCGGGCACGCGCTTGATGAAGTAGCTGGCCGGAACCGGGCCCAGGGGCGTGGTGATCTTCAGCTGGTCGAAGCCGGCGGCGGTGCGCGCCGAGGCGGGGAAGCGCACGCGGATGTCGAGCTCGTCCTGCACGTCGTCGGGCCGGTAGCGGCCGACCAGCACGCCGCCGGTCATGAACTGGATCGCCTGGCCCACCGAGAGCACGTCGACCCCGTAGCGGCCGGCCGCCTCGCGGTCGACCTCCAGGTTCCACTGGATGCCGGGCGAGGTGCGGGTGTCCTCCGCCTCGATCAGCTGCGGGTCGGAATTGAACTTGGCCATCACCGCGTTGGCGGCCCGGTCGAGGGCGGCGGGATCGTGGCTCTGCAGCTGCACCTGGATCGCCTTGCCGGTCGGCGGGCCGTTCTGCGGCAGGCGCACCTCGACCTGCAGGCCGGGAATCTGGCTCACCCGGCCGCGGATGGTCTCGGCGATCTTCTCGCCGGTGAGGCCCAGCCCCTTCAGCTGCTCGTACTTCTCGAACTCGACCTGGATGCGCCCGATGGTGTCGTTGGGCGCGGCGTTCGGCCCGCCGTTGGTGGCGAAGCCGCCGGCCCGCACATAGAGGGATTCGATTCCCTTGATGCCCGTCATCCGGCGCTCGACCTGGCGCACCAGCAGGTCCTGGGCCTCGGGCGACAGGTTGCCGCGCGCCTTGACGAAGACGGTGACGAACTCCGGATCCTCGCTGGGGAAGAACTCCACGCGATGCGGCGTGGCCCCGAACCAGGCGACGACGGCGATCACCACCGCCAGGGCCGCGGCCAGAACGCGGCCCGGATGGCGGCCGAGCACGGTCAGCGTGCGGGCGTACCAGCCCATGAAGCCGCGCATCCGGCGCGGGTCGCCGTGCTCGGACTTCATGATCTCGGCCAGGTGCGCCTCGTCGGCCTTGGCCTTGCCGCCGAAGATCGAGCCGAACGCCGGGGTGAAGATCAGCGCCACGAAGATCGAGGCGCCCAGCACGAAGAACAGCGTCAGCGGGAAGTAGCTCATGAACTTCCCGGTGATCGAGTTCCAGAACATGAACGGCAGGAAGGCGCACAGCGTGGTCAGGGTGCCGTTCACCACCGGCCAGAACATCCGCTTGCCCGCCGCGGCGTAGGCCTCCTCCTTGGGCAGGCCCTCGGCCATCTTCCGGTCGGCGTACTCCACCACCACGATGCCGCCGTCGACCAGGATGCCGACCGCCAGAACCATCCCGAACATGACCATCTGGTTGAGGGTCACGCCCATGAAGTTCATCATCATCAGCCCGATCATGAAGCAGATCGGGATCGACAGGCCGACCATCAGGCCCTGGCGGATCCCCAGGCTGGCGACCACGATCAGCATGACCAACAGGCTGGCGGTGAGCAGGCCGCCCTGCAGGATCTTCAGGATGCGGGCGATGAAGTCGGAGTTGTCGTAGGTGTAGGCGACCTTGACCGTCGGCGGCCAGCGCTTGGACTCCTCGGCGACCACCTGGCGCACCGTCTGCACGGTGGCCAGGATGTTGGCGCCGGAGCGCTTGGAGACATCGAGCGCCACCGCCGGCTCGCCGTTGAAGCGGGTGATGAAGTCCGGCTCCTTGAAGGTGCGGTGCACCTCGCCGATGTCGCCCACCGTGATCACCCGGTCGCCGTTCTTCTTGATCGGCAGGGCCAGGATGTCCGCGGGGTTCTGCACCACGCCGGGGACCTTGACGGCGAAGCTGCCGGCGCCATGGCGCAGGCTGCCGGCCGGCACCAGCTGGTTGTTGCGCCCGATCACGTTGGCCAGGTCGCTGGCGGTGACGTTGTAGGCCTCCATCCGCACCGGATCGATGGCGACTTCCATGAACTCGTCGCGGACGCCGCTGTAGTCGGCCTCCTGGATGCCGGGCGAGCGTTCCAGGCGCTCCTTCAGGTCGCGGGCGATGCGGGTGAGCTCGCGCTCCGGCGCGGAGCCCGAGAGCACGATGCCGATCACCGGCTGGTCGGCGAAGTCCTGGTCCTCGATGATCGGCTGCTCGGCGTCCGGCGGGAAGCGGCTGCGGGCGATGTCCACCTTGGCCCTGGTGTCCGCCAGCGCCTTGTCGATGGGGACCGAGGGATCGAATTCGAGCGTGACGATGGCGATGTTCTCGCGCGCCACGCCGTTCATGTGCACCACGCCCTTGATGGTCTGCAGCTGGACTTCCAGGGGCTTGACCAGCAGGCGCTCGGCGTCTTCGGGGCTGACGCCGGGGAACGGCACCTCGATGAAGATGTAAGGCAAGGTGATGTCCGGCTGCGCCTCGCGCGGCATGGTGAGGTAGGCCAGGACGCCGAACAGCACGGCGATGAAGGTCACGCCGAGCACGACCTTCCGCCGCTTGATGGCCCCGTCGATGATCGGACCGATCAGCATGCTCGCCTGTTCCGGGCCCCGCCGGCGCTAGCGCGCCTGCGCGACCTGCACCTTCTGACCCTCGGCCACATAGGATTGGCCGACGGTGATGACCCGAACGGGGCCGGAGAGGCCGCTCACCCAAACCCCCTGCGGCGTTTCCTGCATGACGCTGACCGGCGCGAAGGCGACGCGGTTGTCGGCGGTCACGTAGCGCACGCCCTGCCGCCCGGCGGCGTCGAGCACCAGCGCCGAGACCGGCACCAGGTGTGCGGGGCCCGCGCCGACGCCGATGCTCAGCTCGGCCGACAGCCCCGAGCGGACCGCCAGCCCCGGGTTCGGCGCGATGACCTCCAGGTGGTAGGTCCGGGTCTGCGGGTCGGCGTCATGGGCGACGTAGCGGACGCGCCCGGTCAGCGTCTGGCCCTCCACCAGGTGCGCCGAGCCGGTTGCGCCGACATGCAGCTTGGCGGCGTCCATCTCGGGGACGTCGCCCACCACCAGCATGGGATCGAGCTCGATCATCGTCCCGCATGGCTGCCCCGGGGACAGGTAAGTCCCGATCTCGGCGTCGCGGTGGTCGAACACGCCGGTGAACGGCGCCTTGATGTTCACCTGCGCCAGCAGGATCTGCGCCTGGCGCAGCGCGGCCTGGGCGGAATCCAGCTGCGCCTGGGCCTGCAGCACCTGGGTCGGCGAGCGGTAGCCCTTGCGGGCCAGCTCGGCGGCCGCCTTCTGCTGCAGCTGGGCGGACTTCAGGTTGGCCTGCGCCTGGTCGAGCGCCGCCTGGCGGGCGTCCACGGCCAGCCGGCACAGCACCGTGCCCTTCTGCACGACCGTGCCCTGCAGGATCGGCGTCTCGGCGACGATGCCGGAGGTCTCCGACTTCACCACCACGGTGCGGGTCGCCTGGGTGCGCCCGCGCAGCGCCACCTGCCGCTCGCGCACCGCCTCGGGCACGAGCATCACCTGCACGCTCGGGGTCATGCTGGCCGGCGCGGCCGCGGGCTTGGCCTGGGCCTGCGGGCGATGGCCGCCGTCCAGCAGCGTCCGCGCGCCGAAGTACAGCACCAGCAGGCCTGCTGCGACGGCGACGAATACATACTGGGACTTCCAACGCATTGCGGCTCAACCCCCGGCCCCTGAGCGTCCTCGCCCGGGCCGAATCAGCCCCGAGCTTCTGATGTCAGCGTTACGCGAGTGCAAATGAAATCGCAGACACAATCGTCGCACGCGCGCGGGAGACGATAGCCTCCCTGGTCCGCGAGCGGTTGATCTATCGCACGCCGGGGTTAGGGAGTTATGCACGACGGCCTGGATCCTCCGCAGGTCCGCCGCATAAGGAGCCCGACGGTGAAATACCTGCACACCATGGTCCGCGTGAAGGACCTCGAGGCCTCCCTCGACTTCTATTGCAACAAGCTGGGCCTCGTGGAAGTGAGCCGCTCGGAGAACTCCGGCGGCCGCTTCACCCTGGTGTTTCTCAGCGCGCCCGACGACGTCGAGGAGGCCAGGGCGCGGCGCGCGCCGATGGTCGAGCTCACCTACAACTGGGACGCCGAGGACTATGGCGGGGGGCGAAATTTCGGCCACCTCGCCTACGCCGTCGACGACATCTACGCCGTCTGCCGGCGGCTCCACGAGGGCGGCGTGACCATCAACCGGCCGCCGCGCGACGGCCGCATGGCCTTCGTCCGCTCGCCCGACCAGATCTCCATCGAGCTCTTGCAGAAGG
The DNA here is from genome assembly GCF_035475775.1 of Phenylobacterium sp. Taxonomy (GTDB): domain Bacteria; phylum Pseudomonadota; class Alphaproteobacteria; order Caulobacterales; family Caulobacteraceae; genus Phenylobacterium. The sequence continues at coordinate 16,005 of NZ_DATIMC010000046.1, read as the reverse complement.
GCAAGGCGCTGGCTCCCGCCGAGCCGTGGACGTCCATGCCCAACCTCGGCGCCTGGTAGCCGGCCCGGAGCGCCACGCCAGGGGCCTATCGCCAGCGCGTGCCCGCCCCGGTCCCGCTCGCAGATTCCCGCTGCCCAGCCGCGAGCGCCTGATCAAGAGCCGCCTCTATGCGCGCCGCGCCCGGCGCATCGTGGCCGTATCGGTGCTGGGCGGCCAGGGCGGCGCAGGCTTAGCCTGGCTGAGCAACCTCGCCATGGCCGCCCACGCGCGGCTCTACGCATGGGCGAAGTGGCCGGCGCTCGCCCTGCTGCCGGCGGGCCCCCACGGCTGCGGGACCCTCCATCCCGGCGGCCGTCTGAAGGCGGCGTCTCAGGCCGAGCGGCGCAGGCCGTGCGTGGGCGCGCGGCCGCTCCTCACCTTGTCCAGCCAGGCGTCGAACATCGCCCGCTGTCTCGCCGCCGAGATGCGGCTGACGCCGAGCACCACCTGCACCCCGATGCCGTCGACCAGGGCGATCAGCGCCTCGGCCGCCTCGCGCGCGTCCACCTCCGGCGCGACCGCGGCTTCCGACTGCGCGCGCCGCAACACGCGCTCCAGTCGCCCGCGCCATTCGTCGTAGCGGAGCCGCATCACCCGGGCGACCTCGTCGTCGTAGCTGGAGCGCTCCCAGTAGGCGAGCCAGATGCGCCAGTAGCCGCGGGTCTCTGCGGTCAGCGGGAGCGCCAGGGCCACGACCCGGCGGACCGCCTCCAGCGCCGGCCGGACCCGCTCCGCGCGTTCCATGCGCTCGCGGACCAGCCTGGCCGACAACTCGGAGGCCTCGATCAGCAGCTGATCCTTGGAATTGAAGTAGTGGGTGAGTGCGCCGGTCGTGAAGCCCGCCTCGGCGGCCACCGCCCGGACCGTGAGCCCCGCGACGCCCTCGCGCATGATCACTCGTAAGGCGGCGGCCGCGAAGATCTCGCGCCGCTCGGCATGATCGACGGCCCTGGCCATCGGTCGGCTCCTTCCCTTGCGGCGCCCCTCAGAGCGCCTGCTCTGCCGTGTCGCGGACCGGGATGCAACCCCGGATCGAGCCCGCATCGCAGAACACACGTTACATAACCATCGTTACGTATTCCTTGGAATGTACAGAACGTGTGTTATGTTTTGCGCCTTGCAGCGAACGGGGGGCGCGGCGCCGCGGCGCTTCCGAAGACGATGGGGGAAACGATGGGTCGCTCGACCAGAGCCGTTCTGTTGTGCGCGTCGGCCATCGCCGGCTTCTGGGCCGGCCAGGCCATGGCTGCGGCGCCGAGCCCGCCGGCCAATACCATCGAGCAACTGATCGTCACCGCCGAGAAACGCGAGGAGAGCGCGCAGAATGTGCCGATCGCGCTGACGGCGCTGTCCGGCGCCGCCCTGGAGCGGCAGGGTGTGATCGGGTTCGAGAACCTGAGCACGCGCGTCCCGTCCCTGCGCTTCGGCCCAGGCGTCACTGGCGGCGAGAACGTGATCACGTTGCGCGGCATCGGCAGCCAGAACACCACCAGCGGCGGCGACTCGCCCGTGGCCTACAACCTCGACGGGGTCTACCTCGCCCGCACCACCTCGGTGGACACCGAGTTCTTTGACATCGATCGCATCGAGGTGCTGCGCGGGCCGCAAGGCACCCTCTACGGCCGCAACTCCGTCGGCGGCTCGGTCAACGTGATCACCAATCACCCGACCGACACCCTCGACGGCCACGTCGACGCCCTGTTCGGCAACTACGGGGCGCAGACCTATCGCGCATGGGCGAACGCGCCGCTCTACGACAACGGCGACCAGCAGGTGCTGGCCAGGATCGCGGTCGTCCGCGCCGAGCACGATCCCTATCAGAAGAACCTCTTCAACGGGCAGGGCGCGCCGCACAACGGCGACGCCCAGGACTTCTGGCTGGCCCGGGGCGAGCTTTATTTCAAGCTCTCCGACAAGGCGAACCTGCTGCTGATCGGCTCCAATTCCTGGAACGGCGACCCGGTCGCCACCAAGACCCAGTGGTGGGAGGCGCCCGGCCGTTTCGTCGGCGCCCAGCCCTTCCTCACCGATCCGCGCGAGGTGCGGAAGAACTCGCCGGAGATGTACGGCAACAACAACTACTACGCCTCGGCGACCTTCAACTACGACCTGGGCTTCGCGACCTTCACCTCGGTGACCGGGTTTGCGGCCAGCAAGTGGAAGGAGTCCAGCGACGCCGACGGCTCGGAGCTGACCATCGCGCTCAACCCGCTCTGGACGCTTCGCCAGTTCCAGGAATCGGAGGAGGTGCGGCTCGCCTCGAACCCGTCCTCACAGCCGCTGTCGTGGATCGTCGGCGGGTTCGTGTTCCGCGAGAAGGCGCACCAGGATTTCCTGTTCATCGACACCGGGCTGAACGATCCGGCCGCGCTGTTCGACGCCTTCGTGTTCCGCAACGGCGGCGACTTCCGCACGCTGTCGTGGGCCCCATTCGGACAGGTCGACTACGACCTCGCCAAGACCTCCCTGGCCGTGCCGCTCACGTTGACCCTCGGGCTGCGCTACACCCGCGACACCAAGAAGGGCGCCGACTTCCTGGACTTCGCCCTGCCGCTGGTCGGCCTCGACTTCCCCCAGGCCAAGACCTTCGACCGCAGCTGGACCCAGACCACCGGCAAGATCGGCCTGGCCTATAGGCCGAGCGAGGAGCTGATGCTCTACGCCAATGCTTCCAAGGGCTACCTGTCCGGCGGCGGCCTGGTCGGCAACTTCCCGGGAATCTACCAGCCCGAGAAGGTCAACGCCTACGAGGCCGGCTTCAAGTCGACCTGGCTCGAGCGTCGCCTGCAGCTGAACGGCGCGATCTATCGCGAAGACATCAAGGACATGCAGGTGTTCGTGCAGGACATCACCGGCTCGCGCATCGACAACGCCGGCCGGGCGCACATCAACGGGCTCGAGCTGGAGGCCGTCGCCACCCCGCTCGATGGCCTGAGCCTCAACGCCAGCGCCACCTTCACGGACGCCAAGTACGACCAGTACGTCACCATCAACAACCGCTTCTCAGGCCCGGCCCCGGGCTGCGATCCCGTGACCCGGCTCTGCAACTTCGCGGGCCACCGGCTGGTGCAGACCCCGCGCTACACCTACGACCTCGGCGCGCAATACGTCTGGGAAGCGTCATTCGGCCAGGTGACGCCGCGGATCGACGTCTTCCATTCCGGCGATCTGTTCTTCCTGTCGGCGAACTCGCCGCTCGAGCGGCAGAAGCCCTACACCCTGGTCGACGCCAACGTGACCTGGCGGTCGCCCGACAAGCGCTTCACCGTGGAGATCTTCGGCCGCAATCTGGGTGACGAGACGGTGATCTCCAACGACGGGCTGCAGTCCAACACCATTGGCGAGGGGTTCGCGCCCGATAACTTCAGCTACTTCCCGCCGCGCACGTACGGCGTTCGGTTCGGTGTGGATTTCTAGGGGATCGGGCGCATGAGCGAGACCGGCTGGGCCCTGACGAGCCTCTATCACACCGTCGTGAACTGCCGCGACCTCGACGAGTCGGTGGCCTTCTACCGGCTGCTCGGCTTCGAGGTGCTGAACGATCGGCGCAATGTCGCGTGGCCGGACTTCGTGGCCGGCATCTTCGGCATGCGAAAGGCCAAGGGGCGGGGCGTGCTCATGGTCCTGCCCTCCGATCCCGGCGGGCCGATGATCGACCTCATCGAATGGGTCGAGCCGAAGGCGGCGTTCCCGGACCCGGCCTGCGCGCCCGACGAGGTTCCGCGGATCATCGCCTTCCGCACCCGCCATGTGCGCCAGGCCCACCGCGAGCTGTCGGCCAAGGGCGTTCGCTTCACCCGGGACGTCTACGAACCCGAGGCGGCGCTCGGGCTGGTCGGATCGTGTTGCTGCTATGACCCGAACGGAAATCTGATCGAGCTCATCGAGTTGCAGCCGGGGGTGCGGCACTCCCGGGCCAACGAGGCGCTGGGCGAGTCGCGATGAGACGATTCTTCGAGGCGACCTGCGTCTGTTGCGGGGGCACGCCGGTCTCGGCCGATCCGCGGCAGGGCGCCCATCCGCAGTCGATGAGCGAGGCCGAGCTGAAGGCGCTGTTCGAGCAGGTCTCCAACTGGGGCCGCTGGGGCCCCGACGACGAGCGCGGGACGCTCAACCACATCGGTGCGCCGGAGGTCGTCCGCGCCGCGGGTCTGGTCCGCGAGGGCCGCACCGTCAGCCTGTCGCGCGACTTCCCCACCCGCCCGGGGCCTGAGAATCCCTGGCCCGCCCTGCACCACATGGTGATCGCGGGCGACGATCCCTGCATCCCGGGTATGGATGGCCTGGAGACGGTCACCGACTTCATCGGCATCGCCTTCCACGGCATGGCCTCCAGCCACATCGATGCGCTGTGCCACGTGTTCGCCCAGGGGCGGATGTACAACGACCGCCCCGCCGCCGACGTGAAGAGCACCGGGGCCCGCCACAACACCATCATGGCCCTGAAGGACGGCGTGGTCGGCCGCGGCGTCCTGCTCGACGTGCCGAAGGCGCTGGGCGTCGAGTTCTGCGATCCGGCGCGCATGGTCACCGTGGCTGAGCTGGAGGAGGCCGAGCAGGCGCACGGCGTTACGATTTCCAGGGGCGATCTTGTCATGATCCGGCTGGGACGCGACGTGCGCCGCACCCGCTTCAACGACCAGGTCGTGCCCGGTCTCGATCCGCGCGTCGCCGGATGGCTGCACGCGCGTGAGGCTGCGGTGCTCGGCGGTGATGGCGTGCACGATCCGATCCCGCCGGGCCAGGCGCACCGCGACTGGGCCATGCCGATCCACATGCTGGCGCTCGCCGGCATGGGCCTGCACCTGCTGGACAACCTCGATCTTGAGCTGCTTGCGCGCGTCTGCACCGAGCTGAGCCGCTGGAGTTTCCAGCTCGCGCTCGCGCCGCTGCGGATCGAAGGCGGCACCGGCTCGCCACTCAATCCCATCGCCGTGTTCTGAGATGCGGCGCCTTCCGATCCTCACGACGAGTGCTGTCTCGATACATAACAAGCGTTATGTCTCTCACCCCGGCCGAAGGAGCCTCCCATGAAATTCGACGTCTTCTGCGAGATCCAGCGGGCCTTCCCCTGGAACGGCAAGGACGAGCGGAGCCTGTTCGCCGAAGTCCTGGAGCAGGCCCGGGCCGCCGAGGCCGCCGGCTTCGACATCTGGTGGCAGGTGGAGCACCACGGCTCGCCGGAATTCAGCTACTCCTCCGCACCGGAGGTGGTGCTGACCGCCATCGCCATGAGCACGGAGCGGCTGCGCGTCGGCCATGCCGGAGTGCTCGCGCCCTTCCGCATCAACGCCCCGCTGCGGGTGGCCGAGCGCGGGGCCACCTTGGACCTGATTTCCAACGGCCGTTTCGAGCTGGGCCTTGCGAAATCCGGCGGCAAGGAGTGGGAGACCTTCGGGGTCGATCCCGAGACCGCTCGCGACCAGGTCCGCGACGCCATGCACATGATCCCGCGCATGTGGAGCGAGCCGGAGTTCTCCTGGACATCGGCCGATTACGAGGTGCCGGCGCGGGAAGTGACCCCCAAGCCGATGCAGCGGCCGCATCCAAGGCTGTGGCAGACCTGCGGCTCGCCCGACAGCTTCTACATGGCCGGCGAGATGGGCGTCGGCGCGCTGGGCACCACGTTGCTCAGCCCGGTGGCCTTCCTGGGTCAGATGCTGCGCGAGCACGACCGCGGCCTGGCGGACTGCAAGCAGCCGGCCGGCAAGACGATCAACCGGCAGAAGGGGGTGTTCACCTTCGTGCACGTGGCCGAGGACCGCGCCGCGGCGATCCGCAACGGCGCCGCCTGGTCGGCCCTGTGGTACGTCAACGCCGCCCCGACAGTGTTCAAGGTGCCGCGCCGCATCTGGTACGACATGATCAAGGCCGGCCTGCATCCGAACTCGCCCCGCGACACCGCCGCCACCCAGCTCGACCCGCACGAGGTCGACATCCAGGCCGACGACCCCGAGGTGGTGAAGGTGCTCAAGCGGATGGCCGTGGGCGAAGAGATCAGCTTCGCGGAGGCCCACGAGGTGCTGGAGCCGCTCGATAGCGTCGTGATCGGCGATCCGGCGCAATGCGTCGAGAAACTGCAGGCCTACCGCGGCATCGGCGCGGACCGCATGATGTGCCTGATGCAGTTCGGCGCGATCCCGCACGAGGCCGTGCTGCGCAGCTTCGAGCTGGCCGGCCGCCATCTGGCGCCGGCATTTGCCGAGGAACGGTCGGAAGTGGTGGCCTGAGCGCGGTGGGCTCGGCTCTGCTCGATGGCTCCCCGGGCAGGACTCGAACCTGCGACCCGCCGGTTAACAGCCGGCTGCTCTACCAACTGAGCTACCGAGGATCAGGGCCGTCGAGGGCCGGGCATATACGCGCGCCCGCAGGACCGTGCAAGCGCCCCGGCGCCGCATCGGCGGGCCTGAAAAAAGAGCCCGGCGCGGACGCCGGGCTGAATTGAAGTCGGTGATGGTGGGGTGTCTTCAAGGAAGACTTCGAGAGGGTGGACCTCCGTGGTTAAGCCAAGGTTAACGGCTCTAACGCTTTCAAATGTCCTGTTAATCGCGTTGCCCTTGTGGCGATCGGCGCGAATCGCCCGGATTGCGCCCGCGGACCCTTTGTCGCTCCCGATTGGAGCCGCCCCTGCGATCGGCTAGTCACGTCGCCTGATCGCCAGTTCGCGGAGTCGCTGCAAGCCCATGCGCATCCACTTCACCGGGATCGCCGGCGCCGGCATGAGCGCCGCCGCCTTGATGATGCGCGACGCCGGCCACGAGGTGTCGGGCTCGGACGCCGAGGCCTTCCCGCCGCTGTCGACCTACGTCGAGGGGCTGGGCTTCCCGTTCTTCCGCAGCTTCGCGGCCAAGAACCTGCCCGAGCGCCTGGACGTCCTGGTGCTGGGCGCCTCGGCCAAGCTCGGCGGCGCCGACAATCCCGAGGTCGCCGAGGCCCGCCGCCGCGGGATCCGGATCACCAGCTTCCCGGAGCTGGTGGGGGAGGCGACGCAAGGCCGCCGCAACACCGTCGTCGCGGGCTCGTTCGGCAAGTCCACCTGCACGGCGCTGATCGCCCACGTGCTGCGCGAGGCGGCGCACGACGCGGGCTGGATGATCGGCGCCATCTCCCCCTCGCTGCCGGCCACCGGCCATTGGGGGACCGCGCCGGAGGTGGTGATCGAGGGCGACGAGTACATCGTGGGCCCCGCCGACCGCCGCTCGAAGTTCGCGCTCTACCATCCCCGCGACGTGCTGCTCACCTCGCTGGTCCACGACCACGTCAACGTCTTCCCGACCTTCGCGGAGTACGAGGCGCCGTTCCGCGAGCTGCTGCGCCGGCTTCCGCCCGACGGGCTGCTGACCGCCCGCGACCATCCCGCGATCCGCGCGATCGCGCCCGAGGCGGCCTGCCGGATCACCTGGTACGACACCGCGCCCGGCGCGGGCTGGCATGCCGCCGACGTCGCGTTCGGCGAGACCACCCGCTTCACGCTGGTCTCCCCGGCCGGCCGGCGCCTGGCGCTCGCGACCAGCCTCCTGGGCGAGCACAACATCGAGAACATCGTGGGCGTCGCCGCCTACCTGCTGGAGCGCGGCCTGGTTTCGGAGGCGGCGCTGGCCCGCGCCGTCCCCGGCTTCGCCGGCATCCGCCGGCGGCTCGACCGCCTCGCCGCCCGCTCGCGGATCCCGCTCATCGAGGGCTTCGGCTCCTCCTACGAGAAGGCCCGCTCGGCGATCGAGGCCATGCTGCTGCACTATCCGGAGCGGCCGCTGGTCGTGGTCTTCGAGCCGCACACCTTCTCCTGGCGCAGCCGCGACGCGCTCGCCTGGTACGACACGGTGTTCGCAGGCGCCGCGCGCGTGCTGATCGCCCCGCCGCCGACCCACGGGGCCGAGACCCACCACCAGTCGAGCCACGCCGAGATCCTCCAGCGCACCGCGGCCGCCGGAGTCCCCGTCGAGGGCGTCACGACCGCCAAGGCGGCCATCCAGGCGCTCAGCGACCTCGCCGGCGACGAGGCCGTGCTGCTGCTCTCCTCCGGCCCGCTGCTCGGCCTGCCCGACGCGCTCCCGCCAGTGTTCGACGAGCTCTACGGCGAGGCCGCCGCGGCCTGAGCCCCGCCGGCCCCGACCTCGTGAACACGGCGCGCGGCTACAGCCAGGCGGCGACCCCGCCGTGGCCGGCGCAGGAGCCGGAGCGGTGGCGGCTGTAGCTCAGCGAGCCGTCGCGGCAGCGGGCCGTGGCCGCCCCGGGGGCGGCCGGCGCGGCGGGCGCCGCCGCGGCGGTGTTGACCGCCGTTCCGGTGGGCGCGCGGGTGATCCGCGACAGGACCGAGGGCCTGGCCCGGGCGGCGGCCCGTGGGGCGGGGGCCGCCACCGCGGCGCAGCTCACGAAATGGCCCTGCGCGTCGCGGCAGCGGGCCTGCGCGGTCGCCGCCATGCCCGGACGGGCCGAGGCGTTGACCGCGGCGCTGGCGGCCGGGGTGGCCTTGGCGGCGGCCTTGGGGCAGGCGGCGAAATGTCCCGCCGCGTCGCGGCAGGTCTTGGCGTCGGCGGCGCCGGCGGCGAGCAGGGCGAGCGCCCCCGCCGCGGCGATGGCCTGGGATTTCCGAAGCATATGAACACCTTCCGTGGTGGCTTCGCTGATGCGCCAGCCAACCCGAGGCGCCGGGCGCAAGTTCCCCAATCGCGCGCCGCGTCCGCGGCGAACCGCCCCGCCCGCCGCCGCCTCATGAGCAAGAGTTCACGGGCCGCGGTCTTGCTCATGCCTTATGCAACGCGTAGCAACAGCCCGTCCGGCGCGCCGGACGCCATCCGGGACCATCCATGAGCGAGAACGTGGCCGCGCAGAGCCAAACGAAAACCAGCGCCGCGGGCGAAGTCATCGAGATCGTCAAGACGGTCGTCTACGCCCTGCTGATCGCCCTGTTCCTGCGGGTGATCTTCTTCCAGCCCTACACCATTCCCTCGGCCTCGATGGAGCCGAACCTCTACGAGGGCGACTACATCATCGTCTCCAAATGGACCTATGGCTGGTCGCGGCACTCGATCCCGTTCAGCCCGCCGCTGTTCCACGGCCGCATCCTCGAGCAGGCGCCGCACCGCGGCGACATCGTGGTCTTCAAGCTGCCGCGCGACAACCACACCGACTATGTCAAGCGCCTGATCGGCCTGCCCGGCGATCGCATCCAGATGAAGAAGGGCCTGCTCTACATCAACGGCGCGCAGGTGCCGCGGCAGTACGCCGGCACGGTCAAGGAAGACACCGGCTACGGCTTCGTGCGCGACGTGTTCCGCTATCGCGAGACCCTGCCGGGCGGGGCCAGCTTCATGACCGACGACTGGGGTCCCGACAACGATCTCGACAACACCGGCGTCTTCGTGGTCCCCGAGGGCCACTACTTCATGATGGGCGACAACCGCGACAACTCCTCCGATAGCCGCGTCCCGCCGGCCGAGGGCGGGGTGGGCTTCGTGCCGGCCGAGAACCTGGAAGGCAAGGCGCAGATTATCCTGCTGTCCTGGAAGCCCGGCGCCTCGATCTTCAAGCCCTGGACCTGGGTGCTCAACGCCCGCCCGAGCCGGTTCGCCCACCTGCTGCAATGAACGCCCGACTCGAAGCGATCGCGGGGCTGGAGGCTCAGCTCGGCCACGTCTTCGTTGATCGGGAGTTGCTCGAGCGGGCCCTGACCCACGCCAGCGTCGGCGACCGCGATCCCGACGCCCAGACCAACGAGCGCCTGGAGTTCCTCGGCGACCGGGTCCTCAACCTGATCATCGCCGACGAACTGATGCGCCGCGTGCCGGAGGCTCCCGAGGGCGTCCTGACCAAGGCCTTCCACAAGCTGATCAATGTGGAGGCCTGCGCCGAGGTGGGCCAGGCGCTCGGCCTCCATCAGGCCCTGCGCTTCGGCGGCGGCGCGGGCAAGGTCGGGATGCGCCGCAACATGCGCGTCATCGGCGATGCGACGGAGGCCCTGATCGCGGCGCTCTACCGCGACGCCGGCTTCGAATTCACCCGCGATTGCGTGCTCCGGCTGTGGACGGACCAGTTCGCGCGGCTGAACGCGCCGGAGAAGCGCGACGTCAAGTCCCGGCTCAACGAATGGGCGCTCAAGCACGCCGGCTCCGAGCCGAAGTACCGCGTGCTCTCCCAGTCGGGTCCGGCCCACGCGCCCCACTTCCGGGTGGACGTCTTCGTCCCCGGCCACGAGCCGGTGGCGGCCGAGGCGGGCTCGAAGCGGGAGGCGGAGAAGCTGGCGGCGGAAGCCCTGCTCGAGCGGATCGGCGCCCAATGACCCGGGCCGGCTTCGTCGCGGTCATCGGCGCGCCCAATGCCGGCAAGTCGACGCTCACCAACCGGCTGGTCGGCGCCAAGGTCTCCATCGTCACCCAGAAGGTGCAGACCACCCGCTTCCCGGTGCGCGGCGTGGCCATCGAGGGCGAGGCCCAGATCGTGCTGGTCGACACGCCGGGGATCTTCCAGCCGAGGCGCCGGCTCGACCGGGCCATGGTGCGCGCCGCCTGGGGCGGGGCGGAGGAGGCCGACGCCATCGTCCATCTGGTGGACGCCGCCGCCCAGCTCGGCGACAGCGGCGCGGACCGGCGCGCCCGCGAGGACGTGGACGCCATCGCCCTCGGCCTGAAACGGCACGGCAAGGCCGCGATCCTGGCGCTCAACAAGGTCGACGCCGTGAAGCGCGAGGCGCTGCTCGAGGTTTCGAAAGGCCTTTTCGAGACGGGCGTCTATACCGACGTCTTCATGATTTCGGCGAAGACCGGCTCGGGGCTCGCCGACCTCAAGCGCACGCTGGCCGCGCGCATGCCCGAGGCGCCGTGGCTCTACCCCGAGGACCAGACCGCCGATCTCCCCGCCCGGCTGATGGCCGCCGAGATCACCCGCGAGAAGCTCTACCTGCGCCTGCACGAGGAGCTGCCCTATGCGGCCGCCGTCGAGACCACCGCCTTCGAGGACCGCAAGGACGGCTCGCTGCGCCTCGAGCAGACCATCTACGTGCAGCGCGAGAGCCAGCGTCCGATCGTGCTCGGCAAGGCCGGCCAGACCCTGAAGTGGATCGGCAGCAAGGCGCGCGAGGAGCTCGCCGAGCTGCTCGGCCATCCCGTCCACCTCTTCCTGCACGTCGAGGTCGACGAGCACTGGGCCGAACGCCGCGAACGCTACGCCGCCCTCGGGCTCGACTTCGACGCCTGAAACCCAATCCGCTGCGCCATCCCGGACGGCCGCCAGGCCGATCCGGGACCCGGGGGCCGGCGCACGGCGGCCTGGGTCCCGGCTCTCCGCTTCGCTGCGGCCGGGATGACGGTTAGGTGTTGTTCTATGGAATTCGAGGACGAGGCCTTCGTGCTCGCCGCCCGCGCCCACGGCGAGACCGGGGCGGTGGTCGAGCTGCTCACCGCCCGGCACGGCAAGTACGCCGCCCACGTGGCCGGCGGCGCCTCGAAGCGCATGCGCCCCTTCCTGCAGGCCGGCGCCCCGGTGACCGCCCGCTTCCGCGCCCGCACCGCCGACCAGCTCGGCTCGGCCACGCTGGAGCCGCAGGGGGAGGGGCCCGCCGCGCTGTTCGACGAGCCGCTGGCGCTGGCCGGGCTCGCCGCCGCGGCCGCGGTGGCCGCCGGCGCGCTGCCCGAGCGTGAGCCGCATCCGGGCGCCTACCTCGCCTTCCAGGCGCTCGCCGGCGCTTTCGCCCAGCCCGACATCTGGCCCGCCGTCTTCGTGCGCTTCGAGGCAGGCCTGCTCGAGGAGCTGGGCTTCGGCCTCGACCTCTCCAAGTGCGCGGTCACCGGCGCCGTCGACGAGCTGGCGTTCGTCTCGCCGCGCACCGGCCGCGCCGTCAGCCGCCAGGCCGGCGAGCCCTACCGGGACCGCCTCTTGCCGCTGCCGGGCTTCCTGCTGTCGGCCCAGGCGCCGCTGCAGCCGGGGGACGTCGCCGCCGGCCTCGCCCTCACGGCGCACTTCCTGGAGGTCTTCATCTTCAATCCCGTCAACCGCCCCCTGCCCCCCGCCCGCCTCTGGCTCGTCGACCGGCTGAGGGACGCCGGGCGGCTTGGCTGAGGATCTCCGCGCGCGGCGGCGGGACCTCGACGAGCATCTAGCTCTTCGGGGCGGGCTGGGTCGGGACCATGAAGCGGATCGGGATGCGCACCACGCCGCCGGCGACCGGTTTGCCGTCCTTGCTCATCGGCTTCATCTGGAAGCGGGCCGAGAGCGCCATGGCCGCCGCCCCGAAACCAGCCCCTTTCGGCGACTCGCTGAGGATCCGGCAGCCGGTCAGCTTGCCGTCGGCCGCCACGCCGCAGCCGATCTTGGCGGCGCCGCTCTCGTGCGCCTTCAGGGCGGCCGGCGGATAGGCGTCGATGAGATCCTTCGGGACCGGTTTCACGAGCCAGTCGGGCCGGGTGACCGTGTGGCGCGCCTCGCCGCTGGCGGCCCAGGCGCAGCTGGCCGCGGCGAGGCCGACCAGGGCGGCGACGGCGAGCCCGGCGCGACGTTCGCCCGGCGCGGGCAGCGGGGACTTCAGCATGGCGATCCTCTCCTTCAGGGGGTGCTGGCCCTTGGCCGGCCAGTGGCAGCCGAGCGGCAGGACCTCGTAGGCGAGCTGGGTCTTGAGCAGCAGTTCGCCGTAGAGCTGGCGGGCGGCGGGGAACCTGCCGATCACCTCGGCGTCGCAGGCGAGCTCCTGGTCGACGCGCAGCGCCCGAACGCCCAGATGCACCAGCGGATTGAACCAGCCGAGGCACTGCACGGCGCAGGCCGCGGCGTTGACGAGCCCGTCGCCGGCCGCCAGGTGGCTGCGCTCGTGCGCCAGGATCAGCGCGCGCTCGCCCGCGCCATAGCGGGTCTCGAAGTCGGCCGGCGTCACGATGCGGGGCCGCAGCGCGCCCACCAGCGCGGGGCCGGCCTCGGTGCGCTCGGCGCGCAGCACGCGGTCCTCGCCGCCGATGGGCGTCAGCCGGCCGAGGCCGCGCAGGAAGGCGCTCTGGCGCGCGGCGAGCCAGAGGGCGAAGGCCAGCGCGCCGGCCGCCCAGAGCGCCACCAGGGCCGTGGCCCAGAGGACCTGCGCCGGCGCGGCGGGCAGGGCGCGGCCCACGGCGCGGCCGGCCTGGGCCACCAGCGGCGCGACGGCTGCGCCGACCGGCGTGCGGTGCGGGACGAGCACCGCCAGGGCTGCGAGCGGCGGGGCGATCCAGAGCGCGTAGGCGGCGCGCGCGCCGAGCCTCGGGCGCATCAGGCGCCGGAGCGGCAGCACCGCGAGCACCGCCAGCGCCGCGGCGAGGTTGGCGCCCAGGACGGCGAGGGCGAGGTCGCGCATCATCGGTCGAGCTCGCGGATCAGGCGCTTCAGCTCCTCGACGTCCTCGGGGGTCAGCTTGCGGCTCTTCGAGAAGTGGCTGACGAGCGGGGCGAGGCGGCCCTCGAACAGGCGGTCCAGCAGACCCTGGCTCTCGGCCGCGACATAGGCCTCGCGGGCCAGCAGCGGGCGGTAGAGATAGCGGCGGCCGTCCTTCTGCGCGGCGATCGCCGACTTCTTCATGAGCCTGTTGATCAGGGTCTTGACGGTGCCCTCGGACCAGCCCTGGCCGGGGGCGACCTCGGCGCCGATGGCCTCGGCGGCGCGCGGGCTCTCGCGCCACAGCGCCTCCATGATCACGCTCTCGGCCGCGCTGATCTTCATGCGTTTACTCCTGTAAACGCATCATCGATTACACCGGTAAACGGTGGAGTCAACAAGAACCGCTCATTCCCGCGAAGGCGGGAACCCAAGCTGCCTTTGGGCGCGTCCCATCTCGGCTCGGATCCCCGCCTTCGCGGGGACGGGCGGTGGAGAGTCACCGCGACGGGCCGTCCGTCGCGCGCTAGATCAGGGTAGATTTCCCCGAACCTGATTCCCCATGCCCCTCGACACCCCGCCCCCCGACGGTCCCGGCGAGCGCGACCGGATCATCGACGAGCCGCTCGCCGAAGCGCTCAGCCGGCGCTATCTCGCCTATGCGCTCAGCGTCATCACCGACCGCGCCCTGCCGGACGTGCGCGACGGGCTGAAGCCGGTGCAGCGGCGCGTGCTCTACGCCATGCGCGAGATGCGCCTCGCGCCCGAGGCCGCGGCCCGCAAGTGCGCCAAGGTGGTGGGCGAGGTGATGGGCGGCTACCACCCGCACGGCGACCAGGCGATCTACGACACCCTGGTGCGCATGGCCCAGGCCTTCGCCCAGCGCATCCCGCTGGTCGACGGCCAGGGCAACTTCGGCAACATCGACGGCGATAACGCCGCGGCCATGCGCTACACCGAGGCCAGGCTCACCGCCGCGGCCATGCTGCTCTTGGACGGCATCGACGAGGAGGCGGTCGACTTCAAGCCCACCTACGACGGCTCCGAGGCGGAGCCGACGGTGCTGCCCGCCGGCTTCCCGAACCTGCTGGCCAACGGCGCGACCGGCATCGCGGTCGGCATGGCCACCTCCATCCCGCCGCACAATCCGGGCGAGCTGATCGAGGCCTGCCTGGCGCTGCTCGCCAATCGCAGCGCCTCCACGGCCGAGCTGATGGCTCACGTCAGGGGCCCGGACTTCCCGACCGGCGGCGTCATCGTCGAGCCGCAGGCCTCGCTCCTCGAGACCTACGAGACCGGCAAGGGCGGGGTGCGCCTGCGCGCCCGCTGGGAGAAGGAGAAGCTGCCCAACGGGACCTGGCGGATCGTCGTCACCGAGGTCCCCTACCAGGTCAAGAAGGCCGATCTGGTCGAGGCGCTCGCCCTGCTGATCGAGACCAAGAAGGCCCCGCTGCTCGGCGACGTGCGCGACGAGTCCGCCGAGGACGTCCGCCTGGTGCTGGAGCCCAAGAGCCGCAACATCGACCCCGAGGTGCTGATGGAGAGCCTGTTCCGGCTCTCCGACCTGGAGACCCGCTTCAGCGTCAACCTCAACGTCCTCGACGCGCGCGGAACCCCCGGCGTGCTCAACCTGCGCCAGGCTTTGCTGGCCTTCCTCGATCACCGCCGCGAGGTGCTGGTCCGTAGAGCCCGCCATCGGCTGGGCAAAATCGAGGCCCGGCTGCACATCCTCGACGGCCTCGTCGTCGCCTACCTCAACCTCGACGAGGTGATCCGCATCGTCCGCTACGAGGCCGAGCCCAAGGCCAGGCTGATCGAGGCCTTCGCGCTCGACGACGTCCAGGCCGAGGCGATCCTCAACACCCGCCTGCGCCAGCTCGCCCGGCTGGAGGAGATGGAGCTGCGCCGCGAGCACGCCGAGCTTTCCGAGGAGCGCGACGGCATCGCCGCCATGCTGGCCTCCGAGCGCGCCCAGTGGACGCTGGTCGGCGCCGGCCTGCGCGACGTCAAGGCCCAGCTCGGCGACCTCGCCCGCCGCCGCTCGGCCTTCGCCGCCGCCCCGCAGGTCGACGCCGAGGCGGCCATGGAGGCGATGATCGTGCGCGAGCCGATCACGGTCATCCTCTCCGAGCGCGGCTGGATCCGCGCCGCCAAGGGCCGCATCGACGACCCCTCCGAGCTGAAGTTCAAGGAGGGCGACCGGCTGGCCTTCCTGGTCGAAGGCCAGACCACCGACAAGCTCCTGATCTTCGCCTCCGACGGCCGCTTCTTCACGCTTTCCTGCGACAAGCTCCCCTCGGCGCGCGGCGCGGGCGAGCCCTTGCGCCTGATGATCGACCTCGACGACCGGGTCGACATCCTCGACGTCTTCGTCCACCGCCCGGGCGCCCGGCGCATCGTGGCCGGCAAGGAGGGCTACGGCTTCATCCTGCCCGAGGCCGAGGCGATCGCCTTCCGCCGGGCCGGCAAGCAGGTACTGAATTCCAAGCAGGCCGCCGTCTGCGAAGCGGTCGGCGACGCCGACCAGCTGGCGGTGATCGGCGACAACGGCAAGCTGCTGATCTTCCCGCTCGCCGAGCTGCCCGAGATGCCCCGCGGCAAGGGCGTCAAGCTGCAGGCCTACCGCGAAGGCGGCCT
>NZ_DATIMC010000045.1:0-22944 GCF_035475775.1 Phenylobacterium sp. | reverse complement strand
CCGCGTCGAACGCATGTGGTGCAGGCTGAAGGACTTCCGCCGCGTCGCCACCCGATACGACAAGCTCGGCCGCAATTACCTCGCCGGCGCGCTCATCGCCGCCACATGCGCCTACTGGCTCAATTGAGTCCGGACCCTAGGCGGCCGAACCCAGGCAGCTCTCCGCGGCGAGGCGGGCGATCAGCTCGTCCGCCTCACGCGGTCGGCGGAGCCTGTGCTTCTCCAGCTTCGCGAGCCGCGGCTCGGCGAAGAGGATTTCGTACTGCGCCTTGCGCCGATAATAGGTGTCCCACGCCCAGCGGATGGGATGCTCCTTGCTGAGCCAGCGGCGGAAATCCTCCCGGTTTCCCGTGCCGGGCCAGAGCTCCTGCCCGGTGATCGCGCGCAGGAAGCTGCGCCGGATCACGCGGCGCATGATCAGCGGGCGCGGGTAGTCCAGCCAGACGAGGTGCGTGGCCTTCGGCAGGATGCGCGGCATGGCCAGGCGGTAGTTGCCATCGGTGACCCAGCGCTCGCCGGCGGTGGCTTCGTCGACCAGGGCCTCGAAGGTCGCAGGCTCTTCGACCGACCTCGCGCGCCAGCCCGGCGCCCAGTTCAGCGCGTCCAGTTCGATGCGCTTCAGATCGCAGGCGGCGGCCAGACGGCGGGCGAAGGTCGACTTGCCCGACCCCGAGCTGCCCACCACCACGATGCGCATGCGCCCCTCAGGCCTCCTCCGCCTCGCCGACCTCCGCCAGCACCTCGGCGGTATGCTGGCCGAGCCTGGGCGGATGGCGGCGGATGTTGGCCGGCGTCTTGGCGAACTTCACCGGCGGACGCATCTGGCGATAGGCGCCCACCTCGGGATGTTCATAGACCTCGAACAGCCCCACGGCCTTGAGGTGCTCGTCCTGCTCGAGGTCGTCCAGCCGGTTGGTCCTGACGACCGGGATCGACAGCGGCTTCAGCAGGTCGAGCCACTCCTGGGTGGTCCGCTCCTGGGTCACCGTCTCGACCATGGCGTAGAGCTCGCGGGCGTGGCGGTTGCGCGTGGTGTAGTCGGAAAAGCGCGGGTCCTTGGCGATGGTTTCGCCCCAGCCGGCGATCTCGAAGAACTGGTCCCACTGCTTGTCGGTGTAGGGCAGGAGCCCGATGTAGCCGTCCTTGGTCCTGTAGGGCTTGCGGTTGGGGTTGACGACGCGGCTGTAGCCCAGCCCGCCGGTCGGCGGCTCGAAGGTGTGGTTGAACAGGTGCTCGACCATCAGGAAGCTGGTCACGCATTCCAGCATCGGCACCTCGACGAACTGACCCTCGCCGGTGCGCTGGCGATGCAGCAGCGCCGCGGTGACCGCCTGCGACAGGAACAGCCCCGAGACCTTGTCGGCCATCAGGGTCGGGATGATCCGCGGGGTGGGGTTTCCATCGGTGCGGGGCAGGATGTCGGCGCAGCCGGAGGCCGACTGGATCAGGTCGTCATAGGCCGGCTCCCCGGCGTAGGGTCCGTCCGAACCGTAGCCCGCCGCATGGACGAAGACGATGTCGGGCTTGACCTTGACGATGTCCTCATAGGCGACGCCCAGCCGCTTCATGCCCTCGTAGCGGACCGAGGAGACCACCGCGTCGCAGGTCGCAGCCAGCCGAAGCAGCGCCGCCCTGGCTTGCGGCGTCTTGAGGTCGAGCACCACCGAGCGCTTGTTGCGGTTGAGGGTCATGAAGATCGGGCCCATGTCGGCCGGCGCGCCCTCCGGCTTGATCCCGCTCCAGCGCATGATGTCGCCGCCGCCGCCGCGGGTGCCGACCGGATCCTCGATCTTGATCACCTCGGCGCCCTGGTCGGCGAGGATCTGCACCCCATAGGCGCCGTTGACCACGCTGGTCAGGTCGAGGATGCGGATCCCCTTGAGGGGGCCGGTGGCCGCCTCCGCCAATCGCTTGCGTTCCGCCACGTGAGCACTCCCCTCGCCGGTTCTGGTCGTTAAGATCACACTACAAGATCAGCCACGCGACGGGAGGGGCGCCATGGATTTCGAGCTCGCCGAAGAGCACCGCATGCTCAAGGAGCTGGTGGCGCGGTTCGTGCGCGACGAGCTGGCGCCGCTGGAGGCGGGCGTGCTGGCGCGCGAAGCGGAAGGCCGGGGGCTCGGGATCGACCCCGCGGACCACAAGCGCCTGGACGCCAAGGCCCAGGAGCTCGGGCTGTTCGGCCTTGACGCGCCGGAAGACGTCGGCGGCTCGGATCTGCCGATGACGGCCATGGTCGGCGTCGAGGAGGAGATCGGGCGCACCATGACGCCCTATACCCTGCCGCCGGACAGCCCGAACCTCAGAATGCTGATGCAGACCGTCGATGACCGGCAGCGGGAGGCGTATCTGGCCCCCTACGTCGCCGGCAAGACCGTCTCGGCGATCGGCATCTCCGAGCCGGGCGCGGGCTCGGACCCCGCCGGCATGCAGACGCGGGCCGTGAGGGACGGAAAGGACTGGATAATCAACGGCCGAAAAATCTGGATCAGCCGCGCCGAGCACGCCGACTTCACCATCCTGATGGCGGTGAGCGACACCGAGAAGCGGGCGCGGGGCGGCATCTCGGCCTTCCTGGTCGACAAGGGGACCCCGGGGTTCAACGTGCTGCGGCGGATCCCGATGATCGGCGGCGCCTACACCTACGAGATCGCGCTGGAGGACTGCCGGGTCGAGGGCTGGAAGCTCCTGGGCCAGGAGGGCGCGGGGTTCGCGCCCATGCAGACCCGGCTCGGCACCCGGCGCATCCAGATGGCCGCCTGGTCGGTCGGCATGGCGCAGCGCGCGCTGGACATGCTCATCGAGTACGCGCCGCAGCGGAAGACGTTCGGGGCGCCGCTCTCCGAGCGTCAGGCGATCCAGTTCTGGGTCTCGGAGGCGGCGACCAAGATCCACGCCACCCGGCTGATGACCTATCACTGCGCCTGGAAGCTCGACCGCGGCCTCGACGTGCGCAACGAGATCTCGATGATCAAGTGGTTCGCCACCGAGATGGCCTACGAGACGGTCGACCGCGCCATGCAGGCGTTCGGCGCCATGGGGATGACCAAGGAGCTGCCGCTGTCGCTGATGCAGGCGAAGCTGCGGACCATGCGCATCTACGACGGGCCGACCGAGATCCATAAATGGGTGGTGGCCCGCAACCTTCTGGGAACGAGAAAGTAGGGGACGGGGAAATGAGAGAGCAGTTCGGGGATCACGTCCGCATCGCAGTGGACGGTCACGTGGCGGTGGTGACCATCGACCGGCCGCCGCACAACCACGTCTCGGTGGAGTTCATCCGCGACCTGGCGGACGCCTTCGACGCCATCGATGAAGACGTGGAGCTGCGCTGCTCGGTGCTGCAGGCGGAAGGCAAGAACTTCTGCGCCGGCGCGGACCTGGTGAACCGCGAGAGCGCCGGCGGCCTGGGCGCGGTCAATCCGCTCTACGACGAGGCGGTGAGGCTGTTCTCGGCCAAGAAGCCGATCGTGGCGGCGGTGCAGGGCGCGGCGGTGGGCGCAGGCCTGGGGCTGGCGGTGATGGCCGACTTCCGCATCGCCTCGCCCGATGCGCGGTTCGCGGCCAACTTCGTGAAGCTTGGCTTCCACCCGGGCTTCGGGCTGACGCACACCCTGCCGCGCCTGGTGGGGCCGACCAAGGCCGAGCTGATGTGCCTGACCGGGCGCCGGGTGAAGGCGGAGGAAGGCCTGCCCTGGGGCCTGGTGGACGAGGTGGTCCCGCTGGACGAGCTCCGCGCCGCCGCCCTGCGGCTGGCCCGCGAGATCGCCGAGAACGCGCCGCTGGCGATCGTCTCGACCCGCAAGACCATGCGCGCCGACCTCGCCGCCGCGGTCCGCGCCCAGACCGACATCGAGGCCAAGGAGCAGGGCTGGCTGCGCAACACCGAGGACTACAAGGAAGGCGTCCGCTCGGTTTCCGGGCGGCGGGTGGGGAATTTCGTCGGTCACTAAAGTGGACTCCCCGGACGCCACGTAACGCTGTTAGATGGCGTCGGGCGCATTTGCGCGTGGATAGGGAGCCGGCCCCGGCCGGATGAGCTCATGCCCGAGTTTGTGATCGAACGGAACATGCCCGGCGTCGGCAAGCTGGGCGCCGGCGACCTGAAGGCGGCCTCGCAGGGCTCGTGCAGCGTGCTTCGCGAGCTCGGCCCCGAGATCCAGTGGGTCAACAGCTACGTCACCGACGACAAGATCTACTGCATCTACCGCGCGCCCAACGAGGCGCTGATCCGCAAGCACGCGGAGATGGGCGGCTTCCCGGCGAACTCCATATCCCCCGTCCGGGCGCACATCGACCCGACCACGGCGGACTAACGGCCTCGGCCCTGGCTGAACCTGGCGCTCGCCGCGCGGTCGCGCTCGGCGGCGAGCGCCCTGAGCAGCAGCGAGAGGATCACCAGCGCGCGGCCCTCGAAATTACCGTCGTGTCGCGCGGCGCGTCTGGGATTGTCCTCAGAGGTCCTACGAGGCCGGGGATGACGATCACCGTTCACCGCCCAAGGCCGCGGCCTCCTTGGCGAACAGGGTGATGCGCTCCCAGTCGCCGGCGCGGACAAGTTCGGGGGGCGCCACCCAGCTGCCGCCGACGCAGACGACGTTGGCAAGCGCCAGGTAATCCCGGGCGTTGGCCGCATTGACGCCGCCGGTCGGACAGAACCGGACCTGCGGGAACGGCCCCTGCAGCGCCTTCAGCGCGCCCACCCCGCCTGCGACGTTGGCCGGGAACAGCTTGAAGAAGGAGAAGCCCGCGGCGAGCCCCGCCATCAGCTCCGTCGGCGTGGCCACGCCCGGCAGCAGGGGAACCGGGCCGTCGGCGGCTTCGCCTGCGATCAGGCCGGGCGAGACGGCGAAGGCGCAGCCCAGGTCGGCGGCCGCCTGGCGCATGGCCGCATCCAGCACGGTGCCGGCGCCGACGATCGCGCCCTCCACCTCGGCGACCATGGCCTGGATGCAGCGGCTGGCGACCGGGGTGCGGAAGGTCACCTCCAGCACCGGCAGGCCGCCCGCCACCAGCGCGCGGCCGAGCGGCACGGCGTGGGCCGCATCCTCGATCACCAGCACTGGGATCACCGGCGCCGCGGTGAGGATCTGCTCGAGCGTCATAGCCGCTCCATCTGCTGCAACTCGCGCGCCGCCCCGACGATCGCCGGATAGGGATGCAGAACGAGCGAGGTCGGGATTTCCCTGACGAACGGACTCAGCCGGCCCTTGGCCTCGAAGCGGGCCCGGAACTGGCTTGCGGCCAGCCGGTCCGCCATGCGCGGGGCGATGCCGCCGGAGACGAACACCCCGCCGCGCGCGCCGAAGGTGAGCGCCAGGTCGCCCGCCACCGCCCCCATGATCGCCGCGAACCGGTCGAGGGCGGCGCCCGCCGAGGCGTCTCCGGCCGCAGCGGCCTCCATCACGGCCTTCTCGTCGGCCAGGGCCGCTTCCGAGCGGTCCATCTCGCAGAGCGCCCTGTAGAGGTCGAATAGGCCGGCGCCGGAGAGCAGGCGCTCAATGGAGACCCGGCCGTACCTGGCCTGCAGTCGCCGCCAGATCTCCAGCTCCACCTCGTCGCCCGGCGCAAAGGCCGCGTGCCCGCCTTCGGTGGCGACCGGCACGTCGCCCAGGGCTCCGCGCGCCAGGCCGGCCACGCCGAACCCGGTGCCCGCGCCCAGCACCACGATCGGACAGTCCTGGCCGCCGCCGCGCAGGCGCTGGCCGATGGGCCTGAGGTCTTCCGGGTCGAGCAGCGGACAGGCGAGCGCCTGGGCGGCGAAGTCGTTGAGCAGCTTCACGGCCTCGAACTCGAACGTCGCCAGAAGGTCGCCTTCGGAGACCTGCCAGTCGAGGTTGGTGAAGGCGATCTCGCCGTCCATCACCGGCCCCGCCACGGCGATCACCGCGCGCGGCGGCCGCTTCCGTCCCGCCGTGGTCTCCAGATAGTCGCCGATCACCGCCGACAGCGAGCCGTAGTCGCGCGCGGCGAAGCTGCGCGGGTTGCGGATGTGCCCGGTGGCGTCCACCAGGGCGAAGCGGGCGTTGGTGCCGCCCACGTCGCCCACGAGGCCGATGTACTGCGGCTTCACCTCAGGCCGCCTCGAAGAGCGCGCACGCCCCGGCGTCGGCGCGGCCCGCCGTCCGCCGCATCCAGCCGAACAGCCCACGCCCGTAGCCGCGGTCCGACCGCTCGCTCTGCCGGGCCGCCTCACGCCGCATCAGCTCCTCGGGCGCCACCTTGATGTCGAGCGCGCCCGTGCGCGCATCCACGCGGATGATGTCGCCGTCGCGGACGTAGGCGAGCGGCCCGCCGTCGGCGGCCTCCGGCGTCACATGGATGGCGGCGGGGACCTTGCCCGAGGCGCCCGACATGCGTCCGTCGGTGACCAGGGCCACCTTGAAGCCCTTGTCGAGCTGGACCCCGAGCGCGGGCGTCAGCGAATGCAGCTCCGGCATGCCGTTGGCTTTCGGGCCCTGGAAGCGGACCACGGCCACGAAGTCGCGGTTGAGCTCGCCGCGCTTGTGGGCGGCCAGCAGCGCCTCCTGGCCCTCGAAGACGAGGGCCGGCGCCTCGATGGTCAGATGCTCGGGCTTCACCGCTGAGGTCTTGATCACCGCCCGGCCGAGCGGCCCGTCGAGCAGGCGAAGCCCGCCCTCCGGCTGGAAGGGATCGTCCGCCCGCCGCAGGATGTCGCGGTCGAGGGAGGCGGGCGTCCCCTCGCGCCAGACCAGCCGGCCGTCGTCGAGGAAGGGCTCGGTCTGATAGCGGCGCAGCCCCGGACCGGCGACCGTCCTGACGTCCTCGTGGGCGAGGCCGGCGTCGAGCAGCTGGCGGATCACGAAGGCCATGCCGCCGGCCGCCTGGAAGGCGTTCACGTCCTCGCTGCCGTTCGGGTAGACGCGCGCGATCAACGGCGTCACGCGGGAAAGGTCGTCGAAGTCTTCCCAGGTGAGCCTGAGCCCTGCGGCGCGCCCCATGGCGATCAGGTGGAGCGTGTGATTGGTCGAGCCGCCGGTGGCCAGCAGCCCCGCGATCGCGTTGACCAGGCTCTTGGCGTCGACCACGGCCGAGAACGGCGTGTAGTCGTTGGTCCCGTCGCGGATCTCGAGGGCCCGCTTCGGCGCGGCGGCGACCAGGGCGTCGCGCAGCGGGGTGTTGGGCGTCACAAAGGCCGACCCCGGGAGGTGCAGGCCGATCATCTCCATCATCATCTGATTGGAATTGGCCGTGCCGTAGAAGGTGCAGGTGCCGGGCCCGTGGTAGGAGTTCATCTCGGAGTCCAGCAGCTCCTCGCGGGTGACCCTGCCCTCGGCGTAGAGCGCGCGCACGCGCGCCTTCTCGGCGTTGGAGGCGCCGGAGGTCATCGGCCCGCCGGGGACGAAGATCACCGGCAGGTGCCCGAAAGCCGCCGAGCCGATGAACAGGCCCGGCACGATCTTGTCGCAGATGCCCAGCATCAGGGCCGCGTCGAAGGCGTCGTGGGTGAGCGCCACGGCCGTCGCCATGGCGATCACGTCGCGCGAGAACAGCGACAGCTCCATGCCGGGCCGGCCCTGGGTCACGCCATCGCACATCGCCGGCACGCCGCCGGCGTACTGGGCCGTGGCCCCCGCCTCACGGGCGGCCTGCTTGATGATCGGCGGGAAGCGCTCCAGCGGCTGATGCGCCGAGAGCATGTCGTTGTAGGCCGAGACGATCGCGATGTTCGGGGCGGACGGATCGCGCATCCGCTGCTTGTCCGAACCGGGCAGCGCCGCGAAGGCATGGGCGAAGTTGGCGCAGGAAAGCTTGCCGCGCCCGGGGCCGGCGTTCCGTGCGGCTTCGACCTCCTCCAGATAGGCGGCGCGACTGTCGCGGCTCCGCTCGACGATCCGCTCGGTGACCTCGGCCGTGACCGGATGCATGGCTTTACCTCTCGAAGCTCGGGCCCCAGAGCACCCGCACAGGAACCTGTTCCTGCACAAGGATGCGGCCCACCGGCAGATCCTCGCCCGCCAGCGCGCGCTCGACCACCTCGCGCTTAGCCCCGCCGGCGATCAGAAGGAAGATGGCGCGCGAGGCGAGGAGCGCGGAAAGCGTCAGCGTCACGCGGGCGAGCGGCGGCGAGCCGAGGCCTTCGGGCACGTCCGCCAGCAAGGTCCCGGCCCGCGGATCCATCGCCTGGGCAAGCCCCGGATCGCCCGGAATCAGCGAGGCCACATGCCCGTCCTCGCCCATCCCCAGCATGACCGCGTCGAACGGCAGGAGGGCTCGCAGGGCCGCGGCGTCCGGCTTCGGCCACAGCGGGACGAGGTGCGCCTTGGCCGCCTGGCCGGCGAGCAGGCGCTCGCGGACCAGCCGGGCGTTGGACTCCGGCGCGTCGGCGGCGACGCAGCGCTCGTCGGACAGGGTGACGACCACGCGCGCCCAGTCGAGCAGACCGGTTGCTCCCAACCGATCGTAGGTCATCCCCGGGGAGCGGCCGCCGGTGGCCACGAGGGTGGCGCGCGGGCGGGTCCTGAGCCCGGTCTCGAGGCGCGCCGCGACGGCCTTGGCGGCGGCTTCGGCGAGCGCGTGGGCGTTGGCGTAGGTCTCGATCATGGCGTCTTCTACGCCTGGGCTGTGGGAACGACACAGGGCCGCTCCGCGATTTCCTGGGACGACAAATCCCGCCCCGAAAACGGCCGCCCGCAATTGACCGGCGGTTTAAGGACGCGCACGTTTTCCCGCGCGTTCTTGTCGGGGCCCATGACAAGCAGCACCGCAGCGGCGGTGTTCCGGAGTGTGTGGGGTAGCGTATGAGGATCGCCCAGATTTCACCGTTGTACGAAGCCGTGCCGCCCAAGCTCTATGGCGGCACCGAGCGGGTGGTCGCCCATCTGTGCGACGCCCTGGTGGAGCTCGGGCATGAGGTCGTGCTGTTCGCCAGCGCCGAGGCCCAGACCCGGGCCGAGCTCGCGCCGGTCAGGGACCGGGCGATCCGGCTCGACCCCTCGTCGCTGAAATCGGACCTGGCGGCCCACATGGTCCAGCACGCCGAGGTGCGCCGGCGCGCGTACGAATTCGACGTGCTGCACTTCCACACCGACATGATGCATTTCCCGTTCTTCGAGCACATGGCGCAGCGGACCCTGACCACGCTGCACGGCCGCCTGGACATGGAGGACCTGCCGCAGGTCTATCGCCGCTGGCGGAGCTTCCCGCTGGTCTCCATCAGCAACGACCAGCGGCGGCCGCTGCCCTTCGCCAACTGGGCCGGCACCGTGCACCACGGCCTCAAGGCGGACCTCTATCGGCCGTCGCAGCGCGGCCGCGGCTATCTGGCGTTCCTGGGGCGCATCTCGCCGGAGAAGCGGCCCGACCGGGCGATCGCCATCGCCACCCGGCTGGGCCGGCCACTGCGGATCGCCGCCAAGGTGGACCGGGCCGACCAGGTCTATTTCGACGAGAAGATCGAGCCGCTGCTGCACCATCCGCTGGTGGAGTACGTGGGTGAGATCGGCGACGAGCGGAAGTCCGATTTCCTCGGCGGCGCGGAGGCCCTGCTGTTTCCGATCGATTGGCCCGAGCCGTTCGGCCTGGTGATGATCGAGGCCATGGCGTGCGGCACGCCGGTGATCGCCTATGACTGCGGCTCGGTGCGCGAGGTGATCGAGGATGGGCTCACCGGCTTCGTGGTCCGCAACGAGGAGGAGGCTGTGGCCGCGGCGGCCCGCGCGCCGGGTCTGGACCGCAGGGCGATCCGCAGGCGCTTCGAGGAGCGGTTCTCGGCGACGGCCATGGCCGCGCGCTATCTCGAGCTCTACGTCCGCCTGACCGGCGTCCCGGCGCTTGGCCGGGCGGCCGCGATCTCGGCCTGAGGCCGGCATGGACGATCTCGCGCCTGGCCACACCGCCGCGGTCGAATGGGGCGAGATGGAGGAGCCGCGGGTTCCCGCGCGGCTCTATGCCCTCAAGGATCGCGACACGTTCCTGGTCGCCGACGCCATGGGCGACGTGCTGGGCCTGGCCGACGGGCTGTTTCACGACGACACCCGCGTGCTGTCGCGCTGGAGGCTGCTGCTGGGGGCGAACTCGCCGACGCTGCTGTCGGGCTCAGCGAGCCAGGACAACGTCTTCTTCACCTCGCACCTGGTGAACGGCGCCCTGGTGTCGCCCGGCGGTCCGGTCGGGCCGCCCGGGGTCCTGCATGTGGAGCGCAAGCGATTCCTCTGGGAGGAACGGCTCTACGAGCGGATCACCGTCGCCAACTACTCCAACACCGTGGTGATGCTGCCGCTCGCCTTCGAGTTCGACGCGGACTTCCGCGACATGTTCGAAGTGCGCGGGGCGGTGCGGCCCAAGCGGGGTACCCGGCATCCCGCCGAGGTGGGCGAGCGGAGCGTCCGGTTCCGCTACGACGGCCTGGACAAGGTGGAACGTTGCAGCGTGATCATCTTCTCCGATCCGCCGAGCAGGCTCGCCCACGATCGGGCGGAGTACATGTACGCCTTGCAGGCCTATGGCCGGGTCGAGCTCTATGTGGAGATCGGCGCGCACGCCGGGCCGACGCCGACCCGCGAACGATTCCGGGCCGCGGCCGCCCGCGCACGCTTCGCCATGCGCGCCCGCCGCCGGCGCGGGGCGCGGCTGCGCACCACCGGGCGGCTGTTCAACGCCTGGATGGAGAAGTCGCGGGCCGACCTGGCGCTGCTCACCACGCCGCTGCAGACCGGACCCTACCCCTACGCGGGCATCCCCTGGTTCTCCACGGCCTTCGGGCGTGACGCGATCATCACCGCCTGGCAGATCCTCTGGTTCGAGCCGGCGCTGGCCAAGGGCGTGCTCACCTTCCTGGCGACGCACCAGGCCGAAGAGGTCTCCGCCTTTCGGGATTCCGAGCCCGGCAAGATCCTGCACGAGACCCGGCGCGGCGAAATGGCGGCGCTGGGCGAGGTGCCGTTCGGCCGCTACTACGGCGGGGTCGACACGACGCCGCTGTTCGTGGGGCTGGCCGGGGCCTACGCCGAGCGCGTCGGCGACATGGAGCTGGTCGACCAGCTCTGGTCCCACCTCGAGCGCGCCACCGCCTGGGTCGAGCGTGGGATCGAGGCCAGTCCCTTCGGACTGCTCACCTACTCCAAGACCTCCGAACGCGGGCTCACCAACCAGGGATGGAAGGATTCGGGCGATTCCATCTTCCACGCCGACGGCACGTTTCCGCCGCCGCCGATCGGGCTGGTGGAGGTGCAGGGCTATGCCTTCATGGCTTTCCGCACCATGGCCAGGCTCGCCGAAAAGCGCGGCGACAGCGAGGCGGCCCAACGCTATGCGGACCGCGCCGAGACAATGCGGCGCAAGGTGGAGGACCTGTTCTGGATGGAGGAGCAGGGCTCCTACGGCCTGGCCATCGACGGCGAGGGCCAGCTCTGCCGGGTCCGGGCCTCCAACCAGGGACACCTGCTGTTCGCCGGCCTGCCGCAGGCTGACCGCGCCGCTCGGGTGATCGAGACCCTGCTCGGCCCGGATTTCAACTCCGGCTGGGGCCTGCGCACGCTGGCGGTCGGCGAGGCCCGCTACAACCCGATGAGCTATCACAACGGCTCGGTGTGGCCGCACGACACGGCGATCTGCGTCATGGGCATGGCGCGCTACGGCGAGCGCGAAGGCGCCATGCGGATCACCTCGGCGATGTTCGAGAGCGCCTCGCAGTTCGAGATGCGGCTTCCGGAGCTGTTCTGCGGCTTCGTCCGAAGGCCGGGCGATCCGCCGGTCGCCTATCCCGTGGCCTGCCTGCCCCAGGCCTGGGCCGCCGGCGCAGTGTTCATGATGCTGCAGGCCTGCCTGGGCCTGGCGATCGACGGCGAGCACGATGTCCTGCACATCCGCGACCCGCACCTGCCGTTCGGCATCGACCACTTCGCCCTGCAGCGGCTCGGCTTGCGCGACCAGCTGCTCGACCTGCAGTTCGAGCGCGAAGAAGCCGTGGTGGTGCTGCGCGATCGGGCCAAGCTCGCCAAGCACGTGAAGCTGGCGCGCTAACGCCTGGGGGTGTGGGCCAACCTCAGGATGTTGGCGGCGCCGGGCGAGCCGAGCGGCAGGCCCGCGAGGATCAGCACCCGCTGTCCCGGCGGGGCGAGCCCGGTCTCCACCGCCTGCTCGACCGCGATCCGAGCCAGATCGTCCGGCCCGGCGACCTCGGCGATCACCCGCGGCTCGACCCCCCAGGCGAGCGCCAGGCGACGGGCGGTGTCCAGGTTCGGCGTCAGGCCGAGGGTGGGTTGCAGCGGCCGCTCGCGCGCCAGCCGGAGCGCCGTCTGGCCGGTGGTGGTGAAGGCCACGATGCAGGCGGTGGAGGACGATTCCGAGGCCTTGCGGGCAGCCGCCACCAGGGCGTCGGCGTCGGCGTCCTCGACCGGATACTCGGCGCGCATCAGCTCCGGCCAGCGGGGATCCTGCTCCACGCGGGTGATGATCCGGTCCATCATCGAGACCGCCTCGAGCGGATAGTCGCCGGCCGCCGTCTCGGCCGACAGCATGAGCGCATCGGCGCCCTCGTAGACCGCGCCGGCCACGTCGGAAGCCTCCGCCCGCGTCGGCGTCGGCGAGTGGGTCATGGATTCCAGCATCTGGGTCGCCACGATCACCGGCAGGCCGCGCAGCCGGGCGGCGCGGATCAGCTTCTTCTGGAAGACCGGCACCTCCTCCGGGGCGAGCTCCACGCCGAGGTCGCCGCGGGCGACCATGATCGCCTCGGAGAGGTCGAGGATCTCGTCGAGGCTCTCGAGCGCGGCCGGCTTCTCGATCTTGGCCAGCACGGCGGCGCGGCCCTGCACCAGCCCGCGCAGCTCGGCCATGTCGGAAGCCCGCTGCACGAAGGAGAGCGCGACCCAGTCGACGCCTTCCTGCAGCGCGAAGGCGAGGTCCGCGCGGTCCTTTTCGGTGAGCGCCGGGATCGGCACCGACAGGTTGGGAAGGTTCAGGCCCTTGTGGTCGGAGAGCTGCTCGCCGGACTCCACTTCGGTGTCGGCGTGGTCGGGGCCATGGGCGAGGACCCGCAGGCGCACCTTGCCGTCGTCCAGCAGGACCACGGAGCCGAGCCGCAGGCAGGCGAACACCTCGGGATGCGGCACCCGCACCCGGCTCGCATCGCCCGGCTCGCGCCGCATGTCGAGGCGGAAAGCCTGGCCGGGGCGCAGGCGCACCACGCCGTCGGCGAACTCGCCCAGCCTGAGCTTCGGGCCCTGCAGATCGGCGAGCACCGCCAGCGGCCGGCCCACGCCGGGCTCCGCCGCCCGCACGGCCTGGATGGTGCGCGCGTGCTCCGCCTGGCTGCCATGGCTGAAATTGACCCGGAAGACGTCCGCGCCGGCGTTCGCCAGCTCCCGCACGCGGGAGGGGTCGCGGCTCGCCGGACCGAGGGTCGCGACGATGCGGGCTCTGCGGGCTCGGATCATGGACCGTTTGCGTGTAAGGGATGGGCTGCGGCCGGGCAACGCGTGAACCGCACGCTCGGTCCCGGAGCCAAGCTTAATGCATGGGCGTTATGCCCCGAGCGGAATGCGGGGGCTCCGGCCAATGTGCAAGCGGCGAACGACGGGACTGCGGCCTTGAGCCAGACCCTTGAACTCTTTCCCATCGGCAATTGCGCGGCGAGCGCGCTGATCGACGACGCCGGCCGGTTCGTCTGGTCCTGCGCGCCCAGAGTGGATGGGGATCCGTTCTTCTCGGCCCTGCTCGGCGGCAAGGACCCTGCCGAGGAGTCGACCTGCGGCCTGTGGTCGGTGGATGTGGAGGACGCGGTGGAAATCCGCCAATCCTATGTGCGCAACACGCCGATCCTCTCGACCGAGATCGTCGACGCCCACGGCGGGGCGCTCGAGATCATGGACTTCTCTCCGCGCTATCGGCAGTTCGGGCGGGTCTATCGGCCATTCGCCTTCATCCGGCTGATCAGGCCGATCACCGGAGCCCCGCTGATCCGCGTCCGCATGCGGCCGACCGCCAATTACGGCGAGCAGAGCTGCGCGACCACCAACGGCTCGAACCACATCCGCTACATCGGCGGCGACTCGACCATCCGGCTGACCACCGACGCCTCGGTGACCCACATTCTCGAGGAGCGGACGTTTCGGCTGGAGGAGGCGATCGCCACCTTCCTGGGCCCCGACGAGGGCTTCGAGGCGGACGTCGCCATAACCACCGAGCGCATGCTGCGCGAGACGACCTTCTACTGGCGCAACTGGGTGCGCACGCTGTCGGTGCCGCTGGAGTGGCAGGAGGAGGTCATCCGCGCGGCCATCACGCTCAAGCTCTGCGCCTACGAGGAGACCGGCGCGATCGTGGCGGCGCTCACCACCTCGATCCCCGAGCATCCCGTGGCGCGCGGCGAACCGGGACGCAACTGGGACTACCGCTACTGCTGGCTGCGGGACGCCTACTACGTGGTCCAGGCGCTGAACCGGCTGGGCGCGGCCGACATCTTGGAGAACTACCTGGGCTATCTGAGGAACCTGGTGGATCAGGCCCGGCGCGGCGACGTCCATCCGGTCCCGGTCGCGACCGGCGACGCGGGGGGCGCCCCCTCAGGCTTCGAGCCCGCGGTGCTGGTCGATTCCAGCAAAGCCGGCCATGTGCAGCCGGTCTATGGCGTGGGCCTGGAGCCGGTGCTCACCGAATGGATCGCGCCCCACCTGCCAGGCTACCGCGGCATGGGGCCGGTCAGGGTGGGCAACCAGGCGCACGAGCACCGGCAGCACGATGTGTACGGGCAGATCGTGCTCTCCACCGTGCAGGCCTTCTTCGACGAGCGGCTGTTCCGCCCGGCCAACGAGGACGACTTCCGCGCCATCGAGCCGATCGGCGACCGCGCCTTCGAGTTCTACGACAAGCCCGACGCCAGCCTGTGGGAGTTCCGCGGCCACGAGGCGGTGCACACCTATTCGGCCGTGATGTGCTGGGCGGCCTGCGACCGGCTGGGCAACGCGGCGGCGCGGGTCGGGTTGCCGGAGCGGGCCCACCACTGGGCCGAGCGCGCCCGCCAGATGCGCGACACCATCGAGCGGCGCGCCTGGAACGAGAAGCTCGGGCGCTATGCGGCGACCTTCGACGGCGACGAGCTCGACGCCTCCCTGCTCCAGCTGATCGACCTGCGCTTCACCACGCCGGACGATCCCCGGATGCGGGCCACCATGGAGGCGGTGGAGAAGGGCCTGCGGCGCGGCGCCTTCATGCTGCGCTACGCCATCCCCGACGATTTCGGGGTGCCGAAGACCGCCTTCAATTTCTGCACCTTCTGGCTGATCGAGGCCCTGCATCTGTCCGGCCGCACCGCCGAGGCGCGTGAGCTCTTCGAGCAGATGCTGGCGCGGCGCACCAAGGCGGGCCTGCTCTCCGAGGACATGGCGTTCGACGGCCACGAGCTGTGGGGCAACTACCCGCAGACCTATTCGCTGGTCGGCCTGATCAACTGCGCGACGCTGCTTTCCCGGCCCTGGTCGACGGTGCGCTGACGGCCTCAGTCGTACCAGGCGCGGCCCGAGCGCTCGATCAGGGCGAAGGCGCCGGCCGGACCCCAGGAGCCCGCCGCATAGGGCTTGGGCGCCATGCCCGCCTCGCGCCAGGCGTCGGCCACGCCGTCGATCCAGCGCCACGCCGCCTCCACCTCGTCGCGCCGCACGAACAGCGTGGAGTTGCCGCAGATGGCGTCCAGCAGCAGCCGCTCATAGGCGATGCGCCGCCGCGCGCCCGGCCCCTCGTAGGTGCGCAGCAGCGACAGCGAAAGCGGCAGCGACTGCAGGCGCATGCCGCCGGCGGTGATCCCGGGGGCCTTGTTCATCAGCAGCAGCTCGATGTCCTCGTCAGGCTGCAGGTCGATGACCAATCGGTTGGCGACCAGATCCTCGCGCGCCGGACCGTCGAAGATGGAGTGCGGCACGCCCTTGAACTGGATGGCGATCTGGGTGCGGCGCTCGGGCAGCCGCTTGCCGGTGCGCAGGAAGAACGGCACGCCCGCCCAGCGCCAGTTGTCGATGTCGACGCGCAGGGCGACGAAGGTCTCGGTGTCGCTGGCCTGGCCGCGCTCGGCCTCGTAGGCCTGGGCGCTGGCGCCTGCCGCCACGCCCGCCGCATATTGGCCGCGCACCGAGGAACTGGCCGCCTCGGCGCGGGTGTAGGGCCGAAGCGAGCGAAGCACCTTGACCTTCTCGTTGCGGACGGAGTCCGGCTCCATGTCGCTCGGCGGCTCCATCGCTACCAGGCAGAGCAGCTGCAGCATGTGGTTCTGCAGCATGTCGCGCAGGGCGCCGTATTCGTCGTAGTAGGGCCAGCGGTCGCCCACCCCTTCCGTCTCGGCGACGGTGAGCTGGACGTGGTCGATGGTCAGATTGTTCCAGAGCGGCTCGAACAGAGTGTTGGCGAAGCGCAGCGCGATCAGGTTCTGCACGGTCTCCTTGCCCAGGTAATGGTCGATGCGGAAGATCCGCTCCTCGTCGAAAACGGCTCCCACCGCGACGTTGATGGCCCGCGAGGTCTCGAGATCGCGGCCGATCGGCTTCTCCAGGACGATGCGGCTGTCATCGGTGGCGAAGCCCGCCGCGGCCAGGGCGACGCAGACCCGTCCATAGAGGCTGGGCGACAGCGCCAGATAGAAGATGGGCCTTTGCGCGCCATCGAGGTGCGGCCCGAGGCTCGCCAGCCCCTGCGCGGTGGTCGCATCGGCCGAGACATAGTCGAGCCTGGAGCCGAAGCGGGTCCAGACGGCCGCCTCCAGGCCCTCCGGCCTCGCCTCCAGGTCGCGTCGCACACGATCCAGGAAGGTCTCGCGCGACAGCTCGGCGCGGGCCGTGGCGACGATGCGAAAGCCTTCCGGCAGGAAGCCATCGGCGTCCAGGTAGTAGAGCGACGGCAGCAGCATCCGCCGCGCCAGGTCGCCCGTTCCGCCGAACAGGACGAGCAGGTCCGCCCGAGGGGCTTCGGCCATCTGCGCATTCCTCTTTGCGAGAATCGGAGGCCCGCATAGCGCCGACGCTCGTGGGAACGTCAAGGCCCTCCCGGAGTTGGATTGCTGAGGCAAGGTGTGGATCGAACGAGGGGCCCGCGCGTTCCCAGTCGGCCCGGGGGCGAGCCGAATGTCGATTGAAGAACTCACGATCCATCGTCCCGCGCCGAATCCTCTGGCGCTCGAGCACTCGGCCCTTTTCCTCGATCTCGACGGGACCTTGGCGCCAATCGCCGCGCGCCCGCAGGACGTCCATCCCGATCCGCGCCGCACCGATCTGCTGGAACGCCTTTGC
This sequence comes from Phenylobacterium sp., assembly GCF_035475775.1. Taxonomy (GTDB): domain Bacteria; phylum Pseudomonadota; class Alphaproteobacteria; order Caulobacterales; family Caulobacteraceae; genus Phenylobacterium. The sequence continues at coordinate 5,707 of NZ_DATIMC010000045.1, read as the reverse complement.
GCGGCGCTGGAAGGCCGGCTCGCGGTGGTCACCGGCCGGACGCTCGCCGACGCCGATCGGATCCTCGAGGGCCGGGTGACCGCTGTGGCCGCCGTTCACGGCCTGGTTCGCCGCGATGCGGCCGGCGCGCTGCATCAGCATTCCGTGCATCCGCGGCTGCACGAGGCGGCCGAAGCGTTCCGCGCCTTCGCGGCGCGGGACTCCGGCTTGATCGTGGAGGAGAAAGGCCTCTCCGTCGCGCTCCACTTCCGCCTGGCGCGGCATTGCGGCGAGGCGGCGCGGGCATGCGCCCGGCGGATCTCCGCGGAAACCGGTCTCGCGGTGCAGGACGGGGACATGGTCGAGGAGTTGCGGACGCCTGGCCCCACCAAGGCCGACAGCGTCGAGGCCTTCATGACCGAGCCGCCGTTCAAGGGCGCGGTCCCAATCTTTCTCGGGGACGATGCGACCGACGAAGACGGTTTCGCCGCGGCCCAGGCGCTCGGCGGGTTCGGGGTGCTGGTGGGCGCAGCGCGCCCCACGGGGGCCCGTTGCCGGCTGACGGACGTCGCCGCGGCGCTCGCCTGGCTAAGGGCGGCGCTATGAGCCGCCTGATCGTCGTCTCCAACCGCGTGAACCCGCCGTCCGGCGCGGGCGAGGAGAGCGTTGGCGGCCTGGCCATGGCGCTCGCCGCGGCGCTGCGCGAGTACTCGGGCCTGTGGTTCGGCTGGAGCGGCCAGTCGACGCCGGTGTTCACCGGCCAGCTCTCGATGCAGCGGATCGAGGGCGTCACCGCCGCCACGGTCGACCTCGAGGAATCGGATGTCGAGGAGTACTACAACGGCTACGCCAACAAGACGCTGTGGCCGCTGTTCCACTATCGCACCGACCTGGCGGCCTATGACCGGGCCTATGGCTCGGGCTATCAGCGCGCCAATCGCCGGTTCGCCGAGACGCTGAGGCCGCTGATCGAGCCGGGCGATCTGGTCTGGATCCACGATTATCACCTGATCCCGCTGGGCCGGGAGCTGCGCAAGCTCGGCCTGAAAAACCGGATCGGCTTCTTCCTGCACGTGCCCTGGCCGGCCTATCAGGTGTTCGTCACCCTGCCCGGCCACCGCCAGCTGGTGGAGGCGATGTTCGACTACGACCTGGTCGGCTTCCAGACCGAGGACTATCGCCAGGCTTTCGAGGATTATGTGCTCTCCGAAGCCGGCGGCGAGAAGGTCGCCGACGACGTGCTCCGGGCCTTCGGACGCACGGTGCGGATCGGCGCCTTCCCCATCGGCATCGACGCCAAGGACTTCGACCGCATGCTGAAGTCGACGCGGGCCCGGCGCATGCGCGACCTGATGACCGCCTGCACCGTGTTCCGGCACCTGATCATCGGGGTCGACAGGCTGGACTACTCGAAGGGGCTGGAGGAGCGGTTCACCGGATTCGAGCGGTTCCTGGCCGCCAACCCGGATATGCGCCGCGAAGTCCTGATGCTGCAGATCGCGCCGGTCAGCCGCGAGAGCGTGGAAGCCTACCAGGAGATCCGCGCGCGACTCGACGCCCTGTCGGGACGCATCAACGGGGAGTTCGCCGACGTCGACTGGAATCCCTTCCGCTATGTCAACAAGAACTACCGGCGCGACGAGCTGGCCGGCATCTACGGCGCGGCCCGGGTGGGCCTGGTCACGCCGTTGCGCGACGGCATGAACCTGGTCGCCAAGGAATTCGTGGCCTCGCAGAGCCCGGAAGATCCGGGCGTGCTGATCCTGTCGCGCTTCGCCGGGGCCGCCCGCCAGATGCGCGAGGCTCTGCTGGTCAACCCCAACAGCCCCGACGAGATCGCCGATGCGCTTCGCCGCGCGCTCGCCATGGACAAGGCCGAGCGGATCCGGCGCTGGCGGGCGCTCCATGATGGCATCCTGCAGCATGACGTGACCGCCTGGCGCGACTCCTTCGTGGCCGCCCTGGAAGGCGCCGAGGAGCGGCGGACCGCGCTCGCCAGCTGAGGCCGCCGGAGACCGCGGCTACCGGAACCAGCCGAAAAGGCGTTGGTTTGGCTCGCATGGCCAAGGATCTCCTCGCCCGATACCGCTCCATGCGGGACTTCTCCAAGACCGCCGAGCCCGCCGGGTCCGAGGAGACCAGGCCCTCGAACCGCCTGCGCTTCGTGATCCAGAAGCACGCCGCCACACGGCTGCATTACGACTTCCGGCTGGAGCTGGACGGCGTCTTCAAGTCCTGGGCGGTGACCAGGGGGCCCTCGCTCGATCCCCACCAGCGGCGGCTGGCCGTGGAGGTGGAGGACCACCCACTCGACTACGGCGACTTCGAAGGCACCATCCCCAAGGGGCAGTACGGCGGCGGCTCGGTGATGCTGTGGGACCGCGGCTACTGGGAGCCCGAGGGCGATCCCCACGCCATGCTGAAGAAGGGCGACCTGAAGTTCCGCCTGGACGGCGAGCGGCTGAAGGGGAGCTTCGTGCTGGTGCGGATGAAGCGGCGCGAGCGGGAGAAGCGCGACAACTGGCTGCTGATCAAGCACCACGACGGCTGGTCGGTGGAGGATTCCGATACCGCCATCGTCGACGAGGAGACCACCTCCGTGGCCTCCGGCCGCTCCATGGAGGAAATCGCCCTCGGCAAGGGCAAGGGGCCGAAGCCGTTCATGACCGGGGCCAAGCGCCGCGCGTCGCCCAAGGCGGTCTGGCAGTCGAACCGCGCGGAACCCGAGGCAGGGGCGTCCGCACCCTTGCGCGCGCCGCCGCCGCCGAGGCTCCGGGCCGCCGCCCTGCCGGGCTTCGTGCCGCCGGAGCTCGCCAAATCGGTCGACCGGCCGCCGCCCGGCTCGGGCTGGGCGCACGAGATCAAGTTCGACGGCTACCGGCTGCAGCTGCGGGTGGAACGAGGAAAGGCGACGCTGAAGACCCGCGCCGGTCTCGACTGGACGGCGAAGTTCAGCGACATCGCCAAGGCCGCGGCCGGCCTGCCGGACACGATTCTCGACGGCGAGGCCTGCGCGCTGGACGCCATCGGCGCGCCGGACTTTCCGGCCCTGCAGGCGGCGCTCGCCGATGGCAAGACCGGCGACCTGGTGCTCTTCGTCTTCGACCTCCTGTTCCTCGATGGCGAGGACCTGCGCGAGCAGCCCTTGCGGGCGCGCAAGGCGCGGCTGGCGGAACTTTTGAAGGACCGCCGCCTCGAGCCCAGGGTCCGCTACGTCGAGCACTTCGAGACCGGCGGCGACGCGGTGCTGCAGTCGGCCTGCCGGATGTCGCTGGAAGGCATCGTCTCCAAGCGCCTCGCCGCGCCCTATCGCTCGGGACGCGGCGAGGACTGGCTGAAGTCCAAGTGCCGCGCCGGCCACGAGGTGGTGATCGGCGGCTGGACCGGCGAGGCCGGCCAGTTGCGCGCGCTCCTGGTCGGCGCCCACCGCGACGGCAAGCTGGTCTATGTCGGCAAGGTCGGCACGGGCTTCGGCCGCGACACCGTGCGCCGCGTGCTGCCCAGGCTGGAGGCGTTGGAGACGAAATCCAGCCCGTTCGCCGGGCCGGGCGCGCCGAAGCGCGAGGCGAACGTCCACTGGGCCAGGCCCGAGCTGGTGGCGGAGATCGAATTCGCGGGCTTCACGGGCTCGGGCATGGTCCGCCAGGGCGCCTTCAAGGGCCTGCGCGAGGACAAGCCGGCGGACGAGGTGACGGCGGAGGCGCCGGCGCCCGTCGACACGGTCGCGGCGGAGCCTCAGCCCAAGGCGCGGCCGCTTGCGCGCAAGGCCCGCGAAGACAAGCCGGTCGTGCTCGGCGTCGTGCTCTCCAATCCGGACAAGCCGCTGTGGCCCGACGGCGGCGATGGGCGGCCGGTCAGCAAGCTCGATCTCGCCCGCTACCTGGAGACGGTCGGGCCGTGGATGATGCAGCACGTCAAAGGCCGGCCCTGCTCGATCATCCGCATGCCGGACGGAATCGCCGGCGGCGAGCGCTTCTTCCAGCGCCACGCCGGCAAGGGCTCCTCGGCGCTGATCTCCGAGGTGAAGGTGTTCGGCGACCACAAGCCCTACCTGCAGGTGGACCGCATCGAGGGCCTGATCGCGCTGGCCCAGGTGGCGGCGGTGGAGTTCCACCCCTGGAACTGCCAGCCTTTCCAGCCTGAGGTCCCGGGCCGGCTGGTGTTCGATCTCGATCCCGACGAGGCGATTCCGTTCACGCGGGTGATCGAGGGCGCGCTGGAGGTGAAGGGGCGCCTGGAAAGCCTCGGCCTCGCCACCTTCTGCAAGACCACCGGCGGCAAGGGCCTGCACGTGGTCACGCCGCTGAAGGACGGCAAGGGCAAGACCGACTGGCCGACCGCCAAGGCCTTCGCCCGGGCGGTCTGCGAGGCGATCGCCGCCGACGCGCCCGACCGCTACGTCGTCAACATGGCCAAGGCCAAGCGCAAGGGCCGGATCTTCCTCGACTATCTTCGCAACGACCGGATGTCGACCGCGGTGGCGCCGCTGTCGCCCAGGGGCCGCCCGGGCGCGCCGGTCTCCTTCCCGCTCACCTGGGACCAGGTAAAGCCGGGGCTCGATCCGAAGCGCTGGACGATCCGCACCGCGCCCGCCGCGCTCGCCAAGACCAAGGCCTGGGCCGACTACTGCGAGGCCGAGGTTCCGCTGCAGGCTGCGATCCGCAAGCTGAAGCGCTAACGTCTGGCCAGGCGCTCGCGGCGCTCGGCGCGGGCGCGGCGCTCGCCCAGCGGATCGGAGATGCAGGCCGCGCGCACCCGGCGATTCAGTTCGGCGCGCCTGGGATCCTGGGCGGCGGAAAGCGCCAGGGTCGCGCCCGCGCCCGCGAGCGGGGTCGCCGCGACGCCGACGCCCAGGCCCACGGCGGTGCGGGCGAGCTCGTGGTCGTTGTAGCGGGCCACCTCCTTGCGGGCGGCGACGCAGCGGTGGCTGGTCCAGCGCGGATCGGTGGTGTCCAGGCTGAGCACCGTCTGCTTGGGCGAGCTCACGCAGCCGCCGAGCGTCAGCAGCAGGCCGCCGATCAGGAAGAGTTCGCGCCGCATCCCGGCCTCATCGTTGACAACCCAGGCCAAGGCCAATCGCCGAGCCGGGGCCGCGGTTCCGCGCGCGCGGCCAGACACAATCGCGCAACACGCCTCCCCTAGGCCTCGCCGACGATCCGATTTGGGGGGAATCCATGATCAGACACGCCCTGGTCGCCGGCGCGCTGGCGCTCGGCCTTCTGGCCTCCGCCGCCACCGCCCAGACGGCCGGCGGACCCACGGTGAAGATCCGCCAGGGCGCGCTGCAGGGCGCGGTCGCCGAAGGCGCGGCGAGCTATCTCGGCATCCCCTACGCCGCCCCGCCCGTGGGCGAGCTGCGCTGGAAGCCTCCGACCGCCGGGCCGAGCTGGGCGGGCGTTCGCGACGCCGCCAAGCCCGGCGCGAGCTGCGAAAAAGATGTCGAGGACTGCCTCTACCTCAACGTCACCACCCCGGCCGGCGCAAGGCCCGGCCAGAGGCTGCCGGTGATGGTCTGGATCCACGGCGGCGCCTTTGTCGTCGGCACCAGCCTGGGCGCGTTCGGCGCGGTGCACGACGGCGCGGAGTTCGCCAGGAAGGGCGTGATCACCGTGACCCTGAACTACCGGCTCGGCCACGCCGGCTGGTTCGCCCATCCGGCGCTGGATAAGCAGGCGCCCTTTGCGAACTACGGCCTGATGGACCAGATCGCCGCGCTCAAATGGGTGAA
>NZ_DATIMC010000044.1:0-26306 GCF_035475775.1 Phenylobacterium sp. | reverse complement strand
ATGGGGGGAGTGAAAAACGCATCCCCAAGGGCGAAACCTGGCTCACGTTCGAGGACGCGCTGCCGTTCGCCGAGGGATTGGTCGCCATTGCCCCGGCGTCTGACGTCCTCGACCCCGCGTTCGAACAGCGGCTCAAGCGGTGGCGCGCCGCCTGGCCGGACCGGCTCTATCTCGGCGCGCGGCTGCTGCATCGGGGGGACGACCGGGCGCGGCTGGCGGCGATGGCGCAGATGGCGCAGCGCACCGGTGCGCCGATGGTGGCCACCAACGGGGTGCTCTACCACCACTTCGAGCGGCGGCCGCTGCAGGACGTGCTGACCTGCATCCGCGAGGGGACCACCATCGATGCGGCGGGGCTGCGGCTACAGGCCAACGCCGAGCGCTACCTCAAGCCCGCCCGCGAGATGGCGCGGCTGTTCCAGGGCCATGAAGCGGCGCTCGCCCGCACCGCCGAGATCGTGCAGGCCTGTCCCTTCTCGCTGGACGAGCTGAAGTACCGCTACCCCGACGAGCCGGTGCCGCCCGGCAAGACCGCCGACCAGCACCTGCGCCGGTTGGCCATCGAGGGCGCCCGCCGCCGCTGGCCCAAGGGCGCGCCGGCCAAGATCGTGCAGACCCTGCGCAAGGAGCTGAAGCTGATCCGGCGGCTGAAGTACCCGCACTACTTCCTCACCGTGAACGACATCGTCGCCTGGGCGCGGGGTGAGGGCATCCTCTGCCAGGGCCGCGGCTCGGCGGCCAATTCGGTGGTCTGCTACTGCCTGGAGATCACCGGGGTCGACCCGACCCAGCAGGACCTGCTGATCGAGCGCTTCATCTCCGAGGAGCGGGCGGAGCCGCCCGACATCGACGTCGATTTCGAGCACGAGCGGCGCGAGGAGGTGATGCAGTACGTCTACCGCCGCTATGGCCGCCATCGCGCCGCCATCGTGGCGACGGTGATCCACTATCGGCCGCGCATGGCGATCCGCCAGGTGGGCAAGGCGCTGGGGCTGACCGAGGACATCACCGCCGCGCTCGCCAACACCGTCTGGGGCGCCTACGGCGAGGGCGTGCCCGACGCGCACATCCGCCAGGCCGGGCTCGATCCCGATGCGCCGGAGATCCGCCGGGCGACCTCGCTGGCCCATCAGCTGCTGGGCTTTCCCCGGCACCTGTCGCAGCACGTGGGCGGCTTCGTGCTCACCCAGCGGCGGCTCGACGAGACCGTGCCGATCGGCAATGCCGCCATGGACGAGCGCACCTTCATCGAGTGGGACAAGGACGACATCGACGCGCTCGGCCTGATGAAGGTCGACGTGCTGGCGCTCGGCATGCTGACCGCGCTGAAGAAGGCGATCGACCTGCTGCCGCCGCTGCCGGACGGGCGGCGGATCACCGACATCGCCGAGATCCCGCAGGATGATCCGACGGTCTACGAGATGCTCTGCCACGCCGATTCCGTCGGCGTCTTCCAGGTGGAGAGCCGGGCGCAGATGTCCATGCTGCCCAGGCTCAAGCCGCGCGAGTTCTACGATCTCGTCATCGAGGTGGCGATCGTCCGCCCGGGGCCGATCCAGGGCGACATGGTGCACCCCTATCTCAAGCGCCGCGAAGGCAAGGAGCCCGTGGTGTTTCCGAGCCCCGCGCCCGGCCAGGGCGATGCGGACGAGCTGCGCCAGGTGCTCGGCAAGACCCTGGGCGTGCCGCTGTTCCAGGAACAGGCCATGCGGCTCGCCATCGAGGCGGCCAGGTTCACCGAGGACGAGGCCGACGGCTTGCGCCGCTCGATGGCCACCTTCCGCGCCAACGGCCGGCTTTGGGAGTACCGCGAGAAGTTCATCGAGGGCATGACGGCGCGCGGCTACGAGCCGGAGTTCGCCCAGCGCTGCTTCAAGCAGATCGAGGGCTTCGGCTCCTACGGCTTCCCGGAAAGCCACGCGATCAGCTTCGCGCTGCTGGTCTACGCCTCGGCCTGGGTGAAGCGGCATCACCCGGACGTGTTCTGCGCCAGCCTGCTCAACGCCCAGCCGATGGGCTTCTACCAGCCGGCCCAGCTGGTCCGCGACGCCCGCGACCACGGCGTCGAGGTGCGTCCGCCGGACATCCTCGCCTCCGACTGGGACTGCACGCTGGAGGAGGCCAGAACCTCCCCCATCAGGCGGATGGGGGAGGGGGACCACGAAGTGGTGGAGGGGGCGGCCGGTGCAGTGCGCGGCAGCCTCCCCCTTCACCGCGCTGCGGTCCCCCTCCCCCGCGATGACGCGGGGGAGGTTCGCCACTTCCGCGCCGTGCGCCTGGGCTTCCGCCAGATCAAGGGCTTCAGGAAGGACGAGGCGCTGCGGCTCATGCAGGCGCGGTCGGATGGTGCGCGGACGCTGGAGGACTTCGCGCTCGGCGCAGGCGTTTCGCGGCGCGGCCTCGAGCTGCTCGCCGAAGCCGAAGCCGTCCGCTCGCTCGGCCTCGACCGGCGCCAGGCGCTGTGGGCGGTGAAGGGGCTGGCCGGCGAGATCGGGGCCGAGCGCGACGCCCCGCTCATCGCCCGCCGGACCGCGAAGGAGGCGCAGGTCCTGCTGCCCTTCATGGGCCAGCCGCAGCACGTGGCCGAGGACTACCGGACCACCAGCCTCTCGCTGAAGGCGCATCCGGCGAGCTTCTTCCGCGAGGAGCTCGCCCGCTCAGGCGCGGTCCCCTGCGCGGCCCTGAAGACGATGCGCGACCGCCGGCGGACCTCGGTCGGCGGCCTGGTGCTGGTGCGCCAGCGGCCCGGCACCGCCAAGGGCGTGGTGTTCATGACCCTGGAGGACGAGACCGGAATCGCCAACGTCGTGGTCTGGAAGGCGACCTTCGAGGCCAACCGCCGGCTGGTGATGGGCGGCTCCTTCGTCATCGTCCACGGCCAGGTGCAGAAGGAAGGCGAGGTGATCCACCTCGTGGCCGAGCGGTTCACCGACCTCTCGCACCGGCTCTCCGAGATGCGCGACGGCGAGGCGGAGCCGGCGCCGCGGGTCCGCAGCCGGGTGAGCGGCCGGCTGATCCGCAGCCGCGACTTCCATTGACCCGCCACCGGCCGAGGGGCGCGCCCGGCGCCCTCGCCGGCCAGAGCTTGGCTCCGGCCCCCCGGAGCGTATTGTGCCGGTGTGGCAGAGACCAAAGCCAGGACGCCCCGGGGCCCCAACGCCGAACGCCGCGCCGCCACCCGGGCGAAGATCCTATCGGCCGGCGTCAAATGCCTGGCCGAGTTCGGCTACGCCGCCACCTCCACGCCGCTCGTGGCCCGCATGGCCAAGGTCAGCCGCGGCTCGCTGCTGCACCAGTTCCCGACCAAGATCGAGCTGATGCTGGCCGTCGCCGAGCACGCCTGGATCGTACAGCGCGACTTCATCCGCGCCCAGGTCGCCGCCAACCCGCCGGGGCGGGATCAGTTCATCGGCGGCGTGCAGGCGGTCTGGAAGGGGCTGCAGCTGTCGGAAGCCATCGCGGTGATGGAGATCATGATCGCGGCCCGCACCGACGCCGAGCTGCGCGAGCGCTTCAAGGCCTTCCTCGGCCAGACCGAGTCCAGCATGCACCGAACCCGCCGGCGGATGGCCGAGGGGCTGCTGGGCGCGCCCGACCACGTGGCCGAGGTGGACGCCATCGCTCACCTGACGCTCTCGGCGCTGCGCGGGCTGGCGCTCGAGACCGTGTTCATCGGCCGGCCCACCGCGGAGGCCGACAAGGTGCTGGCGCTCCTGGAGAACATCCGGCGGCGGATGGCCGACGAGATCTCGGTCGAGCAGCAGCCGCGGGTGCGCAACCTGTAAGCACGATTGACCACAAATTCTCCGCCCCGGATTGGCCGGCCTACGAGCCCGCCCGACGCGCATGGTGTTCGACACCGAGATGCGGGTCGCCGACGATTACCGCGGCGACTTCGTGCGGATGATCTGCGACGCCGATCCGAAAGCGCCCGATCCGCGCAAGGCCTGATCGCGATCCGCCTGTCGGATCGGCGTGGTATGAATCGTCCTCGGTTCGGGAGGAAGCCGATGACCGAGGCCATGCAACTGCTGATCGGGACGCGCAAGGGCGCCTGGATCTTGCGCAGCGATGCGGCGCGCGCGACCTGGCGCGCCGAGGGGCCCCTGTTCCTGGGGCAGATCATCAACCATTTCCGGATCGATCCGCGCGACGGGCGGACCATGCTGATGGCCACGGCCACCGGCCACCTGGGCCCGACCATCCTGCGCTCCACCGACCGCGGCAAGAGCTGGACCGAGGCCAGGCAGCCCCCGGCTTTTCCGAAGGGCGACAAGCTCGGCCGCGCCGTGCACCACACCTTTTGGCTGGAGCCCGGCCATGCGGATGAGCCCGGGGTCTGGTGGGCGGGGGCCTCGCCGCCGGGCCTGTTCCGCAGCATCGACGGCGGCGAGACCTGGGAGAGCGTCGCCGGCCTCAACGAGCATCCGATGGTGGGCGAGTGGCTGCCCCCGGACGGCGGCACGCCGGATGGGGCGATCCTCAACCAGGTGGTCGTCGACCCGCGCGACAAGCGCCACATCTATCTGGCCACCTGCTCGGCGGGCGTGCTGGAGAGCCTGGATCAGGGCGCAAGCTGGCGGCCGCTGAACCGGAACGTCCGCTGCGACTTCCTGCCCGACCCCTATCCGGAGTTCGGCCAGGACAGCCATTACATCGCGCTCGCGCCGGCCGATCCCGACCGCATCTGGCAGCAGAACCACTGCGGCATCTACCGCCTCGATCGGCCGGGCGAGGTGTGGGACCGCATCGGCGAGGCGATGCCGAAGGAGGTGGGCGACATCGGCTTCACCGTCGTGCCGCATCCCCGCGACCGCGAGAGCGCCTACGTCTTCCCGATGGACGGCACGGAGGTCTGGCCGCGCGTCTCGCCCGGCGGCCGGCCCGCCGTCTACCGCACCCGCGACGGGGGCGCGAGCTGGGAGCGGAAGGACCGCGGCTTTCCGGCCGAACAGGGCTGGTTCACCGTCAAGCGGCAGGCGTTCTGCGGCGACCACGCCGATCCCATGGGCCTCTATCTCGGGACCACCGGCGGCGAGGTCTGGATGAGCGACGACGAGGGCGAGAGCTTCCGCCAGATCGCCGCCCACCTGCCGGAGATCTATTCGGTGGTGGCGGCCCGCGTCTGAGCCATGGTCTCGGTCCTGATCCCCTCCCAGCTCACCGCCTACACCGAGGGCGCGACCCGCGTGCCCGCGGCCGGCGCCACGGTGGACGAGGTGCTGCGGGACCTGGACGCCCGCTTTCCCGGCATCCGGTTCCGCGTCGTCGACGAGCAGGATCGCGTGCGCCGGCACATGCGGATCTTCGTGGGCCTGGAGGAGACCCGCGCGCTCGGCCGGCGGCTCTGCGACGGCGACGAGCTGCTGATCTTCGGGGCGCTGAGCGGCGGTTAGAATCCCAGCGTCCGCGCCTCCTTGACGTGCGGCAGCCTGCGGATCTTCTCGACCAGGCCGTCGGTGGGCGCCTGGTCGACGCCGACCAGGGCGATGGCGTCCTCGCCCGCCGCGACCCGGCCCAGGTTGAAGGTGGCGATGTTGACCTTGGCTTCGGCCAGCAGGGCCCCGAGATTGCCGATGAAGCCGGGCTTATCCTCGTTGTTGACGTAGAGCATGGTCGGCATGAAGGGCGCGTCGAGGTCCATGCCCTTGACCTCCACGACGCGCGGCGCGCCGGCCTGCACCGAGCCCGCGAAGGAGCGCTTGCCCTTCTCCGTGGTGACGGTGATCCGGACCAGGCTCTCGTAGATCGGGCTCTCGTCCTGCTTGGATTCCGAGACCGTGATGCCGCGCTCCTTGGCGACCGCCGGGGCGGAGACCATGTTCACCTCGGCCAGCATCGGACGCATCACCCCGGCCAGCGCGGCAGCCGTCAGCGGCCGGGTGTTGAGCTTGGCCACCTCGCCCTCGTAGGCGATGTCGATCGCCTTGATGCCGAAGTCGACCATCTGGCCGGCGAACAGGCCGAGCTTGTCGGCGAGCGCCACGAAGGGCCGCAGGCGCGGCGCCTCCTCGGCGGTGACAGAGGGGCTGTTCAGCGCATTGCTCACCGCGCCGGTGAGCAGGTAGTCGCTCATCTGCTCGGCGACCTGCAGGGCGACGTTCTCCTGCGCCTCGACGGTGGAGGCGCCGAGGTGCGGCGTGGCGATGAAGTTCTCCGCGCCGAACAGCGGGTTGGACTTGGCCGGCTCCTCGACGAAGACGTCGAAGGCCGCGCCGCCCACGTGGCCGGCGTCCAAGAGCTTGCGCAGCGCCGCCTCGTCCACCAGTCCGCCGCGCGCGCAGTTGACGATCAGCACGCCCTTCCTGGTCTTGGCCAGGTTCTCCTCGGAGAGGATGTTGCGGGTCTTGTCGGTGAGCGGGGTGTGCAAGGTGATGACGTCGGCCCGCTTCAGGAGCTCGTCGAGCTCGACCTTCTCGACCCCGATCTCGATCGCCCGCTCCGGCGACAGGAAGGGATCGTAGGCGACGACGTGCATCTTCAGGCCGTTGGCCCGGTCGGCGACGATGGAGCCGATGTTGCCCGCGCCGATCAGCCCCAGGGTCTTGCCGTACAGCTCGACGCCCATGAAGCGGTTCTTCTCCCACTTGCCGGCCTGGGTCGAGACGTCGGCCTGCGGCAGCTGGCGGGCGAGCGCGAACATCATGGCGATGGCGTGCTCGGCGGTGGTGATCGAATTGCCGAACGGCGTGTTCATGACCACGATCCCGGCGGCGGTGGCGGCCGGGATGTCGACATTGTCCACGCCGATGCCGGCGCGGCCGATGACCTTCAGCCGCTTGGCGGCGGCGATGACCTCCTTGTCGGCCTTGGTGGCCGAGCGGACCGCCAGGCCGTCGTAGTCGCCGATGATCTTGAGCAGCTCGTCCTTGGAAAGGCCGGTCTTCACGTCGGCGTCGACGCCGCGCTGGCGGAAGATGTCGACGGCGGCGGGGGAGAGCTTGTCTGCGATGAGCACGCGGGGCATTTCGGTTTCTCCGGAAGCCCTTCCCCTCGATGGGGAAGGGTTGGGATGGGGTGTGGCTGCGGAGTTGGGTGTGAGCGGAGGTTGGCGCCCGATCGGAGCGACCTTCGCCTCAACGCACGCACCCCTCTCCAACCTCTCCCCATCGAGGGGAGAGGCTTTGGGCGTTACGCGGTCTGAAGCTGGTCGGCGGTGGTCTGGAACGCCCAGTCGAGCCAGGGCGTCAGCGCCTCGAGATCGGAGGCGTCGACCGTCGCGCCGCACCAGATGCGAAGCCCGGGCGGGGCGTCGCGGTAGCCGGCGACGTCATAGGCCACGTCTTCCTTCTCCAGCGCGGCGGCGAGCTTCTTGGCGAAGTCGGCCTGGGCGTCCTCCGGAAGCGAGGTCACCCGGGGATCGATCACCTTCAGGCACACCGAGGTGTTGGAGCGGATCGACGGGTCCTCCGCCAGGAACGCGACCCACGGCGTCTTCTGCGCCCAGGCTTCCAGCACCGCCAGGTTCGCGTCGGCCCGCCGGCGGAGCTCGGCCAGGCCGCCGATCGAGGCCGCCCAGCGCAGGGCGTCGAGATAGTCCTCGACGCAGAGCATGGAGGGCGTGTTGATCGTCGAGCCCTCGAAGATCTCGGCGTTCAGCTTGCCGGCCTTGGTGAGCCGGAAGAGCTTCGGCAGCGGCCAGGGCGGGGTATGGCTCTCCAGCCGCGCGACGGCGCGGGGCCCGAGGATCAGCATGCCATGACCGGCTTCCCCGCCCAGCGCCTTCTGCCAGGAGAAGGTCGCCACATCGAGCTTCGCCCAGTCGAGATCCTGGGCGAAGGCGGCGCTCGTCGCATCGCAGATCGCCAGGCCCTCGCGGTCGGCGGCGATAAAGGCGGCGTCCGGCACGCGCACCCCCGAGGTCGTGCCATTCCAGGTGAACACCAGGTCGGCGTCCTTGCGCACCTTGGCGAGGTCGGGCAGCTGGCCGTAGGGCGCCGACAGCACCTCGGCCTCGACCTTCAGCTGCTTGGTGACGTCGGTCACCCAGTCCTTGCCGAAGCTCTCGAAGGCCAGAAGCTGGACAGGGCGCGCGCCCAGGAGCGACCACATGGCCATCTCCATGGCGCCGGTGTCGGAGCCCGGGACGATGCCGATGAGATAGTCCTCGGGGACCTGCAGCAGCTCGCGCGTGCGGTCGATCGCTTCCTTCAGGCGCGCCTTGCCGAGCTTCGAGCGATGCGAGCGGCCGAGCACGGCGTTCTGGAGATTTTCAGGAGCCCATCCGGGGCGCTTGGCGCAGGGGCCGGATGAAAATTCGGGGCGAGCCGGGCGCATGGCCGGCTTCGGAGGCGTGGTCACAGCGATATCTCCCATCCTTGCAGATGGGCGGCGTCCCGTTGGGAGGACGTGGCCCGCGGGCCAAGAACGCCGCTTCGTGCTGCAGTGCAAGAGAAAGTTTCCGGCGCCGCGCTCGGGGCGACTTTAGGGCGCAGGGACTTCCGGCGAGGCCGGGGCGCGCCATCGATGCCGCCAGGCGACCAGGGTGCCGATGATCAGGCACCAGATGATGCCGGTCCAGTCGAGATTGTTGATCGCGGCGTGCAGGTAGTCGCGGTCGGACCGGTCGGTCACCAGGTAATAGGAGTGGAGCGAGAACTGGGCGGCGTAGAACAGCATCGCCCCACCCATCCACAGCGCGCCGTAGCGCACCGTGACGACCAGCAGCGCCAGCGCCGCAAAGCCGTCGTTGCAGAGTCGGATCACGCCTTCCGCGTCAGGCGCGAGCCATTGGCCCACATCGCCGATCAGCACGTTGGCGATCACCACGCCGGCGCCCAGGCGTTCGGCGATCCCGCCCTTCCAAAGCGCGAAGCCCGCGCCGAAGACGGAAAACAGATCGATAAGGAGTCTGATCGACAGGCCAAACATGACTTCGCGCCCCTAACCCAGTTAGAGGCGCGAAATCAGTTAAAGTTCTGCAACTATGTGGTCAGACCGCCTCGGCGACGGCGCGATCCGAGTCGGTTTCCGCCAGGAAGGTCGGCTTGTCTTGGCCGTTCATCTTCGTGCGGATGCCGAGACGCAGCTTGGCCTGGTTCAGCTCTTCGTGCACCGCGACCATCGCCGTGCGGGCTTCACTGAGGGCCTTGAGCGCCTCCATGAGCTTCACCTGGCAATCGTCGGCGAACACCAGCGACGCATTCACGTCCTGCCGCGCCTTGAGCATTTCGCTCATGAATTCGGAGGCTTCCACGAGAGCCGTGTCGACCGCCGCTTCGGTGGCGAACAGCTTGGCCGCCACCTTCTTCGCCACAAAAACCTTTTCCATCACAGCCCCCAGTTGCGGGTTAACGATAAGATCGAGCGGACGGTAAATGAATGGTGAAGCCTTTCGCAACCGATTCATGGGTTGTTAACCACGATTCTCGCTCTCGGGGGTTGTGGTGTGGCGATGGCGCCACAGCAAAGGTTGGATTCGAGGGTCCGGCGGCCTCCGTCTCGTGGGTGCGAGAAGCGAACCGTTAGGAAAATCTCGCTACAGCGGGTTCCGTGCATTCCAAGCGAAGGCGATGACCCGGCCCACTCCCTCCCGCGAAGCGGCCCACGTGGCCACCTTCCACGGCCGCGTCGCGCGTGTCGGCCTGGTCACCACGGTGGTGGTCCTGTTCGCCGCCTGCTGCACCTTCATGCTGCAGCAATGGGCGGTGGCCCGCACGCAGTCGCACAACGTTCACGTGTCTCTCGCGCAGGTCACGGCCGTCAATCTCGCGCCCGCGCTCGCGCGCAGCGATCCTGCGGCGTACGGCGCCTCCCTCGACGCCCTGGCGGCGAGCCCGCGCGTGGTGGCGGCCCGGCTGGATGCGCCGGACGGCCGGAGCCTCGCCGGGTATCGCGCGGTCAAGCCCGCCCAGGGCGAGCAGGAGACCATCCAGGCCGATGTGCGCGAGGGCGGCCGGGCGCTTGGGCGCGTCACCCTGGTGGTCGCCAAGCCCAGCCTTGCGCCGCTGCTGCCGCAGTTCATCGCACTCACCGCCGTCCTGCTGTTCGGCGGCGTGGGCGTCGCCCTGTTCCTGGCCCGCAGTCTCGCGCACCGGGTGATCGCGCCGGTGCAGCGCCTGTCCGAGGCGATGCACAAGGTCGCCGCCGGCGGCAGCTTCGAGCCGGTGGAGGTCGCCGCCGCCGACGAGCTGTTCCGCAGTCTCACGGCCAGCTTCAACCACCTGCTGGCCAAGCTTGCCGAGCGCGAGGACGAGCTGAAGCGCGCCATGCATGACCTGGAGCTCGCCCGCGACGCCGCCAATGCCGCCAACGTCCTCAAGACGCAGTTCCTGGCCAACATGAGCCACGAGATCCGCACGCCGCTGAACGGCGTGCTGGCCATGGCCGAGGTGATGTCGATGGGCGAGCTCGCCCCGGTGCAGCGCGACCGCCTCGACGTGATCCGCCAGTCCGGCGGCCTCTTGCTGGCGGTGCTGAACGACGTGCTCGATCTGTCGAAGATCGAGGCCGGCAAGCTCAGCCTGGTGGTCGACGACTTCGACCTGGAGCCGGTGGTCACGGCCGCGGCCGACAATTTCCGCGTGCTCGCCGAGCAGAAGAAGCTGGCGTTCAGCTTCGAGGTGGACGAGGCCGCGCACGGCTGGTGGCGGGGCGATTCGGACCGCCTGAAGCAGATCGTGGGCAACCTCCTGTCGAACGCCGTGAAGTTCACGCCGCACGGTGGGGTCGAGGCCCGCATCGACATCAATTCCAAGACCGACTCGCTGCGCGTGACGGTGCGCGACACCGGCGTCGGCATCGCGGCGGAAAAGCTGCCGACCCTGTTCGAGAAGTTCACCCAGGCGGACAACTCGGCGACGCGCCGTTTCGGCGGCACGGGGCTGGGGCTCGCGATCTGCCGCGAGCTCACCCAGATGATGGGCGGCGCCATCGACGTGGAGAGCCGCGAGGGTGAGGGCTCGACCTTCACCGTGGAGCTGCCGCTGCCCCGGGGCGCGCCGAGCGAGGCCGAGGCCAAGGCGCCGGAGATGAGCGGCGACGACGGCGACCTGCGCCTGCTGGCCGCCGAGGACAATCCAACCAACCGCCAGGTGCTGGCTGCGGTCATGGACTCGCTCGGCATCGACATCGACATCGTCGCCGACGGCAAGGAGGCCGTGGATGCCTGGCGGGTGGGCGGTTACGACCTGATCCTGATGGATATCCAGATGCCGGTGATGGACGGGATCACCGCCGCCCGCGAGATCCGGGAGCTGGAGGCCACGGAAGGCCGGCGTCGCATCCCGATCGTGGCGCTCACGGCCAACGCGCTGACCCATCAGATCGAAGAGTACCTGGCCGCCGGAATGGACGGCCACGTCGCCAAGCCGATCGAAATCGCCAAGCTCTACGAGGCGATCAGCGTGGCCCTCAACGCGGCCGCGACCGGGGCGACGGGACGCCGCGCCGCCGCCGCCCGAGCCGGCTGAACCGCACACAACGAGCGCCTCAGGCAAGCTTCAGCCGCGGGATGATCTCCTGCCCTGGCTGGACTGCCCGAGCACGCGATGGATAGGTGGATTCGCGGAAACCATGTCGCCAAGTGAGAGTTTTCAAGGCGTGTCGGGGCAGGACCTAAGCAGAGGGACACCGAAGCAGAGGAACTGACCAATGACGAAGCTTAAGATCCTGGCTGCCGCAGCCGCGTCAACGCTTGCGCTTGGTGGCGCGACGGTTGCGACGACTGCTCAGGCGCAGCCCTACTATCATGGCTACTCCGACAGTCGCCTGAATACCGCCTACGTGAACCATCTGGGCTGGAAGATCGACCGGGCCCGGGAGCGCGGCATGATCTCCTGGCGCCAGGCGCGCGACCTGCACATGCAGCTGGCCAGCGTACAGCCGTTGGCCTGGCGGGCCCAGACGGGGCAAGCCCGGCCGTGGGAAGTCCGCAGGCTCGAGAACGTGGTCAACCGGATCGACAGCCTGACCCAGGGGTACGCCTACAACATGCGCCGGCCCTACTATCGCTAAGCGGCGCTGAGGCCGAAGCGAGCGCCCCCGGATGCGTCCGGGGGCGCCTTCTATTCGGGGAGGCTCAAGAGCCGCGCGTCGAGCGCGGTCACCGCAGTCCCCCGCAGCAGCGCCCGCTCGCCCGCGACTTCGCAGTCCAGATCCCCGCCCCGGCCCGGGTAGGCCTGGTGGAACTTCACTCTGGCGCGGCCAAGCTTCGCCGCGAACAGCGGCGCCAGGATGCAGTGAAGCGAGCCGGTCGCCGGATCCTCCGGCACGCCCGACCCGGGCGCAAAGAATCGGTCCGCCACATCGTACGGCCGTCCGGGATCGGCGATGGCCGCGACGCCCACATTGCCGCGTTGGGCGGCGGCGCTCGCGAGGACATTCAGCCCGGCGATGTCGGGCCGCAGCGCGCGGACGGCGGCCTCGTCCTTCAGCACCACCACCAGATATTGCGCGGCCCAGACCTCCTCGGGCTCGGCTCCCAAGGCCTCGGCCAGTCCCGCCGGCGCCTCGATGCGGCGCGGCATGGTCGCGGGGAAGTCCATCTCGTAGGCCGCGCCGGCGCGGCGGACCCGCAGCGGGCCTGAGCGGGTGTCGAAGGTCACCTCGCCGGCGGTCAGGCCCAGTTCGGCGAACAGCACATGCGCCGAGGCCAGCGTCGCGTGTCCGCAGAGCGGAACCTCCATGGCCGGCGTGAACCAGCGCAGGTCGAAGCGCGCCGGATCGGCGGTCTTGCGCAGGAAGGCGGTCTCGGCCTGGTTGTTCTCCGCCGCCAGCGCCTGCATCCATCGCTCGGCCGGCCAGGCCGCCATCGGCTCCAGCACGCAGGCCGGATTGCCCATGAACGGCCCGCTGGCGAAGGCGTCGACGGTCCACTGGCGCATGGCGGCTTCTCTCGAACGGTGGCAGGACGTCTACATAGCGGCCGGATATAGTTAGCCAAGCGGCTAATTGGTTACGGCAAGCTCCGGCCAGCGGGCGACGGCGGAGGCCGCGATCCGGGCGAAGCCCCGCACCTCCGGCCGCGCCGGATTCGGCCGGAGCCTGAGCGCGAAGAGGTCCTCCAGGCCGAAGGGGGCGACAATGCCCAGCCGATCGTCCCGCTCCAGCCGCACGCCGACGGCGAACAGCGGGCTCACGAAACGGCCGACCGCCTCGGCCGTGCAGCTCAAGGGCGTGTAGGGCTCGCCGAACTTCCCCTCGAACCACAGGTGGACGCGGGCCTGGTTGCGCACCTCCACCATGTCGCGAAGCGGCGTCTCGAAGGCGGCCGCCACGCGCCGGATCACCTCGTCCTCGGCCTCGTAGGATAGGTCGCCCGCATCGAAGTAGCCGAGGTCGTAGTCCTTGATCCCATAGTCGACGTCTCGGCCGGTGAGGCGGTTCAGCACGGGCTGGTAGACCGCCCCGGAGAACACCAGCCAGTCTGAAAGCTCGAGCTCCCGAGCCGTGGTCAGCACCTGCATCAGCCTGGGCGCGGCGCGGACGATCTCGTCCAGCCGGCCGGCGAGCGCCGCCTCGCTCAAAACACGATCTCCAGCCCGTCGTGCGCCTTCATCGTCCCCTCGGGCGCGGGCCTCGCCAGCATGTCGTCGCCCATGTGGGTCAGCACCGTCCGCTTGGCCCCGATCTCCGCCATGTGGGCGAGGAGGTCGTCGACGTCCATGTGGCCGGTGACCTTGCGGCCGCGGAACGAGGCCTCGCAGATGAACACGTCCGCCCCCTGCGCGGCGGCGATCAGCGCCGGCGTCCAGGCGGTGTCGCCGGAATAGGCGAGGACGCGCCCCTCGGCCTCGAGACGCAGCGCGTTGGAGGGCGTGCCGCTGAAGTGGTCCATGGCCACAGTGGTGACAGCAACGCCCGCCACCTCCTGGCGCTCGCCCGCCGGCAGCTCCACGAGGTTGAGCTCGAACCGCGGCCGGTTTTCCGACGAGCGGGGGAACAGCGCCTCCTGCAACTCGTGCAGCCGCGCCGGCAGGCCTTCCGGCCCGGCGATGGTGAGCGGGGCCGCGCGGCGGCTCATGAACTGCGCGTCGAGCAGGAAGAACGGCAGCCCGCCGAAGTGGTCGCCGTGCAGGTGGCTCAGGAAGATGGCGCCGATGGCGTTCAGGTCGACGCCCGACCGCCGCAGCGCGATCAGCGAGGAGGCGCCGCAGTCGACGAGGAACCGGCCGGTCTCCCCGGCGACGTGGAAGCAGGTGTTGAACCGCCCGCCCGAGCCGAACGCGTCGCCGCAGCCGAGGAAGGTGAGCTTCATCGGCTGCTCTCCTGCCGCAAGGGCCAGCCGTGGTCCAGCGGCCCGTGGCCCTGGCCGAACCCGGGCGCGCGGGCGATCGCTTCCTGCACGTAGGCCCAGGCGCGGGCCGCGGCGGTCTCGAGGCTCATCGCCTGCGCCAGGCCCGCGGCGCAGGCCGAGGCCAGCGTGCAGCCGGTACCGTGGGTGTGCCGGCTCTCGATGCGCGCCGTCTCGAAGCTGGTCTCGCCATAGGGCGTCATCAGCACGTCCGTCAGCCGCTCGCCCGGCAGGTGGCCGCCCTTCATCAGCACCGCCCCGGCGCCCGCCTGCAACAGCGCCTCGCCCGCGCGGCGCAGGTCGTCCGCGGTCGCGACCGCCAGACCGGTCAGCGCCTCGGCCTCGGGCGCATTGGGCGTCAGCAGCGCCGCGCGCGGGACCAGCAGGCGCGTCATCGCATCCACCGCCTCCTCGGCGAGCAGCCGCGCCCCGCCCTTGGCGACCATCACCGGATCGATCACCGCCGGCCGGGCCGCCTCGTCGAGCAGCGCCGCCACGAGCTCGACGATCTCGACCTCGCCCAGCATGCCGGTCTTGATCACGTCCGCGCCGATGTCGGAGAGCACGGCGCGCGCCTGGGCGGCGATCAGCTCGCCCGGCAGCGGGTAGGCGGCGCTGACGCCGAGGGTGTTCTGGACGGTGATGGCGGTGATCGCAGTCGCCGCATAGCCGCCGAGCGCGGTGACGGTCTTGATGTCGGCCTGCACCCCCGCGCCGCCGCCGGAATCGGAGCCGGCGATGATCAGCACTCGTCCCAACGGCCGCATGCGACTGCCCTAGCCCTTTTGCGTTCGGCGCGCACATTGCTTGAAAGTTATATAACTGTCTGGTAATTTTCCCGGCATGGACCCGTTCGAAGCGCTCGCCGAGCCGAACCGCCGCCGCATCCTCGACCTGCTGCGGGAAGGCGAGCGGCCGGCCGGCGAGATCGTCGAGGCCCTGGCGATCAGCCAGCCGGGCGTCTCGAAGCACCTGCGTCTGCTGCGCGAGGCGGGACTGGTGAGCGCGCGCGCCGAGGGGCAGCGCAGGCTCTATCGGCTGGAGCCGAAGGGCCTCTCCGGACTGGAGGCCTGGCTCGCCCCCTATCGGCGGTTCTGGGCCGATCGCCTGGCCGCCCTGGAAGATCACCTGGAGAGCGAGCAATGACCCTGAGCGATATGGAACTCGGCGCGGTGAGACGGCGCGGCGCGGTCTACGACCTCTTGTTCGAGCGCCGGTTCGCCAAGCCGATCGAGAGAGTCTGGGCGGCGCTCACCGTGCCGGAGCGGATCGCCGATTGGTTCTTGGATGCTGACGTCGATCTCCGGACGGGCGGGCGCATGGTGCTGAGCGCGCCAGGCTATGCGTCGTCCGAGCACACCATCGTAGAGCTCGATCCGCCGCGCGTCCTGGCCTGGACTTGGCCGCACGCAGAACATCCGGATTCCGTCGTTCGTTTCGAGCTCGAGCCCGACGGGAAGGGTTGTCGCCTGAGGCTCACCCAGACGAACCTGCCTGCGCCGCGACTCATCTCGATCGCGACCGGCTGGCACGTGCACATGGAAGGCTTGCCCGCCGCCGCCGACTCGATCCGACACCCGTTCAGTCGCCGCCGCGAGCGTGAGATGTCGGCGGTCTACCGCGCCCGCCTGCCGGCCTGGGGCGTCCCGGCCGCGGGTTGACGCGGCCCGTGCGAGCGGCGAGCCTCGCCATACCGGTCCTTCGGGGAGGCGCGCCTGTCAGTCCTGGCATTCGACCGCGTGGTGAAGCGATACGGCGGTTTCACCGCGGTCGACGATCTCAGCTTCGAAGTCCCGGAGGGCGGGGTCTTCGGCTTCCTCGGAGCCAACGGCGCGGGCAAGACCACCAGCCTGCGCATGGCGCTAGACATCCTGCGGCCGACCTCCGGGAGCATTTCCGTGCTCGGGCGCGCGCCGGGCCGCAAGGGCTCGGGCGAGATCGGCTTCCTGCCGGAGGAGCGCGGCCTCTACCGCCAGATGTCGGCCGTCGAGACGGTCGCCTATTTCGGCCAGCTGAAGGGCATGCCGGCCGCCGCCGCGGGCGCCGCGGCCAGGCTGCTGATCGACCGCTTCGGTCTTTCCGAGTTCGGCGACGGGAAGGTGGAGCGGCTCTCCAAGGGCATGGCCCAGAAGGTGCAGCTCGCCGCCGCCCTGGTGACGCGCCCGCGCCTGCTGGTCCTCGACGAGCCGTTCGCCGGGCTGGATCCGGTGAACCAGGCCGTGCTGGAGGAGCTGGTGCTCGAGCTCTCGCGCGGTGGCTCCACGGTGATCTTCTCGACCCACGTCATGCAGCACGCCGAGCGGCTCTGCGATCGGCTGCTGCTGATCGCCCGCGGCCGCAAGGTCTTCCAGGGCGATCAGGACGAGGCCCGCGCGCAGTTGCCGGCGCGGCTGGTGATCGCCGCCAGGGCGGATCCGCGCGGCCTCCCCGGCGTCGCCGCCGCCCAGGCGCTGGGGCCCGCGAGCGACGGCTGGACCGATTACGAGGTGGCGCTGGCGCCGGGTTCCTCGAGTGCGGCCCTGCTCGAGGTCTGCACCGCCGGCGGCTTTCCGCTCCGCCGCTTCGAGACCCGGCAGGCCAGCCTGCACGAGGTGTTCCTGCATCTGGTCGGCGGCGACCCGGAGGAGAAGCCATGACGCCGATGCTGCTGGTGGCGCGCCGGGAGTTCCGCCAGATCGCCCGCACCCGCAGCTTCTGGGTGACGCTGCTGCTGTTCCCGGTGGCCATCGTGCTCAGCCAGGTTTCGGTGCGCTTCTTCCGACCGGCCGAGGGCGCAGCCTACGTCATCGTGGACGACACCGGACGCTACGCCCCGGCCATCGATCGCCGCCTGAAGGTGAACGCCGAACGCCAGACGCTGAGCGCGCTCGCCACCTACGCCGAGCGCTGGAAGATCGCGCCCGACCAGGGCCAGCAGGTCTGGGCCGGCGGCCCGCGCTGGTTCAGCGACGCCGACGTCGCCGCCTTCGAAGCCGCCGGCGGCCTGCCCGTCGCCCAGGCGCAGATCGCCAGGCGCAAACCTGCCGCGGCCCCGGACTTCCGCGCGCCCAAGCCCGCCTATGTGCGCATCGCCCCGCCGGCCGGGGTCGTGACCACCGCCGGGCCGGAGCGATTCGGCGCCTCGCTGGCGCCTCTCCTGAAGACCGACGTGGCGACGTCGCAAGGGCCGCGGCCGCTCGGCCTGGCGGTCTACATCCCGGCCGACTTCGGCGCCGCGCCGGCGCGGCTGTGGACCAACGGGCGCGCCTATCCGCAGCTCATCGAGGACGTCCGCCAGGAGCTGAACCAGGGCCTGCGCCTGCGCGCCCTGCAGGCGGAGGGGATCGATCTTGCGGCGCTCGCCCGGGCGCAGACCGTCTCGGCCCCGATCACGCTCACCGTCCCGCCCACGGGATCGGGGCGCGAGCGGATGATCCTGCGCTCGGCCCTGCCGCTCGGCTTCGCCTATCTGCTGTTGATCTCGCTGATGGTCTCCGGCGCCTGGATGCTGCAGGGGCTGATCGAGGAGCGCTCCAACAAGCTGCTCGAGGCGGTGATCGCCTGCATCACCCCCGAGGACCTGCTCTACGGCAAGCTGATCGGCGTGCTGGCCATCGGCGCCGTGATGATCCTCGCCTGGATCGGCTTCGCCGTCGCGGCGGGCTTCGTCTTCCAGGGCGCGATCGCCGACTACCTGCGGCCGGCCCTGGCCTCGGTGAGCTCGCCCTGGGTGGTCGTGGCCCTCGTCTACTTCTTCGCCGCCGGTTACCTCTGCATCTCCATGCTGTTCTTGGCGATCGGCTCGATGAGCGACAACATGCGTGACGCCCAGGGCTACCTCTCGCCGATGATCCTGGCCCTGACGCTGCCGGTGGCGGCGATGATGAGCGCCGTGCTGCAGAACCCCGACGGCCCCTTGCCGCGGACGCTGTCCTGGATCCCGGTCTATGCGCCGTTCGCCATGATGGCGCGGCTGGGAAGCG
Organism: Phenylobacterium sp.; assembly: GCF_035475775.1. Taxonomy (GTDB): domain Bacteria; phylum Pseudomonadota; class Alphaproteobacteria; order Caulobacterales; family Caulobacteraceae; genus Phenylobacterium. Next base: position 8,111 of record NZ_DATIMC010000044.1, on the reverse strand, counting down.
GGGTCTCGCCGCTGGAGGTGGCGGGCTCGGCGGCGGTGCTCGCGGTCTTCATCGGCCTGGAGCTGGTGGTGATCGGGCGGCTGTTCCGGGCGAACCTGCTGCAGGCCGGCCAGCCGCTGCGTCTGAAGGACCTGCCGCGCCTGCTGGCGCGCGCGCCGGCTTAGGACGGCCAGGCCGCCTCGCCGAGCGCCTGCCACACCCGCAGCGCCTGGACGGTCTCGCGCACGTCGTGGACCCGCACCGCCGCGACCCCCGCCGCCGCGCCCCAGAGCGCGCCGGCGATCGAGCCGCCGAGCCGACGGTCCGCCGCCACGCCGCCGCCGTCGACCGCGGAGATGAAGCTCTTGCGGCTGACCCCCAGCAGGACCGGAAAGCCCAGGGCCGTGATGCGCCGCAAGCCGGCGAGCAGCGGCAGGTTGTGGCGGAGCATGTGCTTGCCGAAGCCGATCCCCGGATCGAGCCAAATGCGCTCCCGCCGGACGCCCGCCGCCATCGCCGCGGCAGCCCGATCGGCGAGGAACTCCGCCACCTCGGCCACGACGTCGTCATACCGCGGCGCGGCCTGCATCGTCCCGGGCTCGCCTAGCATGTGCATCAGCACCACCTCGCAGCCGAGCTCGGCGGCGAGCGCCAGGCTCTGCGGCGCATGGCGCAGCGCGGTGACATCGTTCCACATGCCGGCGCCGGCCGCGACGGCCGCCCGCGCGACGGCGGGCTTCATGGTGTCGATGGAGATCGGGAGGGCGCTCGCGGCCCGCACGGCTTCGATCACCGGGACCACCCGGGCGATCTCCTCGGCCGCCGAAACGGGCGCCGCCCCCGGGCGCGTGGACTCGCCGCCGATGTCGAGCATGTCGGCGCCCTCGGCGATCAGCCGCCGGGCGTGCGCCGCCGCCGCTTCAGGATCGAGGTGGCGACCCCCGTCCGAAAAGCTGTCGGGCGTGACGTTGACCACGCCCATCACCCTGACCGCTGCTGCTGCTGCCTTCGTCGTCGCCATCTCCGTCCCGACTGCGCCAATCCTGCGCCGAGCTATAGCCGAGCGCACGAAAAAGGCGGCCGCCTTGCGGGCGGCCGCCGCCTTCTTGTCGTCTGAAGCCGTCAGGCCGGCTCGGGATCGGGCCTGGGCGAGATCGGCACGGCCACCGAAGGCCCGACCGGGCGCTTGACCTCGGGATCCTCCCTGACCGGCGCCACGCCCTTCAGCACGTTGATGATCTCCTCGGGGTTGAGCGTCTCGTACTCCAGGAGCGCCTTGGCGAGGATGTGCAGCTCTTCGATCCGTCCGGTGAGGATCCGCCGCGCCTCCTCCTCGCCGGCCTTGACCAGCCGCTTGACCTCTTCGTCGATGATCTTGGCGGTGGCCTCGGAGACGTTCTGGTTGCGCGCCACCGAGTGGCCCAGGAACACCTCCTCCTGGTTCTCGCCGTACTCCACCGCGCCGAGCTTGTCGGAGAAGCCCCACTTGGTGACCATGGCCCGGGCGAGCTTGGTCGCCTGGCTGATGTCGTTGCTCGCGCCGGAGGTGATCTTCTCCTTGCCGAAGATCAGCTCCTCGGCGACGCGGCCGCCGAACAGGATGGCCAGCCGCGAGGCCATCTGCTCGTAGCTCATGGAGTACTTGTCCCGCTCGGGCAGCTGCATGGTGACGCCGAGCGCCCGGCCGCGCGGGATGATCGTCACCTTGTGCAAGGGGTCGGTGGAGGCGACGTTCAGCACCACCAGGGCGTGGCCGCCCTCGTGGTAAGCGGTGAGCTTCTTCTCGTCCTCGGTCATGACCATGGACCGCCGCTCGGCGCCCATCATCACCTTGTCCTTGGCGTCCTCGAAGTCGCGCATCATGACCATGCGGCGGTTCTTCCGCGCAGCCATGAGCGCCGCCTCGTTGACCAGGTTGGACAGGTCCGCGCCCGAGAAGCCGGGGGTGCCGCGGGCGATCACCTTGACGTCGACGTCGGCCGCCAGCGGCACGTTGCGCATGTGGACCCGCAGGATCTTCTCGCGGCCGTTGATGTCGGGGTTCGGCACCACGACCTGACGGTCGAAGCGGCCGGGGCGCAGCAGCGCCGGATCCAGCACGTCGGGCCGGTTGGTGGCGGCGATAAGGATGATCCCCTCGTTGGCCTCGAAGCCGTCCATCTCGACCAGCAGCTGGTTCAGCGTCTGCTCGCGCTCGTCGTTGCCGCCGCCCAGGCCTGCCCCGCGGTGACGGCCGACGGCGTCGATCTCGTCGATGAAGATGATGCAGGGCGCGTTCTTCTTCGCCTGCTCGAACATGTCGCGCACGCGGCTGGCGCCCACGCCGACGAACATCTCGACGAAGTCGGAGCCGGAGATGGTGAAGAACGGCACGCCGGCCTCGCCTGCGATGGCGCGCGCCAGGAGCGTCTTGCCGGTGCCGGGCGGGCCGATCAGCAGCGCGCCCTTGGGGATCTTGCCGCCCAGGCGCTGGAACTTCTGCGGGTCCTTCAGGAAGTCGACGATCTCGGAGAGCTCCTCCTTGGCCTCGTCGACGCCGGCTACGTCCTCGAAGGTGACGCGGTTCTTGTTCTCGGTGAGCAGGCGGGCCTTGGATTTGCCGAAGCCCATGGCGCCCCTGGCCCCGCCCTGCATCTGGCGCATGAAGAAGATCCAGACCCCGATCAGCAGAAGCACCGGCAGGGCCTGCAGGATCACCCCCATCAGGGTCACGCCGCCGACCGGCTTGACGTCGATCTCGGCGCCTGTGGACTCCAGTTTCTTGACCAGGTCGTCCTGGTTGACCGGCGTCATGGCGGTGAAGACGTGGTTCGCCTGGTCCTTGACCTCGACGGCCGCGCCGCGGATCACCGCCTGCTTGACCTCGCCGGAATTCACCTTCGCCACGAGTTGCGAGTAGGGGATCTCGCTGGCGCCCGCCGCGCGGCCGCCGCCGGTCACCATGCTGTAGAGACCGACCAGGACGACGACGATCACGCCCCAGATGACGAAATTGCGCAGGTTCATCGGTTGAATCCGCCTTCGAGGATTGCGGGCAGGGACATTAAAGATAGGACGCCGACTGGCGTTCCACCACAAATGCGCTCCGTCGCGCGACGGAAGATCGCGCCTTGACTGTGCCCTTGGCCAAAACGCAAGAGCCGCGCCCTTCGGCGCGGCTCTTACATGAGATCGGTATGCGTCGTTCGTGAGTCGTCAGCGGCTCGGCTTCTTCGGCGCGGCGATGAGGCCCTCGCGCTGGGCGCGCTTGCGGGCCAGCTTGCGGGCCCGGCGCACCGCCTCCGCCTTCTGGCGGGCGCGCTTCTCGGAAGGCTTCTCGTAGTGGACGTGCCGCTTCATCTCGCGGAACGAGCCCTCGCGCTGCATCTTCTTCTTCAGCGCCTTCAGGGCCTGGTCGACGTTGTTGTCACGAACGAAAATCTGAACCAGAGGTCTCTCTCCTGTCTGCGGCTCCCGCCCGTCCCCCTGTCTCCCGACGAAGCGGCGGCGGCGAGCGAACAGAAATATCGACGCCCGGAGGCCATGGGCCTTCGGGTCAGAGCGCGGCGGGATACCAGAAGCCGGCCGGCCTGTCCACGCCGCGACGGCATAGCGGAAATGGCTTAAGATCGCCCTATGGCGAACGCCGGGACGACGCAAGACTGGGCCGGGGCCGCCGAGCAGCGGGTGCTCGACGAAGCCCTGAGGCTAGCTGCGTCCGAAGGCTGGACGCGGCGCATGGCCCGGCTGGCCGGCCGCGCCGCCGGGCTTTCCGAAGGCGAGACCGAGCTCCTGATCCCCCACGGGCCGGCCGATCTCGCCGCGCTGCTCGCGGACCGCCACGATGCGCGGGCGCTGTCGATGCTGCAGGACGTCGATCCGGCGTCGCTGAAGATCCGCGAGGCGATCCGCGCCGGCGTGGAGGCGCGCCTCGACGCCGCCGCCCAGGACGAGCCCTCCACCCGCCGCTGGCTGGCCTGGCTGGCGCTGCCGCCCAATGCGCCGCTCGCCGCGAAGCTCGCCTGGCGGAGCGCCGACGTCCTCTGGCGCTGGGCGGGCGACGCCGCGACCGACGAGAATCACTATTCGAAGCGGCTGCTGCTGGCCGGCATCCTCTCCGGCGGCCTGGCCCTGCGGATGCACGCCAGCCGCGCCGACGCGCTCGCCTTCGTGGACCGCAGGATCGAGGACGTGATGCGCTTCGAGCGGCTCAAGGCGACGACGCCGGTCCGCCCGTACGACCTGATGGCCGGCGCGGTCCGCGCCCTGGGCAGGGCCCGCTACGGCCGGCCCCAGCCCCCGCCGGACCTCACCGACGTCCCTTGAGCTCCTGCTTCCCCGAGACGGGGGGAAGCCGCTAAGCCGCCTTGCGGCAGAGCAGGCTGAGCCACCGCTCGCTCGATCGGTCCGGCCGCACATCGCCGCTCACCTGCATCGAGATCAGCTCGAGTCCGCCCACCTGCGCCAGCAACGCCTGCGCGCCCGCCTCGTCCAGATCGGTGAAGCGGCGGCCGTTCGCCTCGCGCTCGCGGGTCCCGTATTTGAACGACATGAACCAGGCGCCGCGGGGGACGAGCGCCCGCTTCAGACGCACGAGCGTGGCGGGAAGCTCGGTGCGGGCCACGTGCAGCAGCGAGGCGCAGGTCCAGATCCCGTCGAAGGCCCCGCTCCAGGCCATCTCGTCGAAGGTCATCACGCGAACCTCCACACCGGCGTGGGCGCGGGCGAGGGCCGCCAGCGCCGGGGCGGCTTCCGTCGCGGTCACCTGGAAGCCCATCTCACGCAACGCCCTGGCGTCGCGGCCCGCGCCGCAGCCCGCGTCCAGCACCCGGCCGCCGGGCGGCAGCAGGCCCGCGAACGCCCTGAGCTGCGGCAGCATCTCGGCCGCCACGCTGCGGGCGAAGAAGTCCGCCGCGTTCTCTTCGTAGAAGCGGATGGAATCCACCATCAGAGCGGCTTCACGCGATTGACGTGACCCATCTTGCGCCCAGGCTTGGCCTCGCGCTTGCCATAGAGGTGCAGGCGCGTCTCGGGCTCGTGCGCCAGGCGCAGCCAGCCCTGCATCTCGTCGCCCAGCAGGTTCACCATCTCCACCCGGGCGATCGCGTGGGTCGGCCCCAAGGGCCAGCCGGCGACGGCGCGAATGTGCTGCTCGAACTGGTCGACCTCGCAGCCGTCCAGCGTCCAGTGGCCGGTGTTGTGCACCCGCGGCGCGATCTCGTTCACCAGCAGCCGCCCATCCTCCATCTCGAACAGCTCGATCCCGATCACGCCCACATAGTCGAGGCCGGCCAGAACCCGCGCGGCGATCCGCTCGGCCTGATCGACGACGGCCGAGGCGGCCTGGGCCGGGGCGAGGGAGCGGCGCAGGACGCCGCCCTCGTGGTGGTTCTCGGCCAGCGGATAGACCGCGGTGGCTCCGTCGCGGGCGCGGGCGGCGATGATCGACAGCTCGCGGCGGAAACCCGCCGCCGCCTCCAGGATCACCGGGCCGCCGCCCAGCTCGGCGAAGGCGCGGGCCGCGGCCGGGGCGTGCTCCACCCAGCGCTGGCCCTTGCCGTCGTAGCCCTCGCGGCGGGTCTTCATGAGCGCGGGCGCGCCCACCTCATCGATCGCCGCGACCGCCTCGTCGGGACTCGACGCCGGGGCGAAGGCCACGGTCGGCGCGCCGTGGGCGTTGAGGAAGCTCTTCTCCTCGAACCGGTCCTGGGAAACCTTCAGCGCCAGGGGACCCGGGGCCACTTCGACCCCGATGTCGGCGAGCTGCGCCACGGCGGCGGCGGGGACGTTCTCGAACTCAAAGGTGACCACGCCCGCAAGATCGGCCAGCGCCTGCAGCGCCTTGGGATCGTCGTAGGCCGCGGTGATGGCGTGCGCGCTGACCCGCGCGGCCGGACCGTCCGGCTCAGGATCGAGAACGGCGACGTCGAGCCCCAGACGCCCGGCCGCCTGGGCCAGCATGCGGCCCAGCTGGCCGCCGCCCAGGATGCCGAGGGTCGAGCCGGGCGCGAGCGGCAGGACCGCGGGACGGCGCCTCAAGCGTCCTCCACCGTCTCGGGAACGCCGGCCGTCTGGGTCGCGGAGAACGCCGCCATCCGCTGCGCCAGCCCGCGATCGGAGAGCGCCAGGATGCGCGCGGCCATCAGGCCGGCGTTGCGCGCCCCCGCCTCGCCGATCGCCAGCGTGCCCACCGGGATGCCGGCCGGCATCTGCACGATGGAGAGCAGGGAATCCATGCCCTTCAGCGCCTTGGTCTCGATCGGCACGCCCAGCACCGGCAGCTCGGTGAGCGAGGCGGTCATGCCCGGCAGGTGCGCCGCGCCCCCGGCGCCGGCGATGATCACCCTGACGCCCGCGGCCTTGGCGGACTTGGCGAATGCGTACATGCGCTCCGGCGTGCGGTGCGCCGAGACCACCTTGGCCTCGTAGCCCACGCCCAGGCTCTCCAGCGTCTCGGCGGCATGCCGCAGCACCGGCCAGTCGGACCGGCTGCCCATGATGATGGCGACGGGCTGGGCGGTCATGCTTCGGTTTGGGATCCTCGAGCCCCCGGCCAGGAAAGGCGCGGAGTATAGGCGGGCGCTTTGCGGCGGCAACCGGCAGGGTTAGGATTCGCCCCAGGCGATCGTCGCGTCCTTGATTCCATTCGCCCTCCGAGGCGGCAGCCCCTCAGGAAGCCCATGAAGATCACCGGCGCGCGCCTCGAGCCCTTCTCGACCATCCGCAGGCGCGCCCTCGCCCAGGCCGGCGCGCAGTCGGCCGCGCCGGCGGCTGGCGGCGACACCACCGCCTTCCTCGGGCTCGCCGAGCGCGACCTGACGCCGGCCGTGCAGCGAGCGCTGCAGAGCCTGCTCATCGAGATCGACGATCTCCGCGGCGAGGTGGCGCGGCTCAAGGCGCAGCTCGCCGAAACCCAGGACCTCGCCGACCGCGACGGGCTGACCCCGCTGCTCAATCGGCGCGCCTTCCTGCGGGAGGTGGGCCGCATCCGCGCCTTCTGCCAGCGCTATGGCGCGCCGGCGAGCCTGGTCTACTTCGATGTCGACGAGCTGAAGTCGATCAACGACCGCTTCGGCCATGCGGCCGGCGATGCGGTCCTGCAGGCGGTCGCCGACCGGCTGTCGGGCAACGTGCGGGATTCCGACCTCGTCGGGCGCATGGGAGGCGACGAGTTCGCCGTGATCCTGGTCCAGGCCGACCAGCCGGTGGCGGAGGCCAAGGCCGCCGCGCTCGCCAGGGCCGTCGAGCGCGAGCCGATGTCGTTCGGCGACTGGTCCGCCCCGCTACACGTCTCCTATGGGGTGCGGCAGATCTCGGCCGACCTCGAGCCGGAGGCGCTGGTCGCCGCGGCCGACGCGGCGATGTACGCCGCCAAGCGGGACCGCGGGGCCGCCTGAGCCTACGCCGGGATGTCCGGCGTCAGCAGATCCTCGATGCGGGCGATCTCGTCCTTCAGGAGCAGCTTCTTCCGCTTCAGCCGCCCGATCAGCATCATGTCGGCGAGCGGCGAGGCGGCGACCGCCTGGATGGCGGCGTCGAGGTCGGCATGCTCCTGGCGCAGCTCCGCGAGCTGCGCGCGGAGCGCCTCTTCCGAGGCATCGGGAAGATCGTTCATGGCCCGCCGAATCTAGCCCAGCGCCGCGGCGAGCGCAGCCAGTTCGTCGTCCGGCGCGGCGCGGCCCCAGGCCTGCGACGCCGCCTTCAGCGCGTCCAGCTCGTGCGCCCCGCCGCGCGCCTCGCCGGCCAGCGCCTCGAGCGCCTCCATCAGCACCCGCTCGGCGCGGAGCTCGGCGGCTTTGACGTCCTCCCTCAGCCCCTCGCGCGCGCCGTCGTCGATCCGCGGAAAGCGTGGCTTCAGCGCGCGGCGGACCTCGCGCAGCGGCGCGAGCGCCGTCGCCTCCCAGGCGCGCGCCAGCTCGGCCGCCCGGACCAGCAGGGCGCGATCCGCGGTCTCCGCCCACACCGCCCAGAGCAGGAGTGAGGTGTTCTGGCCGAATTCGTCCTGCAGCCTCAGGCAGGCTTCGGGCGCGCCCGGGCGCCCGTAGGCGCGAAGCGTCCATTCCCATAGCGACATCGGCTCAGGCCTCCTCGCTCTTCAGGGGGCCCACATCCTGGCCCCAACGCTTCACCGGCCGCCAGGAAAGCCCGAAGAG
>NZ_DATIMC010000043.1:0-24627 GCF_035475775.1 Phenylobacterium sp. | reverse complement strand
ATGCGGAACGGCCTTCCCCGCAGGTCATCCTCGACCGGCGCCGCCTCCAGCCAGCCCATCAGGCTCGGGCCCGCGTACCAGGGGGTCTTCGCGCTGGGCTCGGTGACGTTGTCGCCCCGCAGCGCCGACATCGGGATGGCGGAAAAGCTGGTGATGCCGATCTGGGCGGCGAAGGCGCGGTAGTCTGCGACGATCTCGTCGAAGCGGCCTTGGCTCCAGCCGACCAGGTCCATCTTGTTGACGGCCAGCACCATGTGGCGGATGCCCAGCAGGCTGACCAAGTAGCTGTGCCGCCGCGTCTGGGTCAGCACCCCCTTGCGCGCATCGATCAGGATCACCGCGGCGTCGGCGGTCGAGGCGCCGGTGACCATGTTGCGGGTGTACTGCTCGTGGCCCGGCGTGTCGGCGACGATGAACTTGCGCTTGTCGGTGGAGAAGAAGCGGTAGGCGACGTCGATGGTGATGCCTTGCTCGCGCTCGGCGGCCAGGCCGTCGACCAGCAGAGCGAAGTCGATGTCGCCGCCCTGCGTGCCGATGCGCTTGGAGTCGGCTTCGAGGGCCGCCAGCTGGTCCTCGAAGATCATCTTGGAATCGTAGAGCAGCCGGCCGATCAGCGTCGACTTGCCGTCGTCGACCGAGCCGCAGGTGAGGAACCGCAGCAGGCTCTTGACCTCGTGCGCCCTGAGGTAGCCCTCGATGTCCTCGGCGATCAGCGCCGACTGGTGGGCCATGTCCTAGTTCCTCCCCCGCAGGGGGACCGCGAAGCGGTGGAGGGGGTTTCCGCCGCGGGGCCGCAATAGCTCGTTCTGAGCCGAAGCCCCCTCAGTCCCTCCGGGACAGCTCCCCCTGAGCGGGAGCAACTGAGCCGAGCGGCCCATCAGAAATACCCCTCCTGCTTCTTCTTCTCCATGGAGGCGGACTGGTCGCGGTCGATGACCCGGCCTTGGCGCTCGGAGGTGGTGGTGAGCAGCATCTCCTGGATGATCTCGGGCAGGGTCGCCGCGGTGCTCTCGATCGCCCCGGTCAGCGGATAGCAGCCGAGCGTACGGAATCGCACAGACTTCAGCATCGGCGTCTCGCCGGGCTTCAGCCGCATGCGTTCGTCGTCGACCATGATCAGGGCGCCGTCGCGCTCGACCACCGGCCGCTCGGCCGCGAAGTAGAGCGGCACGATGGGGACGTTCTCCAGGTAGATGTATTGCCAGATGTCGAGCTCGGTCCAATTCGACAGCGGGAACACGCGGATGCTCTCGCCCGGGTTCTTGCGCGCGTTGTAGAGCCGCCAGAGCTCGGGGCGCTGGTTCTTCGGGTCCCAGCGGTGCTGGGCCGAGCGGAAGGAGAAGATCCGCTCCTTGGCGCGGCTCTTCTCCTCGTCGCGCCGCGCGCCGCCGAACGCCGCGTCGAAGCCGTGCTTGTCGAGCGCCTGCTTCAGGCCCTCGGTCTTCCAGATGTCGGTATGGACCGCCGAGCCGTGGTCGAAGGGGTTGATGCCTTTCGCGATCGCATCCGGGTTCTGATGCACCAGCAGCTCGACGCCGGTCTCCTTGGCCATGCGCTCGCGCATCTCGTACATGGCCTTGAACTTCCAGGTCGTGTCGACGTGGAGCAGGGGGAACGGCGGCTTGGACGGATGGAAGGCCTTGGCCGCCAGGTGCAGCATCACGGCCGAATCCTTGCCGACCGAATAGAGCATCACCGGCCGTTCGCACTCGGCGGCCACCTCGCGCATGATGTGGATGCTCTCGGCCTCCAGGCGCTGCAGGTGGGTGAGCATGGCCGGCGGGGCGGCGCCTTGGTGATCGACGGACTTGGGCGCGACGCGGGCGTCCATGATGAGCGGACCTTACATCGATTGCTGTCTATGCCGGCCGCCGGATGAGCGGCGGGCGGTCGGCCCCGTCTCGTGACTTAGAGAAGCGGCGGCGCGGCTGCAAGCGGCGGACCTTGCAGGAAATCTCTAGGCGGATGGAGCCCAGGCGCCCGCGCCCGGCTTGGCGAGCGGGGCCGGCCCGTGCAAGATGACGCGCACGGAAACGTACGGACCTTGGGGAAGCCGGCGACGGCCGGGTCCGAGGCTGGAAGGGGGAACTGTCGATGACCGCCGCCGCCATGACAGGCGCCAAGACCGGCTCCGGCTACCGCTACGTGGTCGTCTGGATGCTGGTGCTGGTCTATACGCTGAACTTCCTGGACCGGCAGGTCGTGGCGATCCTCGGCAAGTACATTTCCGCCGACCTGCACCTGACCAAGACGCAGTTCGGCCTGATGGGCGGCACGGCCTTCGCGGTCTTCTACACGGTCTGCGGCATCCCGGTCGCCTGGCTCGCCGACCGCTGGAACCGCATCTGGATCATGTCCGGCGCCTGCGCGCTCTGGAGCCTGTTCACCGCCTTGTGCGGCGCGACCGGCAACTTCGTCCAGATCGGGCTCTGCCGGATGGGGGTCGGCATCGGCGAGGCCGGCGGATCGCCGCCGTCCTACTCGCTGATCTCCGACTACTTCGCGCCGAAGGAACGGGCCACCGGTCTCGCGATCTACTCGCTGGGCGTGCCGCTGGGTTCGATGATCGGCGCCTTCGCCGGCGGCCGCATCGCTGAGGCCTATAGCTGGCGCACCGCCTTCTACGCCGTGGGGCTCCCCGGCTTGCTGGTCGCCATTCTCATGCTGATCGTCGTGCGCGAGCCCCGGCGCGGGGGGCTCGACGCCTTTGCGGAGGGGGCGACGGAGCACGCGCCCGCGCCGTCCATGCCCAAGGCGATCGGCCGCTTCTTCACCAATCGCACCCTGCTGCTGACCGCGATCTGCAGCGCGCTGTCGGCCTTCGTGGGCTACGCCGGCCTGATCTGGAACCCGCAGTTCCTCGAGCTGGTCAAGGGGATGAGCGGCAAGGACGTCGCCAACTACTACAGCATCACCCTGGGGATCACCGGGGTCATCGGCACCTTCGGGGCGGGCTGGCTCGCCGACAAGCTGGCGCACCGGGACAGGCGCTGGTTCGCCTGGCTGCCGGCGATCGCGATCGCGCTGTCCGCGCCGTTCTGGATCGGCATGCTCTGGGCGCCCTCCTGGCAGCTCACCATGCTGTTCCTGGCCGGTCCCCTGCTGCTCAACAGCATGTATCTCGCCCCGGTGCTGGCGATCGTGCAGAACGCCGCCGCCCCGGCCGAGCGGACCATGGCCGGCGCGATCCTGCTGTTCGTGCTGAACCTCGTGGGCCTGGGCGTCGGGCCGGTCTACGTCGGCCGGATCGCCGACGCCGTCGAGCCGCAGCGGGGCCACGATGCGCTGGCGGTCGGCTTCGCAGCCCTGATCCCGATCGTCGTGGTGACCGTGATCGCCTACCTCGCGCTGGCCATGTCGATCGCCCGCGACAAGCGCCTCGCGGCCGTCGAGGCCTGAGCTGCCTCGCCGCCGAGAGTTCAGGGCTTCCCGTAGGGCGGTCGCGGGATCGCGGCCTGGGCGGCCTTCAAGGCTTCGGACCAGCGGTCGTTGAGCTCGCGGAAGTAGGCGTCCCTGGCGTCGATCCGATGCACGAGTGCGGCGCGGCTCTGGCCGCATCGCGCGACGACGAGATCGATCGGCAGGCCGACGGCGAGATTGGAGCGCATGGTCGAGGAGAACGAGATCAGGCCGATCTTCACCGCCTCGTCGAGCTCGGTCTCGTAGGTCACCGCGCGATCGAGGATCGGCTTGCCATACTTCGTCTCCCCGATCTGCAGGAACGGAGTGTCCGGCTCGCACTCGATGAAGTTGCCGGCGCTGTAGACGAGGAACAGGCGCGTGGGCTCTGTCTCGACGCTGCCGCCGACCAGCAGCGTCGCCTCGAAATTCACGTCTTCCTGCTTCAGTCCCTCCATCTCCTGGCGCACGCAGCGCACCGCATGGCCGAGCAGGAAGGCGGCCCGGTGGATCGAGCCGACGCTCGCGAGCGATTCGACATCGTTGGTGTCGGGCGCGACGAGGCCGACGCGAGCCCGCTCCAGCGCCTCCTGGGTCGTCGAGAGGCTGCCGGCCGAGGCGACGGCGATCAGCCTTTGCCCATCGTTCCCGCAGACCCGGAGCTTGCGGTAGCTCGAGATGTTGTCGACCCCGGCGTTGGTGCGGGTGTCGGCGAGCATGGCGAGGCCTTCGCGCACCAGGATTCCGACGCAATAGGTCACGACGGGACGGCGCCTCCTTCGAGCCTGCCAATGCCGGGCCGCAGCCATGCGTTCCGTTTCGACAGGAGTCCGAAAACCGCGACTCCGCGGCCCCCGCGGCCCTATATGTGTCCGAAAGCCGCCAGACGCGGCGCCCGGCGCGGAGCACCATCGGGCCATGGACATGGACTTCGACGCCTGCCGCCAGGCCTTCCTGACCCGCGACGCCCGCTTCGACGGCCGCATCTTCTGCGGCGTGAAGTCGACCGGCGTCTATTGCCGGCCGATCTGCCCGGCGCGGCCGCCGAAGGCGGAGAACATGAGCTTCTTCCCGAGCGCCGCGGCGGCCCAGCAGGCGGGCTTCCGCCCGTGCCTGCGCTGCCGCCCGGAGGCCTCGCCCGACCTCGGCGCCTGGCGCGGCACCTCCAACACCGTCTCGCGCGCGCTCGCGCTGATCGAGGCCGGGGCGCTCGACGGCGGCGACGTGGATGCGCTCGCCGCGCGGCTCGGCGTCGGTGAGCGCCAACTGCGCCGCCTGTTCCGCCGGCATCTCGGCGCAGCGCCGATCACCGTCGCCCAGACCCGGCGCGTGCTGCTCGCCAAGCAGCTCATCCAGGAGACCCGCCTGCCGATGGCCGAGGTGGCGCTTGCGTCCGGCTTCGGCAGCGTGCGGCGCTTCAACGAGACCTTCCTCGAGCTGTTCCGCCGCCCGCCGGGCGCGCTGCGGCGTCTGGCGGGAGAAGCGAGCGCCGAGACCGCGGGCGTCACCGTGCGGCTGCCCTACCGCGCGCCCTACGACTGGGAGGCCATGGTCGCCTTCCTTGGGGCCCGCGCGATCCCCGGCGTCGAGGCCGTCTCGGCGCGCCGCTACGCCCGCACGCTGTCGGTGGACGGGGCGACGGGGCTCGTCGTGGTGAGGCCCGGGGCGGGCGAGATCCTGCTGGCCGAGATCCGCATGCCGAAGTTGAAGGCGCTGCCGGCGGTCATCGCCCGCATCCGCCGGGTCTTCGACCTGACCGCCGATCCCGCGCTGATCGGCGCGCACCTCAGCCAGGATCCGGCGCTCGCGCCGCTGGTGGCTGCGCGCCCGGGCCTGCGCGCGCCGGGCGCGTGGGACGGCTTCGAGATGGCGGTGCGCGCGATCCTTGGCCAGCAGATCACCGTCACGGCCGCCCGCGGACTCGCGGCCCGGCTCGTCGAGACCTATGGCGAGCCGGTGGAGGATCCCGCCGCGGCCAAGCTCGGCCTCTCCCGCGCCTTTCCAACGCCCGAGCGGCTGATCGGCCAGGACATCGCCGCGTTGGGCATGCCGAGAGCCCGAGGCGCGGCGCTCGAGGCGCTGGCCCGCACGGTCGCGGCCGATCCGACGATCTTCACGCCCCGGGCGGACCTGGAAAGCGCCGTCGCTGCGCTCTCCGCCTTGCCCGGGGTCGGCGAATGGACCGCCCAGTACATCGCCCTGCGCGAGCTGCGCGAACCCGACGCCTTTCCCCACGCCGACATCGGCCTGCTGCGCGCCATGGCCGGGCCTGACGGAGCCCGGCCGAGCCCCGAGACCCTGCTCCGCCGCAGCCAGGGCTGGCGGCCGTGGCGGGCCTACGCCGCACAGCACCTTTGGGCCGCCGACGCCGCCCAGCCCGAGATCAAGAGGAAGCCCCATGACCGCCGCGCCGCCTGACACGCTGAGCCTCGAACGCCTCCCGACGCCGATCGGCGAGGCCCTTGTGGTGGTCGACGAGCGGGGCGTCCTTCGCGCCTTCAACTGGCGCGACTTCGAAGATTCGATGAGCGCCTGGCTCGCCCGCCGCTATCCCGCCGCGCAGCGGCGCGAGGCCCGCCTCCCGGTCTCGATCCGCGCCGCGCTGGAGGCCTATTTCGCGGGCGATCCGGGAACGCTCGACGGCCTCGCCTGGCGCGGCGCGGGCACGGCCTTCCAGCTGAAGGTGTGGGAGGCCCTGTGCACGATTCCCGTGGGCGAGACGCTGAGCTATGCGGGGCTGGCGGCGCGCATCGGCCGGCCCAGCGCCATGCGCGCCGTGGGCCTCGCCAACGGCGCCAATCCGATCAGCGTCGTCGTCCCCTGCCACCGGGTGATCGGGGCGGACGGCTCGCTCACCGGCTACGGCGGCGGGCTGGCTCGCAAGCAGTGGCTGCTCACGCATGAAGGCGCGAGCTTCAAGGTCAAGCTCGCGGCCTGACGCCAGGGCCGCGCTATCGCGTCGCCGGCGAAACGAAACCGCCGCCAGATCGCCCCAAGGCGCTGATAGTTCGCAGGCTCTCGCCGTGAGCGTAAGGGCGCGTATGCAGGATGGGACTGACCTCCGCCGGGGCTGTCGCCGACTTCGTGACCATCCATCCGCTGTTCAGCCTGGCGCCCGTGGCCGCGCTCTGCGGCCTGGCCTGGTTCGCGCTCCGCCGACGCCGGGGCTGATCCTGCCGCCTCAGGTCTGCAGAGCGGCGACAGGCGTCCAGTCGGCGCGCCGCTCCTCGGCTTCCAGTTCGGCCATGGCGCGCACCAGCTCCAGCACCTTGCGGCGCAGGCCGGCCCGACGGATCTTCGGGAAGGCGCTGGCGAGCTCGATCCCCTCCGGGGTCAACAGGAAGTCCTGGGTGTTGGAGCCCAGGAAACCTTGGGCGGCGCCTGCCGTCTCGTCCTCCAGGCCCTCATAGAAGAAGCCCACCGTCGTCTTCAGGGCGCGCGCGATCTCGTACAGCTTGGAGGCCGAGACGCGGTTGGTCCCGCGCTCGTACTTCTGCACCTGCTGGAAGGTCAGCCCGAGCGCCTCGGCGAGCTTCTCCTGGCTGACGCCCAACGCCTTGCGGCGCATGCGGATGTGCAGGCCCACGTGGCGGTCGACGGGGTGCGGCCCCGCGGCGCCCGCACCGGTTTCGGCAAGGTCCTTCTCGGCGGTCCCGGTCATATGACGCATGGCTCCCAGCATTTGGCTCCGTCCGCCGCGCCCGTCCCAGCGGGTCCCGCGCGCATCGGCGAACGATGATTGCTCAGCCATACCTAAGCCGCCGTGCGATTGAAGGCGTGGGCTACTCAATTTGGGGTTTAGACGGGCCGGTGCGGCGGTCCGACGCACGCGCGCCGCGGAATTATCAAAAGCAACTGGCTGCGCCATGGGAACCGGATCGTCCGGGTCGGGTTTCGCGAACAGCGTAAAGGAGTCTCCGATGCTCGCTCTCGTCCACGCCGCCCAGTACCTCCGCTACGCCCGCGAGGCGGCGGCGGCGTGGCGCGCGCCGGCCGGCGAGAGTTGCGCCGCCGAGGCCGGCGAGGCCTTGGACATGGTCCGCACCTGGATCCGGCTGAGCGAGGCGGCGCTCGATCAGGCCAGCCTGGACGACGCGGCGCCGCTTGTGCAGGCCCGACGGCGGGGTTCGACCGCTCTTTCGGCGAGCGCCTGACGCGGCCGATCCGTTCAGCGTCGGCTCCGCCCCGCGCCGTCGCCGTCGACGTCCTGGCGCAGGACGCTGAGGTCCTCGCTGATCTTGAAGATGGCCACGTAGAATTCGCAGAACGAGCGCCACAGCAGGATCAGCACGGCGGTGACCAGCAGCCCCGCGACCAGCACCGGAACAGCCAGCAGGATGCCCCATGGAAACGGATCGCGGATGGCGACGCCCACGGCGGCGCCGAGGCTCCCGAAGGCGACGAGCAGGATCACGCCGAGCCCCGACCAATAGACCAGGTGGATGACCGCATTGGTCATCAGGCGCTCGAAGGTGAGCAGGTCCCAGAGAAGGGCCCAACCCGAACCTTCAGGTCGCGTCATGGCTCTGCGCATCCGAATCCCAAGGTTTGCGGGCCCTTAGGCCCTGGCCGCACCGCTACCAGCCGCCGGGCCGCCCCGCAACGCCGCAAAGGTCGGGCTGCCGGAAGCATCAGATGACCCCCACGGTCTTGAGCCGCGCTCTAGGATGCACTTCGTTTTGGCTCATGACCGGGGTCTGACCGCGGAACCGCTCGATGATCGAGCGCACGTACGGACGGATGGCGGGGCTGGTCAGCAGCACCGGTGTTTCGCCCGTCACCGCCGCGCGCTCGAAGCTCTCGCGCACGCCGCGGATGAACTCCTGGAGGCGCGAGGGCGCAAGCGCCAGCTGCCTGTCCTCGCCATCTCCGATCAGGGCCTCGGCGAAGGCGGCCTCCCACTCCGGGCTGAGGGTGATGATCGGCAGCGCGCCGTCATCGCCGCGATGGACGAAGCACAGCTGCCGCGAAAGCCGGGCGCGGACCTGCTCGACGAGAGTCTGGATCGAGTGCGTGTGGGGCGCGGCCTCGCCGACGCCTTCCAGGATGGCCGGCAGATCGCGGATCGAGACGCGCTCCCGGAGCAGGGCCTGCAGCACGCGCTGCATGGTCGTCACGCTGACCACGCTGGGAATCAGGTCTTCGACCAGCTTCTTCTGCTCTTGCGGCAGCTCCTTCAGCAGCTTCTGCACCTCGGCGTAGGAGAGCAGGTCCGGCATGTTCTCCTTGAGGATCTCGGTCAGGTGCGTCGTCAGCACCGTGGCGGGATCGACGATGGTATAGCCGCGGAAGGTCGCCTCCTCGCGCAGGCTCTCATCGATCCAGGTGGCGGGCAGTCCGAACGCGGGCTCGCGGACATGCTCGCCGGGCAGCTCCACCTGGCCGCCGCGCGGATCCATGGTCATCAGGTGGCCGAGCCGGACCTCGCCGGCGCCGGCCTCCATCTCCTTGATCCGGATGCAGTAGCCCTGCGAAGGCAGGCGCATGTTGTCGAGGATGCGCACCGAGGGCATGACGAAGCCGAAGTCGGCGGCGAGCGTGCGGCGCAGCGCCTTGATCTGGTCGGTCAGCCGACGGCCCTCCAGGTCGTTGATCAGGCCGAGCAGGCCGTAGCCCAGCTCGATCTTGATCTCGTCGATGGCCAGGGTCTGGGCGATCGGCTCGTCCTGCACCTCCGGGGACGCCAGGATCTCCACCGCCGGCTCCTCGGCCTTGTGCGACCGGCGCCAGGCCAGCGTGCCCGCCGCCATGGAGATCACCCCGAACGGCAGGATCGGCATGCCCGGCACGAAGGCGATCACGCCCGCCGCCGCCGAGACTACGCCCAGGCTCACCGGGTTCATGGCCAGCTGCGCGACCAGGGCCTTGTCGGCCGCGCCTTCCACGCCCGACTTGGAGACCAGCAGGCCCGCGGCGATGGAGATGACCAGCGCCGGGATCTGCGAGACCAGCCCGTCGCCGATGGTCATGACCGTATAGGTGGAGAAGGCCTGGGCGATCGGCACCTTGTGCTGCACCACCCCGATCAGGATGCCGCCGATCACATTGATGGCGACGATCACCAGGCCCGCGACGGCGTCGCCGCGCACGAACTTGGAGGCGCCGTCCATCGCCCCGAAGAAGGTCGATTCCAGCTCCAGGTCCTTGCGCCGACGCTTGGCCTCGTCCTGGTCGATCAGCCCCGACGAGAGATCGGCGTCGATGGCCATCTGCTTGCCGGGCATGGAGTCCAGGGTGAAGCGCGCGGCCACCTCGGCGATGCGGCCGGAGCCTTTGGTGATCACCACGAAGTTCACCACCACCAGGATGGCGAAGACGATGATGCCGATCACGAAATTGCCGCTCATCATCAGGGCGCCGAAGGCCGCGATGATGTGGCCCGCGCCGTGCACCCCCTCGTGCCCATGGCCGAGGATCAGCCGGGTGGAGGCGATGTTGAGGCCCAGCCGGTAGAGCGTCGTGAACAGCAGCACCGAGGGGAAGGCGGTGAATTCCAACGGCCGCTTGATCAGGAGCGAGGTCATCAGGATGAGGACGGCGCTGGTGATGGAGATCGCCAGCAGCACGTCCAGAACGAAGGCCGGGATCGGCAGGATCAGCAGGACGACGATGCCGACCACGCCTACGGCGAGCGCGACTTCGCCACGCGCCACCCAGCCCCACATCTCACGCGGAGTGGGGCGTTCGGCGAGCATCGCCGTCAGGTCGGCCATTCTACCTCCCCCGCAGCCGCGCTCACCCTTCTCCCGTTGCGGGAGAAGGTGTCCGCGAAGCCGACGGATGAGGGGGCGATGAGCCTATCGGCTGCGAGCTTGCCGTCGCGCCGAACGGATACGGCGGCGCCTGCGTGACCCCTCATCCGACCCGCTTCGCGGGCCAGGCGAGCGTCAGGCCGCATTCGCGGCCCCCTGCGGCGGCGGGACGGCGACGCCGATCTCGGCGTATTCCTTCAGCTTGTTCCGAAGGGTGCGGATCGAGATGCCGAGGATGTTGGCCGCGTGCGTGCGGTTGCCGAGGCAGTGGCTGAGGGTGTCCAGGATCAGCTGCTGCTCCATCTCCGCGACTGTCTGGCCGACGAAGCCCCGGGTCGCCGTCTCCGCCGCGATCGAGGCGGCCTGGGCGGTCCGGGCGTAGGCGTCGCCGGAGGCCAGCGGCTGACCGTCGGGCAGGCGGATGGCGGCCTCGTCGATCTCCGGTCCGCTGGAAAGCAGCACCGCGCGATGCATGGCGTTCTCCAGCTCGCGGACGTTGCCGGGCCAGCGGTGGGCGGTGAGCCGCCGCTTGGCCTCGGGCGACAGCGGCCGTTCGGGCACGCCGTTGGCGGCGGCGTACTTCCTGATGAAGAACTCGGCCATGGGGGCCACGTCGCCCGGCCGCTCGCGCAAGGGCGGCAGCCGCAGGTTCACGACGTTCAGCCGATAGAGCAGGTCTTCCCGGAACGACCCCTCCCGCGCGGCCTGGGCGAGGTCGCGGTTGGAGGTGGCGAGGATGCGGATGTCCACCTTCACCGGCCTGGTCCCGCCGACGCGGTCGATTTCGCGCTCCTGCAGCGCGCGCAGCAGCTTGGCCTGCAGGCGGCCGTCCATCTCGGAGATCTCGTCCAGCAGCAGCGTGCCGCCGTTCGCCTCCTCGAACTTGCCGATCCGGCGCGCGACCGCGCCGGTGAACGCGCCCCGCTCGTGGCCGAACAGCTCGCTTTCCAGGAGGTTCTCCGGGATCGCGGCGCAGTTGACCGAGATGAACGGCCTGGCCGCGCGCCGCGACTTCTGGTGCACGTAGCGGGCGACAACTTCCTTGCCGACGCCGCTCTCGCCGGTGATCAGGATCGAGGCGTCGGAGCCCGCGACCTGGTCGGCCAGCGCGATCACCGCCTGCATGGCGGGGTCGCGCACCACCATCGGGCGGTTGTCGTCGGAGACCGCGGCCAGCACCGCGGCGATCAGCTCGGCCTCGGGCGGCAGCGGGATGAACTCCTTGGCCCCGGCGCGGATCGCGTCCGCCGCCCGCTTGGGATCGGCGCCCACCCCGCAGGCCACCACCGGCACGCGGATCCGCTCGGCCTCGTTGGCGGCGATCAGGGCGGCGATGTCGAGCTGGTAGTCGACCATCAGCAGGTCGGCGCCCTGGCCCGCCCGCAGCGCATGGGTGGCGGCGTGGATGGTCTCCACGTGGCTCACCTTGGCGCCCGCCGCCATGGCCATCTTCACGGCCGAGGAGAGCTGTCCGTTCAGTTGTCCGACGACCAGAAGCCGCATCGGAGGTCTCCCTTGATTTCGCCTGACGCGCCTCAGGCCGCCGCGTCGCCGTCCTTGATGATTTCCGTCATGGTCACGCCCAGCCGCTCGTCGACGATGACGACCTCGCCGCGGGCGACCAGGCGGTTGTTCACATAGATGTCGATGGCCTCGCCGACCTTGCGGTCGAGCTCGAGGACGGAGCCTTGCGAGAGCTGCAGAAGCTGGGCGACCGACAGGCTCGCGCGCCCCAGCACCGCCGAGATGCTGACCGGCACGTCGAACACCGGCGCGAGGTCGCCCGCGGTCTTGTCCTCCGCAAGGGAGTCGGGCAGCGCGCCTTCCCCGGGCGCGAACTCGTCGAGCTGCATCTCGCTCTCGGGGGCTTGGGCTTCGGTCTCGCTCTCGGACATGGGATTCAGCTTTCCGGCTCGGATTGAGCGCCAGGGATCAGGGGTTCGGCGTGCAGGCCCTCGGCGGCCAGCGCCGCCTCCAGGGCCTCGGCCACGCGGAGGGCGGCGGCTTGCGGGTCGAACGCCGCCTGGCCGTCGCCGAAGTCGAGCGTGAAGGCGTGCGCGCCGAGACCCGCCTCGGCCCGCACCTGGATCACCCCGGCGTAGCTGGCGGTGAGCGGGCTTTCCTCGAGGAGGCTCTGGAGCCCGTCCGCCAGTTCCGGCTCGACCGAGACCGTCAGCCGAGGCGCCGCCTCGATCTCCTGCGCCAGGGCGGCGAGCGCGGCCTGCAGCGGCGCCTCGGGGAAGCGCTCCAGGGCCGCGCCGGCGATGGCCTTGGCGCAGGCGAGCGCCAGCTCGGCGGCTCCCAGCCGATGGTTGTGGGCGACTTCCGCGAGCTTCGGCAGGGCGAGCGTGCAGGCGGCGGCGATCTCCGCCAGGGCCTGCTGCTGCCGCGCGGCGACCGAGCCGAGCGCGGTCGTCTCGCCCTCGGCGTAGGCGCGGCGGCGGATGTCCTCGGTCTCCTCGGCCGTATAGCTGCGCTTGGTCCGCGGCGGCGAATAGGCGACCTCGCCGGCCGCGTCGAACACGGTGTCGAAGCTGAATTTGCGGGGCGCCTCTGACATCAGTAGACGAGCTCGTCGTCGCCGCCGGCGCCGGCCAGCATGATCTCGCCCTTGTTGGCGAGGTCCTTGGCCACCTGCACCATGGCCATCTGCGCCTGGTCGACGTCGCGCAGGCGCACCGGGCCCATGCTCTCCATGTCCTCGCGCATGATCTTCGAGGCGCGCTCGGACATGTTGGAGAAGAACATCTCCCGCAGGCTGTCGGAGGCGCCCTTCAGCGCCAGCGCCAGCTGGTCCTTCTCGATCGCCCGCAGCAGCGTCTGGATGCCGCCCGGATCGAGCTTGGAGAGGTCCTCGAAGACGAACATCAGCGCCCGGATGCGCTCGGCCGCCTCGCGGTTGCGCTCTTCCAGGGCGGTGATGAAGCGGGCTTCGGTCTGGCGGTCGAAGGCGTTGAAGATCTCCGCCATCATCTCATGGCTGTCGCGCTTGGAGGTGCGCGCCAGGTTGGACATGAACTCCGTCCGCAGCGTCTGCTCGATCTTGTCGAGGATCTCCCGCTGCACCGGCTCCATGCGCAGCATCCGCATGACGCATTCGAGCGCGAAGTCCTCGGGCAGCGCCGCCAGCACGCGGGCGGCGTGCTCGGACTTGATCTTCGAGAGCACCACCGCGACGGTCTGCGGATATTCGTTCTTCAGGTAGTTGGCGAGCACGGCCTCGTTCACGTTGCCGAGCTTGTCCCACATGGTGCGACCCGCCGGGCCGCGGATCTCCTCCATGAGGGTGTTGACCTTGTCCTCCGGCATCATCGCCGCGAGCAGCTTCTGGGTCTGCTCGAAGGAGCCCATGATCGCGCCGGCTCCCGACATGCCGGAGACGAACTCGACCATCAGGTCCTCGACCGCCTGGGCCGAGACCGTGCCCAGGCTCGCCATCGCCTGCGACACCTCCTTGATCTCCTCCTCGTCGAGTTGCCCCCAGACCTGGGCGTGCTCCTCGCCAAGCGCGAGCAGGATCACGGCGGCCTTCTCGGGGCCGCTCAACCGTCCAGGATCGGCGATGGCTTTGGCCTTGGCCATTTCACGAGGTCTCGTGCAGCCAGTTGCGCAGGATGGAGACCGATTCCTCCGGGTGCTTCTCGACGAACTCCGAGACGCGCTTGACCGAGGAGGCCTTCACCTGGCCCTCGATGCGGGCGATGTCGATCTTCTGCTCGAGCTCGCCGGGGCCGGGCAGGGCGAGATGGCCGCCCGAGCCGTCGGCGGCGATCTGCATCGCCTGGCCGGACGCCGTGGTCTGCAGCTGGGTGACGCCGGCCCCTCCCAGCATCTGCATCGGCACCCCTCCGGCCGCGCCCTTGAGCAGCGGGCGGACGATGAACAGCATCATCAGGATCGCGACCACCGCCAGGACGGCGAGCTCGGCGACGCGCATGAGATCGTTCTTGTCGAACCCCATCAGCGGGTTGGCGGCGCTCACCCCCTCGGAGCTGGCGTCGCTCGGGAAGCGCACGTTGACGACCGTCACCTGGTCGCCGCGCTGGGCGTTGTAGCCCACCGCCGTGCGGACCAGCTGCTCGATCTGCTGCATCTCCTGGGCCGAGCGGGGCGTGTAGGGGCCCGGCTTGCCGTCCTTGCCCGACGCTGTGACGCCGTCCACGGCCACCGCGACGGAGAGGCGCTTCACCTGGCCGGGCTCCTGCACCTCGGTGCGGGTGGTCTCCGAAATCTCGTAGTTGGTGGTCGATTCATTGCGGCCGCTGTTCGAGGCGTTGGTGCTCGTGGCCGTCCCGGCGCCGGGACCGGGGATATTCGCCGCAGCGGAGACGGCGCCGTTGGAATCCGGCTGGCTCTCGCTCGACTTCTCGTCGGTGGTCGATTCCGAACGGACCACCTGACCGTCCGGATCGAAGGTCTTCTGCTGGGTCGTGACCTGGTTCAGGTCGAGGTCGGCGGTGACGTTGACCCGCGCCTTGCCGGCGCCCACGACGCCTTCCACGAGGCTCTTCACCTGCTTGGAGATGCGCTGCTCCACCTCGGTCTTGCGGCCGTCCGCCTCGGCCGCCAGGCCGGTCTCGCCGCCGGAGAGGGTCTTGGCGTGCTGGTCGACCACCACGACCCGGTCGGGTTTGAGGTTCGGCACCGCGGCGGCCACCAGGTTCTGGATCGCCCGGACGTTGTCGGCCGTGGGCTCGCGGCCGCCGACGCCGATGGTGACCGCGGCCGAGGGCTGCTCGGCCTCCTCCTCGAACAGCTGGCGCTTGGGCAGCACCAGGTGCACGCGCGCCGAAGTGATTCCATCGAGGCTGCGGATGGTGCGGGCGAGCTCGCCCTCCAGGGCGCGCTGGCGGTTCAGCTGCTGGATGAAGTCGGTCTGGCCGAGCGCGCTGCCCTGGTCGAAGATCTCATAGCCGACCGAGCCGGAGGTCGGCAGGCCCTTGCCCGAGAGCATCAGACGCGTGGAGGCCACCTTGTCCCGCGGCACCAGGATGGTCGAGCCGTCGCCCTTGGCTTCGTACTTGATGCCCGCCTGGTCGAGGGCCTGGGTGATCGAGCCCGCCTCCTTCAGGTCCAGGTTGGAATAGAGCAGGGCCTTGGGCTGGCCCAGGTTCATGGTCATGGCCACAAGCACCGCGGCCACGCCGGCGCCGATCCCCAGGATGGCAGCCAGCCGTCCGAAGCCGAATCTCTGAAGCGCCGCCAGAA
This sequence comes from Phenylobacterium sp., assembly GCF_035475775.1. Taxonomy (GTDB): domain Bacteria; phylum Pseudomonadota; class Alphaproteobacteria; order Caulobacterales; family Caulobacteraceae; genus Phenylobacterium. The sequence goes on along the minus strand of NZ_DATIMC010000043.1, from coordinate 9,268 downwards.
GCTGGTTCAAGCCGGGCTTTCCCTCTCCGAAGGCGAGGGGGCGCCCCTGAAAACCTGCCCCCTGCTAGGCAGGATTTACCCAGTGCTTGGTAAACGGGGGTTTAAGTCCGCGCTCGGATCAGCCGCTCCACGGGCTGAGCGCGCCGTGCAGCCCGAGGATTACGGAGAATACGAGGTAGATCGCGACCGTCACCGTGAAGAACGCTTTGCGCAGGTAGGTCCAGGACTCGACGCGCCGGCCCCCGCTCCAGATCGCGGGCAGGGCGATAAGGGTCGGGACGGTGAGGGCCGCGGCGACCAATGCGCAGGCGGAAGCCAGGATCAGCAGCACGCCCGGCCAGTTGTACATCACCCAGGCGAGGTCGGAGAGCGCCTTGCCGATCCACAGGCCGAACAGCAGGAACGCCGCGAGCCACAGGCCGGCCTGGATGTTCTGCACCAGGCTGGCGCGCGCCTGGATGGCGCTTTCGCGCACCTCGCGCCGGTTGCGGATCGCCAGGCCCAGGACGGTGACCAGAGCTGCGGCGGCGGTGAGCGCCGCCCACAGCAGCAGCCCGCGGGGCGACCGCCAGGCCGAAACGCGCTGGTAGAGCACGGAGCCGGAGCTCGGCAGCAGGGCTGTCGCCTGGCCATTCTGCATCTCGAAGGCGATGCGGCTGTCGTCCTGCGAACCGATGAACCGCCCCGAGCCGACGGCGCCGTCGGGAACCCAGGCGCTGGCGCCGTCGGGCCCGGCGAGCAGCAGCCGCCCGTCGCCGGTGACGCCGACCTGCAGGCCGGCGCGGGCGCCGGTGACGAAGCCCTCGAGGCCGGAATAGGCCCGCCGCGTGCCGAGGTAATAGCCGGTGAAGGCCCGGGCCTGCTGGATCAGCGCCGGCGAGCCCGGCCGGGGCGGGGCCGGAGGCGGGGCGTAGAACTGCCGGATCAGCGCCGGCGCGAAGCTTCCGGCCAGCCCTTCGCCGCCCTCGGTGTTGGTCGAGATGAAGACGCCGAGCTCGAGGTCGGGCGCGACCACCATGTTCGAGAAGAACGACAGCGTGCCGCCGTCGTGGCCGTAGCCCTTGTAGCCGCCGGGCAGGACGTAGACGACGAAGCCGTGCGCCCAGCCGTTGATCCGGGGCGGCGTCGCGCGCAGCGGCGTGCGGAAGGCGCGCGCCGTGGCCGGCCCATAGATGGCGGCGCCCTCGAGCGAGCCGTCGCCCAGCAGGAGCAGCATGTAGCGGGCCATGTCCGCCGCGGTGGAGGAGGCGGCCCCGGCGGGCGCGACCTGCTCGATGTATTCGTAGCCGCGCCGCTCGAATCCCGACCCCGTCCACCGGTAGGGCGCGGCGAGGTCGCCTGCCAACGCCGCCGGCATCGGGGCGGGAAGCCCGGGCTTCGGCGGATGCGGTTCGCGGAACGTGGTGTGGGCGAGGCGGGCGGGACCGAGGATCTCGTCTTCGATCAGCCGTTCGTAAGGCTTGCCGGCCACACGAGACGCCGCCTCGCCGGCCAGCGCCGCGCCGTAGTTGGAATAGCTGGAGACGACCCCCGGCGGGCGCACCCGCCTGGGCCGCGCCTGGCGCAGATAGACCTCCAGCGGCCGGACGAAGTCGAAACGGTCCTCGAACAGCTGGCCGAGCGCCTTGTCCTCGAACCCCGGCGAATGGTCCATCAGGTTGGCCACGCGGATCGGTTGATTGAATCCCTGGTCCGGGATGCGCAGCTTCTCGGGGAGGTAGAGGTTCACCGGCTGGTCGAGACGCATGCGCCCGGCCTCCACCGCCTTCATCACCGCGATCCAGGTGAAGGTCTTGGAGATCGAGCCGATGCGAAACAGGCTGCGGTCGGGATCGACCGCGCGGCCGCGCTCCAGGTCGGCGTAGCCATAGCCGCGCTTGAACACCAGCTGCCCATCCTGCACGACGCTGACGGTCACGCCGGCGATGTGGTCGCGGGCCATGGCGGCGCGCACGTAGCCGTCCGCGAACGCCGCGAGCTCGGCAGGCGGGATCGGCTGGCCGGCCGACAATCGGGCGCCGGCTTGCGAGGCCGGTGCGGGTCTGGCGGACGATTGCGCGGCGGGCCCGGGATTCGCCGGCCCCGGCTGCGCGCGCGCCGGCGCGGCCGCCATGGCCGATGGCGAGGTGACGGAGGGCTGGGCGGGGGCGGCGTCCTTGGCTGCCGGCGCGGCGCCGGCCAGGGAGGGCTCGTCCTGCGCCCCGGCCCGCGGACCGAGCGCAATCGCCAGGGCGAGCGCCAGAACGGCGGCCTTGCGCGTGTGCTGCTTCACGACCGCCCCCATGCGCCCCGCCTCGGAAGTGATCCGCCGAAGCTTGTAAGCCTCCGGCCTGAGTCCCTCAAACCGCCCTTATCGGCCGCCCGGCGGCGGGGTCGCGAAGGCGAGCAGCGGCAGGATCGGGCGCACGCCGCCGCCGACGAACAGCTGCGGTTCGGACGGCGGCTTCATGCCGGTCTGGCGCTCCTTCTGGGCGACGCAGCCCTGCACCATGCGGCCGAGCGCCGGGAAGTCGTGGGTCTGCGGCATGGAGGCCAGGAAACAGGTGTCGAAATAGGGGTACTTGTCGGATTCCCCACAGCCGAACGAGGTGCGGTCCGGCCGCGCCGCGGTCAGCACCATGCGGTTGGCGCGCGCCAGCGTCGGCACGTAGACGCCCGAGAAGCAGGCGGAGATCACCACGACCGTCGGGCGCGCGCCGCAGGTCCGGTCGAGGATCGCATCCAGCACCCCGGGCGCCAGGATCCGATCGTCGACGATCGCGCCGGAGGGCGCGCCATGCGAGCTCAGGTAGAACAGGCAGCCCGCCTGGGTCTTGGAGGTCAGCTCGGTCAGGTCGGTGTAGATGGTGGTGAGGTCCGTCTTCTCGGGACGGGTGTCCTTGTAGCGCTCGGGGCGAACCGAGAACTGGCGGATGTTGGCTGGCGCGAAGCCCGCCGCCACCAAGGCCCTGGAGACGTCGCGCCGGGCGTTGTCGAAAGCCTCCGACGGGCCGCCGGAATGGGCGTGCCAGTCGCCGGCGATCACCACGGCCGCCCAGTCCTCGAACGGGGAGGCCGCCGCAGGCCCGGCTGCCGCAAGCCACAGCCCCGCCAGCGTCGCGAGCAGGGCTGCGAGCCGGCGCACCTACTTGGCCTTGTAGGTGGTGAAGGGCGTCGGGATGGCGGTGCCCGTGGCCTTGGCCAGGAGGCGGCCTTGGGGGTCGTAGAGCTCGCCCTCGGTGAAGGCGACGCGGCTTCCCCAGCGTACGACCTTGCCGAGACCCCTGATCTTCCCCGGCACGCCCGGGCGGAAGAAGCTGGTCTTCATCTCGGCGGTGGGGGCGACGTGGGTCATGCCCGAGGCCACCATGCAGGCGACGCTCATGCATTCGTCGAGCATGGCGCAGAGGTAGCCGCCCTGGATCTGCTTCATCGGATTGAGCAGCACCTCCGGCCGGGCGTCGAACTCCACCTCGACCGACTTCTCGGCCTGGCTGACGGCGACCATCCTGAAGCCGAGCGTCTGCGAGCCGGTGGGCTGGTTCTTGGTGCGCAGGAAGCGCTGGAGGATGGCCTCGTCGGTGAGGGCCTCGGGTTCGGCGCTCGCGGCGTCGGTCATCATTTTTTCCGGAACTGGTCGAGGGAGACGATCTTGGAGCCGTCCTTCGCCGGCGCGGGGGCGCCTTCAGGGTCCGGCGGCTCTGCGGGCGCGGCGCTCGGCAGGCGCGCCTCGGCCGGCGCGGGCGGCGGCGGCTCGAACTGCAGCAGCCACTGCACCGAGGGATCGTAGAACCGGGTCACCGCCGCGTAGGGCACCGAAAGCCGCTTGGGCTGGCCGCCGAACTGCAGTGTGACGGAGAAGAAGGTCTCGCCAGGCGCGAGGTCCCAGTACTGGTGCTGCAGGACGATGGTCATCTCGTCGGGGTACTTGCCCAGCAGGTCCGGCGGGCCGGAGACGCCGGCCGCGTCGGTCTTGAAGGTGATGTAGAAGTGGTGCGCCCCGGGCAGGCCTTCCGAGGCGGCGCGCTTCAGCGCAGCCTTGACCACGCCGCGAAGGGCCTCCTGGGCCATGGCCTCGTAATGCATCAGGTCCTGGGCCGGCGGGTCCTGCGCCACAGGGGGAATCTCCAACGGAACGCGCGTTTGAAAAGGTAGCGTCTGGGCTGGCGCGCGCAAGGCGGATTGCGGGCATCAGCAAAAGAGGGCGGCCCTTGCGGGCCGCCCTCCGATTAGGTGGAGGGGTTCTGTTGCCAGGCCCCCTCCGAGCCCCGCCTTACGGGGCTAACCGTAAGGGCTTTAGGTCGAAGTCTGGCGCGCGCTTACGCGGCGAGCCGAACCTCAGAAGCGAAGTTATCGTTCGCATCTATCAAATGACCCGAAACGGTGGGTCAGGCCGGGAGAAAGCAACGCCTTTAGACGTCTGTCGATCCTGATCGGCCCCGTGCTTCCAATCCCAAATTGGGCGTCCCGGCGACAACCCGGGGGAAGAGCTTGGTGGAGCCGCCGGGAATCGCACCCGGGTCCAGTCCGCTTATTGCGCGCGCGTTTATCTCCATAGTCGGGCGAGCCCGACGCCGGTGAATATAGGGCTCAGGGGTTAGGAATTGAAGAAGGGGTCTTGAAGCGCAGGCGTCGCAGGGCGGGCAGGGCGAGCGCGGGCAGCAGCGTGAGCAGCCCCACGCCGAATCCTCGGGACTGGCCATAGGCGGCGAGCGCGTACAGCGGCCATCGCCGTTCGTGGGTCCTGGCGAGGTAGATGCCCGTGGCCGGGGCGAACAGCGCCATGTCGTAATTCATTGCGTAAGGGCTGATGAGGAGCGCCCCGCCGATCAGGGCGATCAGACGCTCGGCGATGTCCTCGCGCCGGCGGAAGCTCGACCAGACCCAGAGCGCCGCGGCGGGCGCCAGCGTGAAAGCCCAGGCGCCAGGAAGACCGTGCTGGACCAGAGCTGCATAGGGCGTCACGGCGTTGCGCAGCAGGCTCGGATTGGCGAACACCACCGCCTGGAAACGGGGCAGGGCGCCGATCCAGCTGCGCCAGGGCGCGAGCCCCCAGACCGCGGCCGACGCCAGCATAAGGATGAGGCCGGTCGCGGCGGTCGCGAGGATGGTGCGCCAACGGGCCTCGGCGGCAAGGGCGATGGGCAGCAGCAGGAGCAGCTGCGGCTTGACTCCGGCGGCCGCTCCGAACAGCAGCCCGGCCAGGATCGGCCGCGGCGCCGTCAGGCGAAGTCCGGCCAGGATCAGCGCGCCGAGCAGGAAGCTGACCTGACCGCAGAGCGCGCAAAAGGTCACCCACGGCAGCAGCAGGAACCACCAGGGCGCCCCGGCCTTCAGGCCAGACCAGAGGAAGGCGGCGCCGGTGAGGACGAGCCACAGCCCGAAAGCCGGCCAATAGGGGATCAGCGCCAGGGGCGCGAATACCACGAGCGCGGACGGCGGATAGACGAACGGCCGGGGATGATCGCGGCCGAGCGGCCAGCCCTGCAGCGTCGAGACGTAGTCGAAGTCGTAGAGCCGCGCCGGCGCATGCAGCGCCGCGCGCCCGCCCGCCCAGAGCGGCGCGAAGTCGATCCCCGCCGGCTGCACCGAGAGCACCTCGCGCACGAAACCGAGGCTCATCGCGGCGAGGACCGCCGCCAGCAACCCGAGCGCCAGGCGCTGGACGAGCGTCTGGACGGGGGTCGCGGCGACGGCGGCGGAATCGGACACGCCTCGAAGCTAGCGGAATCCGCGGCGGGAGGCGCATGGCGGCTTGCGAAGCGCCAACGGACAGCGCTTTTGCGCCAACCGCCACCGAGCCTTCGTCAGCGGGCCTGGCCGCCAGGACGCCAATTGCTACCCTTGCACGCATCGGTTTTCATTGGAGTTCCTGATGTCCGGCCTGCTCTCCGCCATGCGTCCCCTCGCCTGGGACTTCCTGGCGACCATCGTGTTCGCAATCCTCACCGCTCTGCACGTGGACGTGCGCACCGCGGCCGCGTTTTCCTGGGGCGCCGGCCTCGCCCAGGTGCTCGCGATGAAACTGATGCGGCGGCCGATCCCGCATCTGCAATGGGCCGGGCTGGGCCTTGCGCTCGTCTTCGGCGCCGCCAGCATGATCACCAGGGACCCGCGCTTCGTGATGGTGAAGCCGACGCTGATCTACGCCGCGGTGGGCGCGGTGATGCTGAAGCGTGGCTGGCTGCTCCGCTACCTGCCGGCGCGCGTGAGCGGCCACGGCGAGGATCTGATGATCGGCTGGGGCTATGCCTGGGCGGCGATGATGTTCGTGAGCGGTCTCGCCAACCTGGTGGTGGCGATGTGGTTCACCCGCTTGTGGCCGGCCTACCTGGCGGTGGCGCCGGCCGCCTCCAAGCTCGGCCTGTTCGCCGTGCAGTACGTGAGCATGCGCCGGGTCATCCGGAGGCGCATCCGGGCCGCGGAAGCTCCGTCGCTCCCGGCCGCGCAGGCCGCCTGAGGCGTTCTACTCGGGCTTCGGCGCGATCTCGGCCCCGGGCGGCTGGGCCCGTCCCTGGAGATCGGCCTTGAGCGAGCCGCCCGAGGCGATCAGCTCCTGGTACGCCGACCGCTCGGCGCTGTAATCGATCTTGCCGCGGAACAGCACGTCGAACCGCGGTTCGTGGCCGAGGCCCGCGCGCAGCACGGGCTCCAGGATGTCGGCGACCTGGCCGATGGCGGCGTCGTCGCAGGCGCGGTGCAGGGCGCGCGACTGGCCGCGGACCACGAGAGTCAGATCGTAGGAGACGCCGTTCACGCAGACGCCCTGCGCGGCGTTGTGTTCCGCGGTTCGGACCAGGCGCGGGGAGCTCCAGGCCGGGTTGTTGCGCAAGGCGAGGAACCGCTCGGCCGAGCCGGGCGGCAGCTCGGCGTCGAAGCCGATCCGGCGCGCGATGTCGGCCTCGCAGCAGGCCAGGCCCGCGCGCACCTGGACGAAGGCCTTGCCGTCACGCCGCACGATCACCCGCACGACGCTCTGGCGCACGCTGGTCGAGGGCCGCACCCAGACCTCGACGATCATCTCGCCCGGGTAGAGCACTTCCCACTGCAGGGGCATCAGGCCCCAGAGCCGGTAGGTCGACGGGTCGATGCCGTTGTTGATCGGCGCGAGCGTCGCGCCGTGCGGAATCCGCCGCCCGCCGAGCGGGTCGGCGGCTTCGGGCCGTTTCAGGCCGGGCTCGTCCCACCAGGACTTCGGGTCCGGCGCGGGGTAGGGCCAGATCTCGGCCTCCGCGGGAGGGAGCCCCGGCGGGGCCGATGCGACCGGCGGCCCGCCGGCTCCCGTGCGCGGCCCGAGCGGGATGCGCAGGAGCTGGGCCTGCGCCGGGCCTGCGCAGGCGAGGGCGATCAGGGCGGTCACGACGATCGGGCGCACGTCATGCAAAGCGGGTCGGCTTCCCGACGGTTCCGACCGCCTCAGAGCGTCTCGACGCCGCGCTGGATGGAGAGCACGCCGGTGCGCGACACCTCCACCAGGCCCAAGGGGCGCATCAGCTCGACGAAGCGGTCGATCTTGGACGACGCGCCGGTCACCTCGAAGACGAAGCTCTCGTGGGTGGTGTCGATCACCTTGGCGCGGAAGATGTCGGAGACGCGCAGCGCCTCGACGCGGTCGGGCCCGGCGCCGCGCACCTTCACCAACGCCAGCTCGCGCTCGAGGCCATTCGGATCGCGCGACACGTCCTGGACGTGGCGCATGGAGACCATCTTCTGCAGCTGCGCCTCGATCTGGGCCAGCACCTGCGGCGTGCCGCGGGTGACGATGGTGATCCGGCTGGTGTGGGCGTTGCGGTCGGTCTCGGCGACCGTCAGGCTCTCGATGTTGTAGCCGCGAGCCGCGAACAGCCCGACGACCCGGTGCAGCACCCCCGGCTCGTTGTCCACCAGGCAGGCGAAGGTGGCGAGGGTCTCCGGCTCCTCGGCATGAGCGAGGTCGTAGACGGAGGCAGGCTGGGCGTCGGTCATGGCCTCCTTATAGCCACGGCGATCATTGCTGACACCAGGTTGTCGGCGGCGGGCGGGTAGCGTCGTCCTCGGATCGAACGAGAGGACTCTGTCCATGGGCCATCAGCGGATTCCCGCCCGCAGCCTCGCCGCAGGCGTTGCGGCGAGGCCACAATCGCGGCCTGCCGACCGGCTCGCGCGAGCCGGCTCTTGCGTGGCGAGCCCGGTTCATGAGACATCGCCGGCCCTTCGCGAAGGAGAGTTCACCGAATGGCGTTGCGCGACGACACACCGAGCCGGGCCCGCACCTGCGGGGCCGCTTGCGCGCGCCGCCTCATCGGGTCCGACGCGCGCGCCAACCGACACGACTGACCGCGCGGCCGCTCCGGAAGAAGGCGCGTCTGCGCCGACCGGAGCCCAATCGATGTTCTTCCCCGTCACGGGCGGGGTCCCCGCCGTGGCGAAGGCGGAGGCCACCTCCCTCCTCAGGCTGCTCGCCGGCGAGTTCGCGCCGCGGGTGGCGGCCTTGTGGCCCGCGCCGCACGCGCCGTTCCTGACCGCGCGCGCCGCGCGCCGGCACCTGGTCTGCCTGGCCCTGGCGTTCGGCCGCGACGCCGCCGCGCCGGCGATCCTGGCGGCGCGGCTGCCGCGTGCGATCCGGCTGGCGGCCGGCTCGACTCCGCCGCTCGGCCTGGCCCGAGCGCTGAGCCGCATGGGCGAGGTCGCCTGGACGGCGGCGGACTACCGCGCCTTCGCCGGCCTGCTGCGCCATCGGCACGCCGCCAAGGCGATCTGGCACGCCGAGGTCCTCGCGCCTGAGCTGGTGCGCGCCCTGGCCGCCCTGCCGGAGCCGATGGCCGGGGCGGTCCACCTCGCTCTCGGGCTCGATGCCCGCGGCGCCGCGGTGCTGCGCGAAGCCTATGGCGTGATCGGCTTTCGCTCCGGCCCCGCCGCGGCGGCGAAGGCGGGCGCCCGCTGGGCGCGCGCGGCCAACGTGCCGGCGCTGTTCGAGGCGGTGCGCGACGAGCTCTATCCGGAACCGCCGCCGCCGCCGCATCCCGGCACGGCGCGGCTCAAGCCGCTGGCCACCAAGGCCGAGCTGCGGCGCGCGGCGAAGCGCTTCCGCAACTGCCTGGCCGAGCACCTGCCCTACGCCTGCTCCGGGTGGTCGGCCTACTACGAGTGGGTCGGCGCGCCCGGCGCTGTCGTCGAGCTCGGCCGCGACCACATCTTCGGCTGGCGGCTCGAGCAGGCGAGGCTCGCGGGCAACCTGCCCGTCCCAGAGCCGCTGCAGGAGGCGATCGCGACCGAGCTGGCGCTGATGGGCGTGCACGTCGGCCGCTCC
>NZ_DATIMC010000042.1:0-13541 GCF_035475775.1 Phenylobacterium sp. | reverse complement strand
CGGGATTCGGCGATCCCGAGCGGATGCGCCGGGCCTTCCTGCGCGCCTTCGGCCAGCCGCCCCAGGCGCTGCGCCGCGCCGCGCGGGCCTAGCGGGCGCGGTTGCGGCGCAAGCGCCGCGTCAGGAGGCGGTCGCCTCGGGGCTCTTGGCCAATCCAGGCGCGGACGCCTTTGAAAGGCCGTCCGGCGGCGTCTTGGGAAGCTCGGGACCCGGCTTGGCCGCGGGCTTCTGCGCGGGCGCAGGCGCGGCGGCCGGCGGCGAGCTCTCAGGCGCGCTCTGCACCAGGGCCGTGGCGATGCGGAGCGTCGGCTGGGCCTCGCCCGGCGTCGAGGTGAACACCGCGTGCTGCGCTTCGGGCTGCATCTCGGGCGCGGTCGCCGCGTGCGGGTTGCGGCGGTAGAAGACGTGCAGCCCCACCTGCGCCACCTTCAGCATCTGCGAGCCCCAGTCGGGCGAGACGTCGATGGTGTGGAAGTGGGTGGCCGAGCCGATGTCGCGCAGCACGTAGCCGGAGAGCGCGCGGGCGGCGACCCGGCGGGCCTGCTCCCAGGCGTCCTCGTCGCGGCCATGGCGCATCGAGCCGTCGCAGGCGAAGCTGAACTGGCAGCCGCCGCTGGCGCGCTGGAAGACCACCCCGCAGACGCTCTTCGGGAAGTTCGGGTTCTTGACGCGGTTCAGCACCACCGTCGCGACGGCCTGCTGGCCGCGCTTGCTCTCGCCGCGCGCCTCGAAATAGACCGCATCGGTCAGGCAATCGAGATCGCGCGTGGCGTGGCGCTGCTTGTCGGCATGCGGGTCGAGGCCCTGCTCGCCGCGCAATTGGGCGGCGACATCCTGGGCGCGCGACGGCGCGGTCGAATCGGCGGCTTCGCGCTGCAGCGCGGCCTCGGAGAAGACCCCGTCGGAGACTTGCTCCGCGCGGGCGTGGTCGGCGGCGACGCGCGACATCCCGCCCGCCATATAGGCGGCGCCGAGCGCCAGGCCGACGCCTGAGCCGATCAACGCGGCGCTGATCAGCGCACGCCGATCGGCGCGCGCCTGCGTTCCGTTATCCAAAACAATCGCGTCCTACAGGGCGAGGGCGACAGCCCCCCGACAGATGTCGCCGCGGTCGCCCCTGCACATGCTGGCAGCGTCCGCCGGCAGGCCTGCCCGGGACTCGAGGGGGCAGGCGACGGCAAGTGGTGTGCGATTTATGAAGGGGCGATCCGTGAAAGGCAACCCCCTGCTGCAATGCAGCAAAAGTGTCGCGGTCCGCGGCCCTCCTGTATCGGTTCGATCCACTTGGGACTGGCCGTGGCAAGACCCGGGCCAGGCTCGGCTATAGGCGGAACCTCGCGACGAAGCCTTCGTTTGTTGGCGCATCATCTAAGGACATCGGAGAATCCCATGCGCAAGACGCTGAGCCTGCTCGCCATCGCGGGCGCCGCTCTCACCCTGGCGGCCTGTGGGCACAACATGGAGCAACGCGCCGCCACCGGCGGGCTGGCGGGCGCGGCGGTCGCCGGGCCGGTCGGCGCGGTGGCCGGAGCCGCCGGCGGCGCCGCGGTGAGCGCCACCCAGGACAAGCCCACTCACTAGACCGTGATCGCCTCCCCCGCCGGCCGTCGGCGGGGCAGGCGGCCGTGACCTCCGTCACATCGGTCGGCGCATTCTGGCCGTATCCCCGCGGGCGGACCCGCAGAGGGATGTGACATGCGCCACCTCGTCTTCGCCCTCCTCGCGCTGGCGGGGAGCATCTTCGCGCTCACGACGGGGACGCACGGCTTCTGAGCCCCGTGCTAGGGTTGCGCTCGGACGGGCGCCCGCATGGGCCGGAACTCGGCGGGCTGAACGAGCGGAGGTAGCCATGGCGAAGCGAGGCGGGCTCGGCAAGGCGCTGCTGGCGGGCGTGGGGCTGGTGGCCGGCGCGTTCGTGATGCGCGGCGCGATCCAGCGGGCGGCTCGCGCCAAGGCCTACCTGGCCGAAGGGATCGACGAGAAGATCTGGATCGAGATCGGCGGCATCCCGCAGTGGGTGACGATCCGCGGCCGCGACCTCGACAGCCCGCTGCTGCTGGTGCTGCACGGCGGCCCGGGCTCGGCGCTCAGCGTGCTGGCCGGCAAGCTGTTCCCCGGCTGGGACGCGCACTTCATCGTGGTGAACTGGGACCAGCGCGGCGCGGGACGCACGCTGGGGCGCAACGGCAAGGCCGGTTGCGGGACGCTCACCATCGGCCGGATGGTGGTCGACGGGATCGAACTGGCGCAGGAGCTGCGCCGACGCTTCCCCGGCCGGCCGCTGGTGCTGCTCGGCGTCTCCTGGGGGAGCCTGCTGGGCGTCGAGATGGCGCGGGCGCGTCCGGACCTGTTCTCGGCCTATGTGGGCGCGGGCCAGGTGGTCGACATGAACCGCGGCGAGCAGCTCTCGTACTTCGGGACCGTCGACCGGCTGCGCGCCAAGGGCGAGGAGCGCGCCGCCCAGGGGCTCGAGGCGATCGGCCCGCCGCCCTACCCCTCGATCAAGGCGCTGGCGAAGCAGCGCAAGCTGTTGATCTCCACCATGCCCAAGGCGGAGCGGAACGTGTTCCGCCGGCTGCCCCTGGACCTGCTGCTCGCGCCAGACGCCCGGCTGCGGGACCTCGTGGAGATGCAGCGCGGGGCGAAATTCTCGATCAACGAGCTCTGGAAACAGCTGATGGCCTGGCGCCTGGCGGACGTCGGCTATGACCTGGGCGTGCCGGTGACCATCATCCAGGGCGAGCTCGACCTGCAGACGCCTACGGCGCTGGTCACCGAGGCGGCGGTCAAGCTGAAGGCGGACCTGGTGATCCTCGAGGGCGCCGGCCACATGGCGCTGGTGACCCATGGCGACCAGTTCCTGAAGGCGCTGGTCAAGCGGGCTCGGCCCGGTGCGAAGGGACGCAAGACGGCCAAGGCATAGGACCGATCTCGCCGCCGGGGGGAAGTCTATGGCGCGTAGGATGACCGGATCTTCACGCCCCAGTGGCCGTTCTCGCGGTTGATGACGTAGATCGAATCGAAGCCGCCGAGCACCGAGCCGTCCTTCCGGTAGCGGGTGAAGCGGGTGTCGACGTGCACCTTGTCGGGGCCGGCGTGGATCACGTTGCGGCGCTCCCACCTGGAGTGGTCCCACTCGGCGAGCGCGCCGGTGGTGAACCGCTCGGCCTTCATGTCCCCCTTGTTGAGGATCACCAGCCCCTGGCTGGCCAGCCGCGCCGAGGGGAAGTTGAAGGTGGCCTCGAAGGCCGGGATGTCGCGGGCGTTGAAGGCGGCCATGAAGTCGTCCAGCACCTTCTGGGCGGCGGCGACGGCCTCGGGATAGTCGGCGGCGGCAGGCATCTGATCTCCGATCATCCCCGCGAAGGCGGGGACCCAAGCTGAATATGGGACCGAGCCTGCGTCAATCGTGGAGCCGCAGGCCCCCTTGGATCCCCGCCTTCGCCGGGACGAGCGGTGGGAGGGAGTGCTGACGAACCGCTGTCAGCAGCCACGCTGGCGCACGGGCGAAGCAGGACTTACCTTGCCGGCTCCATGCCCCGCACCACCAGCATGGCGCCCTCGGGCGTCGCCGAAATGCCCCTCGCCTTCGATTACAATGAGGGCGCGACGGGGATGCTGTGGACGCCGCACCGGCCGCAGCGGCCGGCCAAGAGCGAGGGCGGGCGCGCGTTCAAGCTGGTCAGCGACTACCAGCCGGCCGGCGACCAGCCGCAGGCGATCGGCGAGCTGACCGCCGCGATCGGCGCCGCTGAGCACGACCAGGTGCTGCTGGGCGTCACCGGCTCCGGCAAGACCTTCACCATGGCCAAGGTGATCGAGCGGACCCAGCGCCCGGCGCTGATCCTGGCGCCCAACAAGACGCTGGCCGCCCAGCTCTACTCCGAGTTCAAGAGCTTCTTCCCGGAGAACGCGGTCGAGTTCTTCGTCTCATACTACGACTACTACCAGCCCGAAGCCTACGTGCCGCGGACCGACACCTACATCGAGAAGGATTCGTCGATCAACGAGCAGATCGACCGCATGCGCCACTCGGCGACGCGGGCGATCCTGGAGCGCGACGACGTGATCATCGTCGCCTCGGTGAGCTGCATCTACGGCATCGGCTCGGTCGAGACCTACACGGCCATGACCTTCGACCTGAAGCCCGGCGAGCGGCTCGACGAGAAGAGGCTGATGGCCGACCTGGTGGCGCTGCAGTACCGGCGCAACGACCAGGCCTTCGAGCGCGGCAGCTTCCGCCGGCGCGGCGACACCATCGAGATCTTCCCGGCGCACTACGAGGACCGCGCCTGGCGCGTCTCGCTGTTCGGCGACGAGATCGAGGCGATCACCGAGTTCGACCCGCTGACCGGCAAGAAGACCGCCGACCTGACCGGCGTGCGCATCTACGCCAACAGCCACTACGTGACGCCGCGGCCGACCCTGAACCAGGCGATCAACGCCATCCGCGCCGAGCTCAAGGAGCGGCTGGACTGGCTGGTCGCCAACGGCAAGCTGCTGGAGGCCCAGCGGCTGGAGCAGCGGACCACCTTCGACCTGGAGATGATCCAGGCGACCGGCTCCTGCGCCGGCATCGAGAACTACTCGCGCTACCTGACCGGCCGGCGGCCCGGCGAGCCGCCGCCGACGCTGTTCGAGTACGTCCCCGACAACGCCCTGCTGTTCGTCGACGAGAGCCACCAGACCGTGCCGCAGATCGGCGGCATGTACCGCGGCGACTACCGGCGGAAGTTCACCCTCGCCGAGTACGGCTTCCGCCTGCCCTCCTGCATGGACAACCGCCCGCTGAAGTTCGAGGAGTGGGACGCCATGCGGCCGGACAGCGTGTTCGTCTCGGCGACGCCCGGGCCCTGGGAGCTGGAGCGCACCGGCGGCGTGTTCGTCGAGCAGGTGATCCGCCCGACCGGCCTGATCGACCCGCCGGTCGAGGTCAGGCCCGTCGCCAGGGACGGCTTCAGCCAGGTCGACGACGTGATCGACGAGGTGCGCGCCACGGCGGCCAAGGGCTACCGCGCGCTGATCACGGTGCTCACCAAGAAGATGGCCGAGGACCTGACGGAGTACATGCACGAGCAGGGCCTGCGCGTGCGCTACATGCACTCCGACGTCGACACCCTGGAGCGCATCGAGATCATCCGCGACCTCAGGCTCGGCGCCTTCGACGTGCTGGTCGGCATCAACCTGCTGCGCGAGGGCCTGGACATCCCCGAGTGCGGGCTGGTCGCCATCCTGGACGCCGACAAGGAGGGCTTCCTGCGCTCAGAGACCAGCCTGATCCAGACCATCGGCCGGGCGGCGCGCAACGTCGACGGCAAGGTGATCCTCTACGCCGACACCGTGACCGGCTCGATGGAGCGGGCCATGGCCGAGACCAAACGGCGCCGCGAGAAGCAGGCGGCCTACAACGCCGAGCACGGCATCACGCCGGCCTCGATCCGCTCCTCGATCAAGGACATCCTGGCCTCGCCGTACGAGAAGGACCACGTGCTGGTGCCGGTGGGCGTGGCCGAGGGCGGGACGCCGTTCATCGGCGACAACTTCAAGGCGACGCTGAAGGACCTGGAGGGCCGCATGCGCGAGGCCGCGGCCAACCTGGAGTTCGAGGAGGCCGCCCGGCTGCGCGACGAGATCAAGCGGCTGAAGCTGCTGGACCTGGAGTTCGCCGCCGATGCGCTGGCCGGCGAAGGCGAGAGCGGCGACCGCGCGGCGGTGAAGCAGGTCCGCGCCGAGGCCCGCGCCGAGCAGCAGGAGCGCTTCCGCAAGCGCGGGCGGCCACGGCGGGGGCCGTAGAACCTGCCTCCTTCTCCCCTTGCGGGAGAAGGTGTCGGGCGGAGCCCGACGGATGAGAGGTGTCGTCGCGCCGCCGGAGGTTCGTTCGCACGCACGGGTCACGCGGCCGGTGCGCCATCGCAACCCCTCATCCGACCGCCTCCGGCGGCCACCTTCTCCCGCAAGGGGAGAAGGGGCTTACGCGTTCAGAACACGTCCCACTGCGTGACGCCGCTGAGCGAGGCGTTCTGCAGCACGATCGCGCCCGACACCTGGTTGTGCAGGTTGGCGTCGGCGAAGACCACCACGTCGGCGCCCACCTGGACGAAGACGAGGTCCGCCTGGTCCGAGCCGATCACCTGGGTCGCCTTGGCGAGCGCGCTCGCATAGTCGGCCTCGGTGTCCTGCAGGAAGCTGTGCCCGGCCAGGCTGACGGCGCCGCCGAAGCCGATGCGGTCCGCGCCGGTGGTGAAGTCCTGGATCTGGTCGAGACCAGCCTCGGTCGAGGTGACCTTGCCGCCCACCAGGAACACGTCGGACCCGGCGCCGCCGATCAGGAGGTCGGCCCCGCCGCCGCCCGACAGGGTGTCATTGCCGGCGCCGCCGTCGAGGGTGTCGGCGTGCGCCCCGCCCTTGAGCAGGTCGTCAGCGTCCGTCCCGATGATGTCCTTGCCCACGGGGCCATGTTGAGAATTCTTTGCCACGCCTACTCTCCCTTTCTGGGTTTGAAGGAGGCTGGCACCATCGCAACGCGGCGATAACCGTTGTTGAAGAAGGACGGTGTACTCAGCTTTACGCTATTCTGTCTCTGTCTGTTCCAGGTGGTTGAGTGCATGTTTACTATTTTCACCTGCGTGTACTTGACGGAACCACGAACCAACACGAAGGCCCACGAACGTCGCGGGCCTGACCGCACTCAATTCCGGACAATATCGTCGGGTTGCAGCTGCAAAATCCGCTGACGATCGGCCGCGCTGCAAGCGCCGCCGACGCGGACTTCGGGCGGATTCACTTGTGAAAGAGCGGGCGCGCGTTCGCGCTTCGTTCATTATCGCACGGCGAGGCCGCGATCGCCGACGAATTTCGCTCAAGCGGCTTGGGCGACGGGTTCGGCGAGGCCGCGGAGCTGGTAGAGCCGCAGGGTGACGCCGGCGGCGAGCACCGCGCCCACCGCCTTGGCCCCCGCGCCGGCGAGCGCCAGGGGCATGGCGCCGCTGGCGGCGTAGCCCTTCAGGAACACCAGCGCCGGGACATAGGGCGCGACCACCGCCAGGACGAAGCCCCAGACATAGGGCCAGGCGGCCCCGCGCGTGCGCCGCCACGACTGGCCGGCGGTCATGGGCGCGCCGAACAGCCGCCCGACCGGCCACAGCAGCAGCCGGATGGCGAGCCACAGCAGCACCACGGTCAGCGCCAGCTGCGCGAGCAGGATCGGCAGCCTTGCGACGCCGACCGGTCCGGGGGCCAGGTCGCCGATCGCCGCCGGCGCCCAGCCGGAGACGACCGAGGCGGCCCAGGTCAGGCCGACGTATTCGAGGAGGCCGCGGTCGAGCCGCCAGGCGGGCGCGCCGGCCAGCACCCGCAGCGCGACGGCCGAGGCGAGGGAGGGCCCCAGCGCCAGGGCGTAGTCGCCGAGCTCGGCGGTCAGGGCGTGCGGCCCCGCCTGCTCCAGGCCCGTGGCGTGGCGCCAGATCGTCTGGGCGGTGAACCAGGCGGCGAAGGCGAACCACACCGGGACCAGCGCCGCCAGATGCGCGCGCGACAGGGCGACCGCATCGGCCGCCAGCCCGCCGCCGGTCACGCTCTCGGGCGCCTCAGCAACCGCCGTCAGGTGAGCCCCTCCCCTTTGCCCGGCGAAGGCTGCCCAAGACGCCGCTTGGCGTCAAGCGTGCGGATGGGCCGGAACCGGTCTTCAGCCCTTCCGTCGGCGATATTTTGGATCTAGAACAATGCGTTAGCCGGAGGAAGCCGCATGCCGAAGTTCCAGGTCCTGTGCCGGGTGGACGCCTTCGTCGACTACGTGGCTGAGGTCGAAGCGGACGACGCGGAGGAGGCGGCCTGGATCGCGAGCCGCAGGTCATTCCTGAATTGGGAAGAACAGGGCGCGGTCGAGTTCGATGATCGCGTCTACTTCACGCTCGACGAAGACGGAGAGCCGATCGAGAGCACGAAGTGCGGTGATTTGTAGGGCTTAACGAACACCTCACCGGCTTGCGCCAACCTGGCCCCCAGGCGCGGCGGAGCGGGGCAGATGGCGGAGAACGATGAGTTCGGGCCGCTGCCCGGATTCGAGGAGCCGCCGGCGCGCTTCGAGAGCGCCTCGCAGATCGCGCGCTTCCAGAGCGAGCCCTGGGTCCAGCGGAACCTCTTCTGCCCCGCGTGCGGCGAATCCGCATTCGAGCGCTTCCCGAACAACCAGCCCGTCGCCGACCTCTACTGCGGCAACTGCGCCGAGCAGTTCGAGCTGAAGAGCCAGGCGAGCCGCTTTGGGGCGAAGGTCGTGGACGGCGCCTTCCGCACCATGCAGGCGCGCATAGGCTCGAAAGAGAATCCGAACCTCATGCTGCTCCGTTACGACCGCGCCGCAGGCCCGCAGGACGTGACGGTGATCCCCAAGCACTTCTTCGTCCCGGCGATCATCGAGGAGCGCAAGCCGCTGGCCCCGACCGCCCGACGCGCCGGCTGGGTCGGATGCAACATCCTGATCGGACAGGTGCCGGGCGTCGGACGCATTCCGCTCGTCCGCGAGCGGCGTCTGCTTCCCCGCGACGCTGTCGTCGAGACCTGGCGGCGCACGCTGTTCCTGCGGGAGCAGAAGCTCGAGGCGCGCGGGTGGTTGCTGGAAGTGATGAAGGCCGTGGAGGCGATCGGACGGCCTGAGTTCGCCTTAGCCGACGTCTATGACGCCGAGGACAGGCTCCACGTGGTCTTCCCGAACAATCAGAACGTGCGGCCGAAGATCAGACAGCAGCTGCAGGTCCTGCGCGATCGGGGGTTCCTCGAATTCTCCGGCCGCGGGACGTACCGGCTGCGATAGGCCCACAGCCCCGCTTCATGCGCCTCGACAAAATCTGCGCCCTCCCCTGTGACCCGCGTCACGGCGGCTAACTACACAGTGTGGCTTTGAATCCCCATCTACCCTGGCATCGGACGTGGACTGGCCCGGTTCATGTACCGGTCAGGGAACCTGTGCCGTCTTAGGACGTACCGAAGACGACAGGGCGGGACGCTCTTACGGACGCGGTCCATAGGGGACTGCGGGGGGCGGCCGATTTCCTGGGTTGGCGATTTTGAGGTATTCCAGAATGTCACCGTCGCTGAGCGTGGTCGCCGACAACGACCTGAAGACCACTCCGAAGACCGAAACCGTCGCCGAGCGCGTGCGGCGCCTGCAGGCCGAAGCCAGGCAGCTCGCCAAGGACCACATCCGCTCGCTGTCGAGCGCGCTGATGAACGTCGAGCAGCTGGCGCTCGAGATTTCCGAGGGCGGCGACGCCTATCCGCCCGGCGTGCGCGACCTGGCCCGCCGCCTGGTCGAGGACTGCGAGATGCGCGCCCAGACCCTGGAAGCGATCGTCTCGCGCACGCTGTAGGACCCTTGCGTCCGCGCCGGAGCCGTCCCGCCGAGGGGCGGCTCCGCGCGGCGCGGCGTTAAGCAAGCCCGTCAAGGCTGCAGGGACCCGCCGGATGGCGGGTTTTTTCGTGGCCGATTTGAACCACGAAAGACACGAAGAGCACGAAAGGGAGGAACCACGGATTTCACGGATTCTCACGGATGGTCGTGCGAGCTGCGCCGCAGGCGGAGAAGTCTGCAGCGCGTGAGGACAAGATCGCGCGCCGGCGCGCGCCGGGAGCCGATCCGTGTGAATCCGTGAAATCCGTGGTTTCGTGTCTTTCGTGGGTTATCGCACGAGGTCGCGGAAGGCCTTGGAGCGGTGCAGCCAGGCGGCGGCGTAGCTGCAGATGGGGGTGATGGCGAGGCCCTGGCGGCGGGCCTCGGCGGCGAGCGCGGTCATCAGCCGGCCGGCCGCGCCCGTGCCGCGCAGGGCCGGCGGGCTCTCCACGTGGTCGATGATCAGCCGGCCGTCCTGGCGGCGGTAGTCGGCCCAGGAGGTCAGCCCCTGCTCGTCCATCTCGTAGCGGGATCCGGTGTCGCGCAGCTCGCTCATGGCTGGTGCTCCTTCAGGGCGCTCGAACGCCGTGGCCCGGCCGATCGATCCCGGCTAGCCTCGCCCGCGTAGCTGGGGCTTGGAAACGGGAGTCTCAAGATGGCACGGCTGGGCTGGATGGCGGCGGCAGGCCTGAGCGCGCTGGCGCTGGCGGGTTGCCAGAAGACGACGGAAGGGGCCAAGGCCCCGGCGGCGAACGCCCCGGCGGCCGCCTCCCAGGCGGCGGCGAACGCGCCCGCCGCGGCGCCGCGGCGCAAGCCCGGGCTCTGGCAGATGTCGATGAGCTCCGAGGGGGTGCGCCAGGCCAGCGCCATCTGCGTCGACGCCGACACCGACGCCAAGCTCGGGCTGGCGGGCCAGAAGCCGGGCGCGAACCCCTGCCGCGAGAACCGGATCACGCCCCGGCCGGGCGGCGGCTATGACATGGAGAGCGTCTGCGACCTGGGCGAGGCGGGCAAGATGACCGCCCAGGGCACGCTGACCGGCGACCTGAACGCCGGCTACAAGGTCGAGATGCAGAGCACCACCACCGGCGCGGCCGCCCCGCAGATGAACGGCGTGCGCAGGATCGAGATGGACGCGGTCTGGAAGGGCCCCTGCCCGGCCGGCATGAAGCCCGGCGACATGCAGGTGGCCGGCATGAAGATGAACCTCCTCGACGCCCAGAAGCGCGTGCGCGGCGGGGAGTAGGGAACCCTTCCTCCGCTCATCCCCGCGAAGGCGAGGATCCAAGCTGAATCTAAAAGCGCGCCTGAAAGGATTGTTGCAGCGGGCAGGCCGCTTGGGTTCCGGCCTTCGCGGGAATGAGCGGATAAAGGGCAGGCGCCTGGCCGCTACGCCAGCTCCACGGCCATGGCGGTGGCTTCGCCGCCGCCGATGCAGAGGGAGGCGAGGCCGCGCTGGCCGCCGCGGGCCTCGAGGGCGGCGATCAGGGTGGCGAGGATGCGCGCGCCGGACGCTCCGATCGGGTGACCGAGCGCGCAGGCGCCGCCATTGACGTTGAGCTTCTCGCGCGGGATGCGCAGCTCCCGCTCGGCGATCATGGCGACCACGGCGAAGGCCTCGTTGACCTCGAACAGGTCGACGTCGTCCACCGTCCAGCCGGCCTTCTTCAGGGCCTTGCGCATGGCCGGGACCGGCGCGGTGGTGAACAGGCCGGGCTCGTGGGCGTGGGCGGCGTGGGCGACGACGCGGGCGACGATCGCCATCCCGAGCTTCTTCGCCACGCTCTCGCGGGTCATCACCAGCGCCGCGGCGCCGTCGGAGATCGAGGAGGCGTTGGCGGCGGTGATCGCGCCGTCCTTGGCGAAGGCGGGCTTCAGGGTGGGGATCTTGGCGGGATCGGCCTTGGCCGGCTGCTCGTCGTCTTCCACGAGGACCGCGCCCTTGCGGGTGACCACCTCGACCGGGACGATCTCGCGCCGGAAGGCGCCGCTCTCGGTGGCGGCCCTGGCGCGGGCGAGCGAGCCGATGGCGTACTCGTCCATCGCTTCGCGGGTGAACTGGTAGGCGCGCGCGGTCTCCTCGGCGAAGGCGCCCATCAGCTTGCCCGGCTCGTAGGCATCCTCCAGGCCGTCGAGGTACATGTGGTCGTAGAAGGTGTCGTGGCCGATGCGGGCGCCGGCGCGGTGCTGCCGGGACAGGTACGGCGCATTGGTCATGCTCTCCATGCCGCCGGCGACAATGAGGTCGGCGGAGCCGGCGGCCAGGGCGTCGTGGGCCAGGATCGCGGCCTGCATGCCCGAGCCGCACATCTTGTTGACGGTGGTCGCCTCGACCGAGGTCGGCAGCCCCGCCCCGATCGCCGCCTGCCGGGCGGGCGCCTGGCCGAGGCCCGCGGGCAGCACGCAGCCCATGAAGATCTGCTCCACCGCCTCGGGCGGGGCGCCGGCGCGCGCGACCGCCGCCCGGACCGCGGCGGCCCCGAGCTCGGTCGCCTTGACGGGGCCGAGCGCCCCCTGGAAACCGCCCATCGGCGTGCGGGCGTAGGCGGCGATGACGACGGGATCTTGGGTGTTCATGGGCAGCATATAGCTTTCCCTCCCCTTCATCGGGAGGGGCAGACCGCCCTTCCCTCACCTTCATGGGGAGGGACAGACCGCCCTTCCCTCCCTTAATGGGGAGGGACAGACCGCAAAGCGGTCAGGGTGGGGAAGCGTGGGGCGAGGACTCGGGGTGCGGGATTGGCGTTTTCGCCGTGCCTGAAGCGCAGCGTTCCGTCGCGTGACTTCCCCACCCTGCTCGGCTTCGCCGAGCTGTCCCTCCCCTTTAAGGGAGGGAGCTGGCGATGAAGCCGCCGCCGAGCAGGCGGGTGGGGGTTTCCGGGGCGTAGAGGGCGCAGGCCTGGCCGGGGGCGACGCCTTCCTCGGGCGCGTCGAAGAGGACGGCCGGGGCGCCGTCGCGGATCGCGAGATGGCCGGGCGTGGGCGTCGCCGTCGAGCGGACGCGGGCGAGCACCGGGCGGGCGGCGTCGCAGGCCGCCTCGAGCGAGGCGCCTTCGCCCAGCCAGTTGGTCTCCTTCAGCGTCAGCGTCCCGGTCAGCAGCGCCTCGCGGGGCCCGACGATCACCCGGCGCGCGTCGGCGTCGATGCGGACCACGAACAGCGGCTCGCCGAGCGCGACGTTCAGCCCCCGCCGCTGGCCGATGGTGTAGCGGGTGACGCCCTCGTGGCGGCCGAGCACGCGGCCGTCGAGGTGGACGATGTCGCCGGGCTCCGCGCCGTGCGGGCGCAGGCGGTCGATCACCGTGGTGTAGCGGCCTTCGGGCACGAAGCAGATGTCCTGGCTGTCCGGCTTGTCGGCAACCGAGAGGCCGAGCTCCGTCGCGGCGCCGCGCACCGCCGGCTTGGGCAAGGCGCCGAGCGGGAAGCGCAGGAAGGCCAGCTGCTCGGCCGTGGTGGCGAACAGGAAGTAGGACTGGTCCCGCGCCGGATCGAACGCGCGATGCAGCTCCGGACCCGCCGGCCCGACCTCGCGCCGCACATAGTGCCCGGTCGCCATCGCCGCGGCGCCCAGGTCGCGGGCGACATCCAGCAGATCGCGGAACTTCACCGTCTGATTGCAACGGATGCAGGGGATCGGCGTCTCGCCACGCAGGTAGCTGTCGGCGAATTCCTCGATGACCTGCTGCTTGAAGCGGCTTTCGTAGTCGAGCACGTAGTGCGGAATGCCCAGGCTCTCCGCCGCCGTCCTGGCGTCGTGGATGTCCTGGCCCGCGCAGCAGGCGCCCTTCTTCTGGATCGCGGCGCCGTGGTCATAGAGCTGCAGGGTCACTCCCACCACGTCATAGCCGGCCTTGGCCAGCAGGGCGGCGGTGACGGTGGAGTCCACCCCGCCCGACATCGCCGCCACAATTCGCGTCCCCACCGGCAGGCGCACGGCCTCGCGCGCAGCCTCGATGAGGCCGTCGGGAGCGTCGCGGACCAGGGTCAGGGGCGCGGTCATCGGCGCTATTTAGCTGTTGCCGCTCGGGATTTCGAGGGGCGGGGCGCAAATGACCGTCCGGCGCCAAAGCGTCACAATGATTCCTGAAACCGTCACATAATGGCGCCCAAGCACGGCCAAGGTGGCCCCATCGCGAAAAGGAGAACGCGATGAGCT
>NZ_DATIMC010000041.1:0-13454 GCF_035475775.1 Phenylobacterium sp. | reverse complement strand
CTCCGGATCGGTGGTGGCGATGATCGCCTCGGTGAGCTGGGGGCAGGGCCGCACCTTGAGCGGCCGGCTTTCACCGCGGCTCATCAGCCGGGCGCCCTCGCCGTGGCCGATGTAGATTTCGCCCAGATAGGGCTGGCCGATCGAGCCCAGCACGGGGCGGCCTTCGTGCCGCAGGCCGATCAGCGTGCACCAGAGCGGCAGGCCGGCGATGAAGGCGCGGGTGCCGTCGACCGGATCCAGCACCCAGACGAACTCCGCGTCGGGCCGGTCCTCGCCGTACTCCTCGCCGATGAAGCCGTGGTCGGGATAACGCTCGGAGACCAGCTGCCGGATCGCCCGCTCGGCGCCCTTGTCGACCTCGGTCACCGGGTCGAAGTCCCAGCGGCCCGGCTTGTGCGCGACGCCGTGATCGCCACGGAACAGGGGCAGGATGGCGCGCCCCGCGGCGCCGTTCAGCTCCACGAGAAAGGCGTCCAGCGCCTCGAGGCGGTCGTGCGCAAGGCCCGGCATGGCCGCGGTTTAGCGCGGCCGGTCCACGAAGGCGACCGGGCTCAGCCTTCCGCCTCGCCGCCGTTCAGGGACTTGGCCAGATCGAGCAGCCGGCGGCGCGGGCGCTCGCCGAGCTGGTAGTAGGCCCGGACCAGGTCGCGGGTTTCCTTGCGCGAGAAGACCTCACCGCCGTCTTCGCGCATCCGGCTCTGAGCGCGGATCTCGCTCAGCCCCTCGAAGAAGTAGGCGACGGGCACTTCCAGCGCCTCGGAGAGCTGCCACAGGCGCGCCGCCGACATGCGGTTGGCGGCGCATTCGTACTTCTGGATCTGCTGGAAGCGCACCCCGCAGGCCCGCGCCAGCTCCTGCTGGGTCAGGCCCAGCAGGCGGCGCCGGCGCCTGAGGCGCCGCCCCAGATGCATGTCGATGTCGTCAGCCATACTGCGGCTTCCCGAAACGCCCCGGATCGTCCCGTTGCGGGACGCCTGGGCCGCTCCGCTTCAAGTCGCGCGCCAAAGCCGCGTTGCCGAAAGCCGCCCGGGCCTTCTACTAGGCCGCATGGCGCAGACCCGCCCCCCGTTCCTGCAAGACCTCGCCTGGCGGCTGCAGGCGGCGGCCTACGACGGCCTGACCGCCCTCCTGCGCCTGTTCCCCGTGGACCGGGTGTCGGACTTCGGCGCCTGGCTGGGCCCCCTGATCGGTCCGCTGACCAGCCTGCACCGGGTCGCGGAGACCAACCTGAGGATCGCCTTCCCCGAGGCCGCCGACGCCGAGATCGCAAGCCTGCTCAGGGCGCAGTGGCAGGAGATCGGCCGCATCATCGTGGAGTATCCGCTCCTCGACCGCATCACGGCCGAACCCGGCCGCGTGGAGGTGGCGGGCGAGCAACGGCTCGCGGCGATCGCCGCCGGCGGCAGGCCGGTGGTGTTCATCTCGGGCCACTTTTCCAATTTCGAGGCGATGGCCTGGGCCATCGTGCATGCTGGCGTGCCCTGCCAAATGACCTACCGGGCGACCAACAACCCGTACTTTGAGAGGCGCATCCGCCAGGCCCGATACCGCTACGGCGTGCGGCTGTTCGCGCCCAAGGGGCTGGCCAGCGCGCGCGAGCTGTTGCGGGCCCTCGGGCGGGGAGAGTCGATCGCGCTGATGAACGACCAGAAGTACAACGGCGGGGTCGCCGCGCCGCTTTTCGGTCGCCTGGCGCACACGGCCCAGGGCCCCACGACCTATGCGCTCCGCTTCGGCATCCCGCTGCAGCCGATGTCGGTGCAACGCACCCACAAGGCCCGCTTCCGGGTGATCGTCCACGATCCCATAGAGCTCGCGGACACCGGCGAGCGCGAGGCCGACATCGAGACCGGCGTGAAGCGCATCAACGCCTTCATGGAAGCGCGCATCCGCGAACGCCCGGCGGAATGGTTCTGGGTCCACAGACGCTGGCCGAACGAGGTGTATCGCAGCTAGCGCTGCGTCTCCTGCCAGCGCTTGAGCGCCTCGGCGGGGCCGGCGTAGGCCTCCTGCAGGGGCGCGCTCCAGTAGCGGAGCTGTTCGATCGGGATCTTCGCCCCGCTGACCGCGCAGATCACGTAGCGTCCCGGCTTCAGCACCGCGAATTCGCCGTCGCCGTAGTGCAGCACCGCCAGGTCCTGGCCCGAGAAGTCGCGGTCGTGGGCGTTCATGGCGGTTATCTAATCCCCAATCCGCCGTCAGAACAGATCGCCCTGCGCCGATGTTGCGGGCTTCGGCTTGGATTTCGCGGGCTTGGGCGCGGTTTTCGCCACCGGATCGGCGGCCAGGCCGTCCACCACCGCCGTGCGGGTGACCTTGTCGGCGAAGGTCATGGCCACGGTCTCGCCGGCGGCCAGCTCGGCGCCGGCCCGCACCAGGGCGCCGTCGACGCGCGCCACCCGGGCGAAGCCGCGCGCGAGCGGCCGGTCGGGATCGGCGGCGGCGTACAGCTTGGAGAGCCCTAGGAGCCGCTCGGCGGCCCGCTCCAGGCGCCGCTCGGCCGCCGGCCTCAGCCGCGCCGTCAGGCTATCCAGCCGCTGGCGCTGCACGGCCTGGGGCCGCTGCAGCAGCAGGGGCGAAAATCGCGAGGCGACCCTGACCAGCGCCCGCTCGTGCAGCGCGGCGTTGCGCGCCAGCGCCGCGCCGAGCCGGCCGGAGGCGATGTCGAGCCTCTGCTCGGCCAGCCGCACCAGGTCGGGCACGCGCGCCAGCGCCCGTTCGGCATGGGCGACCCTGGCGCGGCGGTCCTCCACGACGCGGCCGCCGCAGCGGTGCATGCGGCTTCCGAGATCGCCGACCGCGGCCTTCAGCTCGGCCAGCACGGGCGTCGCCATCTCGGCCGCGGCGGTGGGCGTCGGCGCGCGCCGGTCGGAGACGAAGTCGATCAGGGTGGTGTCGGTCTCGTGGCCCACGGCGCTGATCAGCGGGATCGCGCAGCCGGCGACGGCGCGGGCGAGCGCCTCGTCGTTGAACGGCCACAGGTCCTCCACCGATCCGCCGCCGCGGGCCACGATCAGCACGTCGGGCCGCGGCGCCACCCCGCCGCCGTCCAGCGCGCAGAACCCCTGGATGGCGGCTGCGACCTGGGCGGCGGCCTGGTCGCCCTGCACCACCACGGGCCAGACCACCACGCGGCACGGCCATCGATCGCGGATGCGGTGCAGGATGTCGCGGATCACCGCCCCGGTCGGCGAGGTGATCACCCCGACCACGGCGGGCATCGAAGGCAGCGGCCGCTTGCGGGAGACCTCGAACAGGCCCTCGGCCGCGAGCTTCGCCTTCAGGCGTTCGAGCTGGGCCAGGAGCGCGCCGACCCCTGCCGCTTCCATGGTCTCGATGACGATCTGGTAGCGCGATCCGGCGGGGTAGGCGGTGATCTTGCCGGTCACCACCACCTCCAGACCCTGTTCGGGCCGGATGGAGAGCGCGCGCACCTGGCTCTTCCAGACCACCCCGTCGATCGCCGCCCGCTCGTCCTTCAGCGTCAGGTAGACGTGGCCGTTGGAATGATGCGTGACCTTGGAGATCTCGCCCCTGAGCCGCACGAAGCCATAGGCGTCCTCCAGCGTCCGCTTGAGCGCGAACGCCAGCTCCGAGACGGAGTAGGGGCGGGCGTTGCCGTCCTCGGCGATCGACTCGGGCGCGACCTCGGTCATGACCGGAAGGTAAGCCTGCGCGCCTGCGATTCCCAATGGGACGCGTTCGCGGGACGATACGAGAAAAGGGCGCGCCCGGAGCCGATGCTCGCGGACGCGCCCCCATCCCCAACGGATCGTGTAGGCCGCGTCGTCCCGCCTAGAGGTAGCGGCGAAGCGAGCGGGCGAGCTCGGCGGCGGAGGTCTTCTTGCGGGCCTGCGCGGGCTGATAGGCGACCTGGGCGTGCTCGTGGCAGTAGGGACCGTCGTCGGTGCGCCGCCCGCAGAAGGTGAAGCTCTCCAGGGCCGGATCGCCGATCGGCCACTTGCACATGTGGGCGCCCAGCGTCAGGACCGTGGCGGTGCCCGGCGGCTCGTCCACGTAGCGGACCGGCGTCGGGTGGGTCGCATGCGCGCCGGGCTCCATCAGGCGGCGCGGCGCGGAGGGCGCCGAGACCGGACGCGGCGGCCGCGGCGCCTTGAAGACGGTGCGGGCGGGCTTGGAAGGCGTCGCCCGGCCCGAGAGCCCCAGCCGGTGCACCTTGCCGATCACCGCGTTGCGGGTGACGCCGCCCAGCTGCTTGGCGATCTGGCTGGCCGAGAGGCCCTCCTGCCAGAGCCTTTTCAGAAGCTCGACCCGCTCGTCCGTCCAGCCCATGCTCGCCTCCCCCGACGGGTCCCGGCTCGCCCCCACGGCCTCCGGGACTCAACATCTTGTGGCGCCCAGCACTCTCAGCGCCCACCAACCACTATCAGTGGTAAACAACTCCTTAACGGACACAATAGGCGCCACGGCATTCGTCCACAGGAACCATATCTTGCGTCAGCCCGCCGCACTCTTGCGGCCCGCGCGCGGGGGGCGCACATGGGGCCCATGAAGGACATGGCGCTCGCCCAGGAAGCGGTTCTGCCGCCGCAGCCCAGGAGCTACGAGGGGGTCAACTGGGAGGGCCTGAAGACCCTCTACCTGCGCGAGGTGCGGCGGTTCTGGAAGGTGGGCATGCAGACGCTCGCCGCCCCGGTGGTCACGGCGCTGCTCTACATGCTGGTGTTCGTGGTCGCGGTGGGCGGCGGACGCGCGGTCAACGGCGTCGCCTACGGGGCCTTCGTGGCGCCGGGCCTGATCATGATGCAGATACTGTCCAACGCCTTCGCCAACTCCTCCTCGTCGCTGCTGCAGGCCAAGTTCAACGGCCTGATGGGCGACTTCATGACCCCGCCGCTCACCCCGCTGGAGCACCTGATCGGCTTCGGCCTGGGCGCCGCGACGCGCGGCATCTTCGTGGGCGCGGTGGCGGCGGTCGCCGTCATCCCCTTCGCGCGCCTGCCGATGGAGGCGCCCTGGGCGGTCGCCTTCTTCGGCCTCGGCGCGGCGCTGATCATGGGCTTCGTCGGCATCATGGCCGGGCTCTGGGCGGAGAAGTTCGACCACATGGCCGCGGTGACCAACTTCGTGATCATGCCGATGACCTTCCTCTCCGGCACCTTCTACCTGATCGAGCGCCTGCCCGAGCCGTTCCGCAGCTTCTCCAAATTCAACCCGGTGTTCTATCTGATCGACGGCTTCCGCTACGGCTTCATCGGCCGCCACGAGGGCTCGCTCGCCGCCGGCGTGGCGATGACGCTGGGCCTGATCGCCTTCACCGGCTTCGTCTGCTTCCGCATGTTCGAGACAGGTTACAAGATCAAAACCTAGCTCCAGTTCCTCCCCGCAGGGGGAGGTGGCGCGGAGCGCCGGAGGCGGTTTCCTCCGCTGACTCGCGCGGGTGCGCCTTCCGGGCGGACCCCCCCTCAGTCCCTTCGGGACAGCTCCTCCTGAGGGGGAGCAACGAGATTGACAACCCCGCTCTCCGAGCGGAAAAGCCGATGCCTTCCGGTCCCCGTTGCTCAGCGCGCGGGGACGCTGCCGTTTTGGAGGGCTCCCTCGGTGACCGAGACCGCCACCCCCGCCGTTCCCAGCGACCACATCATGGGCGTCTATCAGCGCGCCCCGCTGGCGTTCGAGCGAGGCGAGGGCGTGCGCCTCTACACCGCCGAGGGCGAGGCCTACCTGGACTGCCTGGCCGGCATCGCGGTCAACGCGCTCGGCCACGCCCACCCGAAGCTCGTCCAGGCGCTGACGGACCAGGCCGAGAATCTCTGGCACGTCTCCAACATCTTCACGATCCCGGGCCAGGAACGGCTGGCGAAGATGCTGACGGACGCCACCTTCGCCGACGTGGTGTTCTTCACCAACTCCGGCGCCGAGGCCATCGAGTGCGCCATCAAGACCGCGCGCAAGCACCATTGGGCGAAGGGAAACCCCGAGCGCATCGACATCATCGGCTTCGAGGGCTCGTTCCACGGCCGGACGCTGGCGGCGGTCAACGCCTCGGGCAATCCCGGCTACCTGGAGGGCTTCGGCCCGCGCATGCCGGGCTTCCTGCAGTTGCCGTTCGACGACCTCGACGCGCTGCGCGAGGCGGTGGGCGAGACCACCGCGGCGATCATCCTGGAGCCGGTGCAGGGCGAGGGCGGCGCGCGCGCCTGGCCGGACGCGACGCTGCGGGCGATCCGCGAGCTCTGCGATGAGACCGGCACGCTCCTGATCTACGACGAGATCCAGTGCGGCCTGGGGCGCACCGGCAGACTGTTCGCCTACGAGTGGCTCGACGGCGCGGCCGATCCCGACATCATGGCCGTCGCCAAGGCGCTGGGCGGCGGCTTCCCGGTGGGGGCCTGCCTCGCCACCGCCGAGGCGGCCAGGGGCATGACGCCCGGCTCGCACGGCTCGACCTACGGCGGCAATCCGCTCGCCATGGCGGTCGGGATCGCCTCGGTGGAGGAGCTGGTGAAGCCCGAGCTCCTGGCCCATGTGCGCGAGGTCGCGGGCTATTTCACCCAGCAGCTCTCGGGCCTCAGGGACCGCTACCCGGACGTCGTTGTCGACGTCCGCGGCAAGGGCCTGCTGATCGGGGTCAAGCTCGCGACGCCGAACCGCGAGTTCATGCAGCACGCGCGCGACCAGCACCTGCTGATCGCCGGCGGCGGCGACAACTGCGTGCGCCTGCTCCCGCCGCTGGTGATGAGCATCGAGGAGGCGAGCGAAGCCATCGCGCGCTTCGAGCGCGCCTGCGAGGCGGCGAGATCGAAGGCCAAGGCGGCGGCATAGATATTCCGCTCATCCGGGCGGAGGCCGGGACCCAGATGCAACACTCCCTGCTCTCAGGCTGAACCTGGGCCCCGGCCTCCGCCGGGGCGAGCGGGTTGGGGGGATCAGATTTGACCCAATCTCCGAGACACTTCGTCGACCTCTGGAAGCTCGAGGGCGCAGACCTGCGAGCGATCCTCGAGGACGCCAAGACGCGCAAGGCCGCGCGCCGCGGATGGCCGCAGGGCCGGCCCGACGCCGACCGGCCGGCCGAGCATCGGACGCTGGCGATGATCTTCGAGAAGCCCTCGACCCGCACGCGCTTCTCGTTCGACGCCGCCATGCGCCAGCTGGGCGGCAGCGTGATCATCTCCAACGCCTCGGACATGCAGCTCGGCCGCGGCGAGCCCATCGAGGACACCGCGCGCGTGCTCTCGCGCATGGTCGACGCCGTCATGGTCCGCGCCAACGTCCACGAGGACCTCGAGCGGCTGGCGATGAACGCCGCCGTGCCGGTGATCAACGGGCTCTCCGACAGGGGCCATCCCTGCCAGCTCATGGCCGACCTGCTCACCATCGAGGAGCATCGCGGATCGGTGGCGGGCAAGACCCTGGCCTGGGTGGGCGACGGCAACAACATGTGCGCGAGCTTCATCCACGCCGCGCCCAAGCTGGGCTACCGGCTGAACATCGCCAGCCCCGCCGTCTACCACCCGGACCTCGTCGACCTCGCCCGCGCCGCCGAGCAGCAGGGCGCCGTGGCGACCACCCGCGATCCGCGCGAGGCGGTGGCGGGCGCGGACGTGGTGATCACCGACACCTGGGTCTCCATGGGCGACACCGACCACGACGAGCGGCTGGAGGCGCTGGAGCCCTATCAGGTGGACGAGGCGCTGATGGAGCTCGCCGCGCCGGGCGCGATCTTCCTCCACTGCCTGCCCGCCCACCGCGGCGAGGAGGTGACCGACGAGGTCATCGACGGGCCGCAGAGCGTGGTCTGGGACGAGGCGGAAAACCGCATCCACGCCCAGAAGTCGATCCTGGCCTGGTGCTTCGGGAAGGTGTGATCGGTCATCCCGGTTTCGCGGAACGCGAAGACCGGGACCGACGATCACGGCAAGGGCAACAAGGGCGCGGCCTCGCCGAGGGCCATTCCGCGCGATCCGGTGCTTGTGGGTCCCGGATGGCCGCGGGCGGCTTCCGGGATGATATCTGAGATCAAGCCGCGACCGCTCGCGCTTGCGCCTCGCGCCGCCGCAGCAGCTCCAGCACGCCGACGCCGATTGCGCCGAAGATCCAGTCGCCGAAGGCGGCGCCGCGGAAGAACGGCAGGGCGGCCGCGTAGCAGTCGGCGAGGCCCTGCAGCGTCTTCGGATAGGGCGGTGCGTTCAGGAGCGCCCCCCCGGACAGCCAGACGCCGAAGTTGCTGATCAGGAAGAAGACCACTGGCGCGACGATCACCGCGCCGAGCTTCCAGGGCAGGGGGCGTTCCGCCGCCATGCGCGCGCCGACCGCCACCACCGCGAAGGCCGCGTAATCAAACACCCGGCCGGCGTGGATCGGATGCCCGTCATAGGCCAGGTTCAGCAGGACGTCCGAAACGAAGAGCCCCGCGAAGGGGACCGCCATCCAGGCCACGCGGCGGCCGAGATAGAGACCGCCCAGCACGAACATCGCGCCGACCGGCGTGAAGTTCGGCAGGTGCGGCGTCAGCCGATAGATCGCCAGCGCCGCGATCGCGCCCAGCGCCGCGATGCGGCTCCAGCCGAAGGCGTTCAGTCTCGACATCGGGCTCCCCTTGGATGTCCCGCTGCTATAGCGCGCGCCGCCGCCTCGGCCAAATGGGAGCCTGCGGCCTTGCGGCGCCTTCCGCGCGGCGTGCGACACAGGCGAGCCTCGAATCCCGCCAACCCCTTCCTATATGCGGCCGGATGAGCTCCACCCCTCCCGACGACCTGATCGGCGCCTTCCAGATCGAGGGCGAGCCGGTCCGCGGCCGCCTGGCGCGCCTGGGCCCGGCGATCGACGAGATCCTGACCGGCCACGACTATCCGGAGAGCGTCGCCAACCTGTTGGGCGAGGCCTGTGCGCTGGCGGCGCTGGTCGGCTCGAACCTGAAGTTCGACGGCCGGCTGATCCTGCAGGCCCAGGGCTCCGGGCCGGTGCGCTTCGTGGTCGCCGACTACGACACCTCCGGCGGCCTGCGCGGCTACTGCCGCTTCGACGCCGAGGCCGTGGCCGAGGCCTCGCAGGGCTTCCAGCGGCCGGGCGCGCGCTCGCTGCTGGGCGAGGGCGTCTTCGTGATGACCGTCGACCAGGGCCCCGACATGGACCGCTACCAGGGCGTCACCCCGATCGAGGGCGAGACGCTCGCGCTGTGCGCCGAGCAGTACTTCGCCCAATCCGAGCAGACGCCCACCCGCGTGCGCCTGGCGGTCGGTCAGGCCGACGAGGGCGAGGGCGCCCGCTGGCGGGCCGGCGGCGTCTTGATCCAGCACATCGCCGAGGACGACGCGCGCGGTTCGACCGAGGAGGCCTGGAACCGCACCCAGGCGCTGTTCGAGACGCTCGGCGAGGACGAGCTGATCGATCCGCGGCTGGCCTCCAACACCCTGCTGTGGCGGCTGTTCCACGAGGATGGCGTGCGCGTGTTCGGCTCGCGGCCGCTCAGGGCCTTCTGCCGCTGCAGTCAGCACCGCATCGAGAACGTGCTGAAGTCCTTCCCGCCGGAGGACCGCATCGACATGGTCGAGGCCGACGGCAAGATCCGCGTCACCTGCGAGTACTGCAGCCGCGTCTACGCCGTCGAGCCCGCGAGCCTCGAAGAGGCGGCTTAGCGCCTCCCCTGAGGGGAGGGCCAGGGCGCACGGGCGCCCATTTGGGTCCGTCATCCCGGCCGCAAGCCCGCCTCGCGGGCTGAAGAGCCGGGACCCAGCTCCGGTGCGCGGCCCGCCTGGGTCGCTGTGTATTGAAGCTGTGCGATCGCCCTGCCCTGCGGAGGAGCCTTACTTCCCCACCGCCTTGCAGACCGCCTGGATCGCCTCGGCCTCGGCGCCGACGGGGTCCTGCCAGGTCCGCTGGTCGCTGACCCGGCTGGCGAGCTCGCCCTCCAGGTTGTTGCCGGCGAAGATGGTCATGCGGGTGACCGCCAGACGGCCCGCCATGCAGTCCACCGCCCAGCGCGCCAGGCCCGAGCGCGCCACCCCGGCGCTGACCCGGATCGGCCGGAACAGCTCGGTCCGCACGTCCGCCTCCGCCAGGCCGTCCGGCGTCCGGCGCACGCCGCCGGGCGCGGTGAGCTTCACCCCCTCGCGGTCGTAGGCCAGCAGGGTCCAGTGCTCGCCCTGCACATAGGCCTGCATCCAGGCGACCACTGTGTCGCGCTCGAGGCTGGCCGGCGCCGGGATGTCGACCGCCGCGTGCGGCGGCGGCCGCAGGCTGGGGCCGGGCGCCGGGGCGGCCAGCGCAAGGGCGGCGAGCAGGCTCAGCATCGCAGGCGAGCTTGCCGGCATCCTAGGCCGCGTCCAGCGCCCGGCTCACGTCGCGGGAGAGGTCGTTCGCGCCCTCCAGGCCGACGCTCATCCGCACCCAGCCCTCGGTCAGCCCGATCTCCAGCCGCTGCGCCTCGGGCATGGAGCGGTGGGTGGTGGTGGACGGGTGCGTGGCGATCGACTTGGCGTCGCCCAGGTTGTTGGAGATGTCGACGATCTGCAGCGCGTCGAGGAACCGCCAGGCTGCGGCGCGCTCGCCGAGGTCGAAGGCGATCAGGTTGCCGCCGCCGGTCATCTGGTTGGCGATGATCGCCGCCTGCGGATGATCCTTGCGGCCGGGATAGATGACGCGCTGGGCCTTCGGATGGGCCGCGATCAGGTCGGCGATCCTGGCTGCGGTCTGGGTCTGGCGCAGCACCCGCAGCTCCAGCGTCTCCAGGCCCTTCAGCAGCAGCCAGGCGTTGAACGGCGACATCGCCGGGCCGGTGTGGCGCAGGATGTCCTTGTAGGCCTCGGTCATCAGCTTCTCGGGCCCCAGGATCGCGCCGCCGAGGACCCGGCCCTGGCCGTCGATGTGCTTGGTCGCCGAATAGACGACCACGTCGGCGCCCAGCGCCAGCGGCTTCTGGAAGATCGGGGTGGCGAAGACGTTGTCGACGATCAGCTTGGCGCCGGCGGCATGGGCGATCTCGGCGACCGCGCCGATCGGGCAGACCTCCAGCAGCGGATTGGCCGGGCTCTCCACCAGCACGACCTTGGTGTTCGGCCGCATCGCGGCGCGCCAGGCGTCGACGTCGGGGGCGTCGACGTAGGTGGTCTCGACGCCGAACCGCGGCAGCAGGTTCGACAGGATCCAGCGCGAGGAGCCGAACAGCGCCCGGCCCGCCGCCACGTGGTCGCCGGCCTTCAATAGGCCGAGCAGCGAGACCTGCACCGCGGCCATTCCCGAGGCGGTGGCGCGGCACAGCTCGGCGCCTTCCATCAGCGCCAGCCGGTCCTCGAAGATCGCCGTCGTGGGGTTGCCGAAGCGCTGGTAGATGAAGCCCGGCTCGCCGCCGAACCGGCGGTCGGCGGCCTCGGCGGAGGGATAGGCGAAGCCCTGGGTCAGGAACAGGGCCTCGGAGATCTCGCCGTAGGGCGAGCGGGCCATGCCGCCGCGCACCGCCCGGGTCTCGATCTCCCAGTCGCGCGGATCCTCGGCCATGGCGGGCCTCCCTTCGAAAGCGTGCCGGCAGGAACCGCAGCGGGGGGAGAAGGTCAAGGGGAGCGTGATCCTTCTCCCGCAAGGGGAGAAGGACGTCGGACCCTTGCAAGACTCGGGTTCTCGGCTAAGGCTGCGCCGCCCATGAGCGAGCTCGAGCGCCCGGGCATCCTGCCCTGCCAGTCCATCGATGCGCTGATCGCCGAAGGCGCGATCGCCGCGGAGACCGCCTTCGAGCCCGACCAGGTGCAGCCGGCCAGCCTGGACCTCAGGCTCGGCGCGCGGGTCTGGCGCGTGCGCGCCTCCTTCCTGCCCGGCGAGGGGCGCAAGGTCGCCGGTCGCATCGCCGAGGTGGCGATGCACGAGCTCGACCTCATCAAGGGCGCGGTGCTCGAGCGGGGCTGCGTCTACATCGCCGAACTGCAGGAGCGGCTGGCGCTTCCCCCGGGCGTCTCGGCGCGGGCCAATCCGAAGAGCTCCACCGGCCGGGTCGACGTCTTCGTGCGCCTGCTCTCCGACGGCGGGGCCTTCGACGACGTGGTCGAGGGCTATCACGGCCCGACCTACATCGAGATCGCGCCGCAGACCTTTTCGGTGCTGGTGCGCCGCGGCACCCGGCTCAACCAGCTGCGCCTGAAGCGCGGCGCGCCGCAGCGGCTGCGCGTCGAGAGCGTCGGCGTCGACCTCTCCGACGGCATCGCCGGCTTCCGCGCCCGCCGCCACGCGCCGGTCGTCGACCTCGACAGGGAGGACGGCCACGATCCGCGGCACTACTGGGAGCCCCTGGTCCCGCGCGACGGCCAGCTGCTGCTCGATCCCGGCGAGTTCTACATCCTGGCCTCCAAGCAGGCGGTGGAGATCCCGGTCGAGGAGGCCGCCGAGATGACCCCGATCGATCCGTCGGTGGGCGAGTTCCGGGTGCACTACGCCGGCTTCTTCGATCCGGGCTTCGGCACCGACGAGGCGCACGGCAAGGGCTCGCGCGGGGTGCTGGAGGTGCGCAGTCACGAGACGCCGTTCATCCTGGAGGACGGCCAGACGGTGGCCCGCCTGGTCTACGAGCCGCTCACCGACCGGCCGACGCGGCTCTATGGCGACCTCGGGTCGCATTACCAGCGCCAGGGCCTGAAGCTATCGAAGCACTTTCGAGCGTGGGGCGACTGACGGCCCCAGTGGTGGCCGAAATGCCAAGCTTGTTCAAAGCGTTGCTATGGGCCGCCGCGATCCTGGCCGGCAGTCTCGGCGCCGTCCAGGCGGCCAGCGCGGCGCCTGCGATGTGGCTGGTGAAGTCGCCGCACTCGGAGATCTACCTGTTCGGCACCCTGCACGCGCTGACCCCCGGCGACCGCTGGCGCACGCCGCTCTACGAGACGGCCTACGCCAAGGCCCAGACGCTGTGGTTCGAGACCGACGTGGCCGGCGCCGACCCGCTCACCGTGCAGAACCTGGTCGCCCGCTACGGCGTCGATCCGCAGCGCACGCTGAGCCAGAAGCTGCCGGCCGCCGACGTCGCCGCGCTGAGCCGCACCGCCAACCTCGCGCGCCTCGATCATCTGCGGCCCTGGGCGGCGGCGCTGGTGCTCTCCATGCAGCCGGTGATGGCGCAGGGCGGCAAGGTGGAGGCCGGCGCCGACATCGCCGTCACCCGCGAGGCCCGCGCCGGCGACAAGCATGTGAAGTTCTTCGAGAGCCTGGAGGACCAGGCGCGGCTGTTCGCCGATCTGCCGGAGCCCGCCGAGGTCCGCTACCTCTCCGACGTGCTCAAGGACCGCGCGCAGCCGCACCGCCATAGCCTGGCGCGCCAGGAGCCGCTGGGGCAGGCCTGGCTGGACGGCGACCTCGCGCGCCTGGGCCCGGCGCTGGTCGGCGAGATGAGGACCCACAACCCGGCGCTCTATGACGCCCTGCTCAAGCGCCGCAACGAGCTGTGGGCCGCCCGGATCGAGAACGAGCTGGCCACCGGCGACAGGGTCGAACTGGTCAATGTGGGCGCCCTG
>NZ_DATIMC010000040.1:0-27304 GCF_035475775.1 Phenylobacterium sp. | reverse complement strand
GATCGCTCCGGCGGCCCGGCGCCGGGCGCGCGCCCGGCAGACTCGGATGAGTCTCTCCACGACCGGTCGCAGCTCGTTCCAGCGCGTCCACGGCTCCGTCAGGCCTGCGCCGGATCCGCGGCGGAGCGGCCCGGGATCTGGGGATGGTCGGGAAGCTCCAGGCGTCCGAACGATCCGGCGGCCGGGTTTCATCCGACTCTCGAGCTCGGCGTGTCTTCAGGGGCCGCGCAGGGCCAGGCGGGCGTGGACCAGGCTCGGCGGCGTGCGCAGATCGAGACCGACCACGCCGCGCCCGTAGAGCCGGTCCTGGCCGCGCGGGCCGACATCGACCGCTTCGCGTCCGAGCCCGGCGAGCGCGCGCGCGGCGGCGGCCGGACTGGGCTCCGGTTCCAGCCGCGCCAGCAGGCCGGCGGCGATCGGCGCGGCGAAGGAGGTCCCGCGCACCGCCACGAAGCCGCCGTCCAGGCCCGCGGCGGCCATGTCGGATCCCGGCGCGGCGAAGTCGACGTGGACCGCGCGGCCGGCCTCGGGAAGCAGGCGCCGACGGGCGTCCACCGCGGTGACCGCGACCACGCCGGGATAGCTCGCGGGATAGAGCGGCGGCGCGGCCGGGCCGTCGTTGCCCACCGCGGCGACCACCAGGTGCCCGCGCGCGACCAGCGCCCTGACGGCCGCGGCCAGCAGCAGGTTGGGCGGGCCCACCAGGCTGATGTTG
The DNA here is from genome assembly GCF_035475775.1 of Phenylobacterium sp. Taxonomy (GTDB): domain Bacteria; phylum Pseudomonadota; class Alphaproteobacteria; order Caulobacterales; family Caulobacteraceae; genus Phenylobacterium. Next base: position 26,589 of record NZ_DATIMC010000040.1, on the reverse strand, counting down.
ATCACCGGCGCCTTCACCTGGACCATCCAGGCGAGCGCGCGCGCGACGGCTTCGACCGATCCGCCGGTGGGCCTGCCGCCGTAGACGTCGGCGACATAGAGGCTGGCCCCCGGCGCGGCGCCGCGGAACGGGGGCTGGCGTCCGGCGAGCAGCGAGGCGACCGCCGTGGCGTGGGCGCTCGGAACCGGTGCGCCCGCGAAGCCCCGCTGCACGATCCTGGCGCCGGAGAGCGCCGCCAGGTTGAGCGCGACGCCGCCGTCCACCAGGCCCACCCGCAGGCCCGCAGCCGGCGACCCGACAGGCTTGCTCGCCCGCCGGGGCGCGCCGCGCCTGGCCGCCGTGACCACGCCGCTTTCCTGATAGAGGTGGTTGAGGTCGTACTGGCCCTGCGGATCGAGTGCGCGGATGCGCCGCAGCGCCTCGGGCGCGCCGACGCCCTTGGGCGCCAGGAGCACCACCGACTGAAGGCCCAGCTCCGGCAGGCTCTCGCTGGCGCCGACCTGGAAGCCGGCCTTGCGCGCCTTGGCCAGAGCCGCCGCGTTCGCCCCGATCGCCAGCACCTCGCCCCGCACGACCGGAAAGCCGAGCGCGTCGGCCTCGACGGAGAGCGGGTGGTCGCGCAGCAACGCCCGGATCGTCGCCTGCCGGGCCTGGGTTCCAGGGACGACCACCTGGCCGGTCGCCGTCACGGCGTCCTCCACCTCGCGGCCGTCCCGACCGGCGCCCCGGCCTGCGGCGCGACCGCCGTGATCGCCGCGGCCGCCGTTCAGCCCGGGGCCTGGGCCGTGGTCATGCGAGTCGTCGCCGATCAACGCCCCCGCCGGGCCTGGCCCGTCGCCACCGGGGCCGCCGCCCCGGCCGCCATGATCGCCGCCATCCAGGCCGCCGGTTCCGGTCAGCGGCAGGGGCGCGGCGCTCGGACCGGGGCCGCCGCCGCGCAAGCCGCCGCCGAGGCCGCCCGGGCCGCCCGATCCTCCGCTGAGACCGCCCAGCGCGCCGCTGTGCGAGCCGCCGCCGTCGCTTCCGAGGCTGCCGTGATGGCCGCCTTCGAAACCCAGCGCCGCGGGCCCGCTCAGGCCGATCGCAGCCGCGGCGCTCATGGCGATCGCCAGGCGGCCCAGCATCTTTCGGCGGGAACGGTCAGCCATCGGGTCCCATCTAGGTAAGGCGGGGAGCGGGGCCTCCACCTTTAGCGCGCCGCAATTGTTCCGGTTCATGGATGAAACGCCGCAAGCCGGACGTTTCATCCCCAGACGAAGGCTGATCCTTGCACGGACTACAGCGCCAGATCGTCGAGGTCCTGCCTCGCCTGCGCCGGCTCGCCCGCGTGCTGGCGCGCGATGCTGCGGACGCCGACGACCTGGTGCAAGCGACCGTGGAGCGCGCGCTGGTCCATCAGGGTCAGTGGCGGCCCGGGACCCGCCTGGACAGTTGGATGTTTCGGATCATGAAGAACGCCTGGATCGACGAGAGCCGCGCCCGCAACCGGCGGGGCAGGGTGTTCGCGCCGGAGGCGCAAGGCGACGTCATAGGCCTCGATGGCGCGGCGGCCATGCAGGCCCGCCTGCAGGCCGGAGAGGTGGCGCGCGCGATGGCCAGGCTGCCCGACGAGCAGCGGCTCGCGGTCGCCCTCGTGCTGGTCGAAGGCCTCTCCTACAAGGAGGCGGCCGAGGTGCTGGAGGTGCCGGCCGGCACGCTCACCAGCCGGCTGGTGCGCGGCCGCATGGCGCTTCTCGCGGAGCTGGAAGGAGACGCCGCATGACCGGCGACGAACGCCTCATCGCCTTCGTGGACGGCGAGCTCGCGCCCGAGGAGGCGGCCCGCTTCGAGGCCGAGATGGCCGCCGATCCCGGGCTCGCGGCCCGGGTCGCCCGCCACCGGGCGCTCGCCGATCGTCTGAGCGCCATCTACGCCCCGGTGCTGGAAGAGCCGATCCCGCCGCAGCTTCTGAGCGCCGCCAGCGCCGCGAACGATGCGGCCCCGCGGGCTGCGCGCCGGCCGCCGCCGTGGGCGGCGCTCGCCGCGTCCCTGCTGGTCGGGGTGGTGGCCGGCCGGCTCGCCTGGCCCTCGTCCGCGCCGCTCGCCGAGGAAGGGGGCCGGCTGACCGCCACGGGCCATCTCGCCCGCGCCCTCTCGACCGGGCTCGCCGCGCAGCCTGGCGTGGTGAAGGTGGGCCTCACCTTCAGGACCGCCGACGGCCGCTACTGCCGCACCTTTGCGAGCACGCCGGATCGGCTGGCGGGCCTCGCCTGCCGCGACGACGGCCACTGGACCGCGCGCACGGTCACCGCCTGGGCGCCAAGGCCGCAGTCCGTCTATCGCCAGGCCGGCAGCGACACCCCGCCCGAAGTCCTGGCCTCGGTGGACAGCCTCATGGCCGGCGAGCCGCTCGATGCGGCCGCCGAGCGCGCCGCGCGCGACAAGGGGTGGAAGTAGGCCGGTCCAAGTCTCCCCAACAAAGCGAAAGGCCGCCCCGTTGTCGGGGGCGGCCTTTCCATAGTCGGACCGCAGCGCGGACCGAACCCTGCCAAACCGGTGGCTTAGGCGCGGACCTCGTTCGCGGAGGCCCAGGTCACGGTTTCCGAACTACGGATGAAACTATGAGACACTGGATCACCTCCTTTCGCTTGTTGAACAGGACAGGGTGAATATGGGGCGGTTCGCGCCCGGCCGCAAACCCTGCGATCGGCCTCAGCGCCCAACGGCCCGCAGCGGCGGCGCGTGCGCCTGTTCCACGAGGCTCGGCCGGCGGCGCAGGTCCTGCACGGGCCGGTCCAGCTTGTCCAAGGCCTCGAGGGTCGCCCGGTAGCCGGCCGCCACGGCGTCGTCATAGGCGCTCCAGTCGCGGATCTCGATCTTCGACACATCGGGCAGGATCAGCACATCGGTCGCGGCGCGCGCGGCGGCGAGGTCCGGTCCCGTGGAGAGCGTCGCGGCCCGCATCAGCACCGAGACGATCGGCGGGCCCTTGCGCCACTGGCCGGACCAGAGCCAGCGCCAGATGGAGGCCGGCAGGGCCACGTCCTGGGCGGTGATGCTGCGCGAGGCGGTGACGTCGACGCCCACCACCGGGCCCAGATGGATCGAGCGCATGATGTCGGCGGGGAAGTTCTTGAGCACCGCCCCGTCCACCAGCACCTCGTCGTGGTCGGTGGCCGGCGGCAGGATGCCCGGCAGCGAGATCGAGGCCCTGAGCGCCCGCCGCACGAGGCCGCTCTTGTGCAGCTGGTAGGCGCCGGTGGTCAGGTTGGTGGAGACGCAGAAGAACGGCAGCCACAGATCGGCGATCTGGGTGTCGCCGTAGTTGTGCGCGAGCCGCTCGGAGACCTTCACCCCGTGGGTCATGGCGAGCAGCGGAAAGGCGATGTCGTCGAGCGGGCTGGAGTTCACGAAGGCGTCGCGGATGCGCCGGTCGGCCTCCTCGTCGTCCCAGCCCATCGCCAGCCCGGCGGCGACGATCGCGCCCATCGAGACGCCGCCCACGAAGTCGATCGGCACATCCCGCTCGTGCAGGGCGCGGATCGCGCCCACGTGGGCGTAGGCCCGCGCCGCGCCGCCGGAGAGCACCAGGCCCACCGACTGGCCGGTCAGCACCCGGGCGATCCGCTGCAGGTCCGGCGCGTGCTCGCGGCGGATGTGGAACAGCCGCGCCGGCTCGGTGGCGTCGAGCCAGGCCTGCGATCCCGCCGGCCGCTCCAGCGTCGCGGGCTGCAGCAGGATGAGGTCGACGAGCTGCTGCGCCTGCAGGGGCGAGCGCATGTGGCGCTCCGAGGGCCTCTGCGGCTTGCGGTCGCCGCGGCCCACCCGGAACAGCCGGTCCACCTGCCGCGAGACGAGCTGGCGCCATCCGCCTTCGCTCGCCTCGGCGACGTAGAGCACGAAATCGTAGGTCCGCTCGACCTCGGAGAACCACTCGGTGGGCGCGCTCTGCGCCTCCGCCCCGATGCAGGTCCACGAATAGCCCAGCCGGCCGATCTCGCGGCCGATCGCCTCGACCAGCCTGCGCAGCGCGCCGGGCTGGCCGATCGGCACGAAGCCGAACACCGAAGGCTCGCCCATGGGGCCCCGCTGCGCCGCCTGGCGGGTGCGCAGGATCATCAGCCGGGCGAGCTCGGTCATCACGCTGGCGTCGGATTCCGCCGCCTCGAAGAACACCTCGCGCGGCAGGGCGAAGAGCTCGGAATCGCGCAGCGCCACGACGTCGGCCGAATGCGGCGCGCCGGCGATCAGCGACATCTCGCCGGCCGGCTCGCCCGGCCGGATGACGCCCAGGAACTGCGGCTCGCGGCCCGGTTCGCGGCGGAACGCGCCGAGCCTGCCGGTCCTCAGGAAGAACAGCTGGTCGGCGGGATCGCCGGCCGAGTAGAGCGGCTGACCGCCGGGCAGGGAGAACCAGCTCGCCGCCCCCTGGGCGCGCTCCTGGCCGAACAGCCGCGCCAGCGCCGAATCTTCTGGAATCTCAGGCAGGCCCACGCGGCGAGCTTAACCCGCCGGAAGAGTCGCGGCCATGCACGAGGCCCGGCCCGATGAATTGCCGCGCCCGCCGGGCTGCGGCGCCCTAGAAACGGTTGCGGCGTTCTAGCCAGCGCGCGCACGTCGAAGAGGAGCCCGCCATGCCCAACCCGATCGCCGATCCGATGGTCGAGTTGCCGGACGTCAGCACCACGCCGGATCTGGTGCGCATCGAGGCGACGCTCGAAGGCGCGGCCACGGTGGTCCTGAACCGGCCGGACAAGAGGAACGCGCTGAACGCCGACCTGATCTCCGCGCTGTCCGACGCCCTGGAGACCCTGCACGGGGCGGAGGGCGTGCGGGTCGTCTTCCTGCGTGGCGCGGGCGGGACCTTCTCGGCTGGGGCCGACCTGGCCTGGATGGGCGAGGCCATGGGGCTCACCGAGGCCGACAACCGCGAGGACGCCATGGCCATGGCGGTGATGCTCAAGCGCCTGTGGGACCTGCCGGCGCTCACCGTGGCGCTGATCGAGGGCGCGGCGTTCGGCGGCGGGGCGGGTCTGGCGGCGGTCTGCGACCTGGCGATCGCCACGCGCGAGACGCGGTTCAGCTTCTCCGAGGTGAAGCTCGGCCTGATTCCGGCGACCGTCAGCCCTTACGTGATCGCCGCCATCGGCCCGCGCGCGGCGCGCGGCCTGTTCGCCTCGGGCGAGGGATTCGACGCGGACTACGCCCAGCGCATCGGCCTGGTCACCGACGTGGTCGCCGACGCCGCCGCCCTGGAGGCCGCCCAGGCGCGCATCGCGGCCGAGACCCTCGCCTGCGCGCCCGGCGCCATGGAAGCCGCCAAGCGCCTGGTCGACGACCTCGCGGGCAAGGACATCGACCACGGCCTGATGGAGGACACCGCCCGCCGCATCGCCGCCATCCGAGTCTCCGAGGAGGCCCAGGAAGGCGTGGCTGCCTTCCTCGAGCGCCGCAAGCCCCGCTGGGCGGAGCAATAGCTTTGTCCGTCATGAGCGGGACAAGCTCCGGGGATGAGGTCGCCGGAGCGGGACGCCGGGCTGACGGGTCGCACTTCTCAAGCCGTCCCGAGGCGCCGTAAGCCTGCCGGCATGGCCCTGCACATGATCAAGCTCTGCGTCGGCGCGGGGACGATCGAGGCGCTCCTCGACTGGCGGCGCACGCACCAGGCGGGCGAGAGCTGGACGCTGCGCACCCGCCAGACGCCCAAGCGCGCGGCCGAGCTGGTCGACGGCGGCTCGCTCTACCGGGTGTTCAAGGGGGTGATCCTCTGCCGCCAGCGGATTCTCGAGGTCCGCACGGTGGGCGAGGGCGCCGCCGCCCGCTGCGAGATGACCCTCGACGAGGCGGTGGTGCGGGTGGTCCCGACCCCGCGCCGCGCGTTCCAGGGCTGGCGCTACCTGCAGCCGAAGGACGCCCCGGCCGACCTCTCGGCCGAGGCGTTCGGGGAGGTCCCCTCCGCGCTCGCCCGCCAGTTGCGCGAGCTGGGCGCCTGGTGAGCTGACGACCGGTGGGGCTGACAGGGAGGCCCCCCGCGGCTACACCGCTCGGGGGCGCCTAGAGGATTTGCGGCTTGGGTCGACTGCTCTACGCCGTCGCCGCCACGGCGGCCGTGTGCGCCCAGGCCGGCGCGGCGCACGCCTGGGCGGCCCAGCCCCGCGCCCTGGTCCGCGGCGACCTGGATCCGGCGCTGAGGGCCGAGATCGTGCGCGCGGTTGGCGAGACCGACCGCCCGGTCGACAACCGCTTCGAGGCGCGCCGCCGCGCCAACGCGGCCGCCGAGGACGCGATCGCCGTGCTGCGCTCGGAGGGCTACTACGCCTATGTCGTCGAGCCGGACGTCGGCGAAGGCGATACGCCGGTCCCGGCCATCGAGGTGACGCCAGGGCCGCGGTTCGTGCTGACCTCGCCGGTGATCGACTGGGTCGGCCCGCCGCCGGACGCGGAGGCGGAGCGCGCCGCGCTCGCGGCCCTGGCGCTGACGCCCGGGGCGCCGGCCCGCGCCGCCGACGTGGTGAGCGCCGAGGGGCGCGCCGTCGCGGTGGTGCAGCAGCGCGGCTATGCCGACGCCAAGGCCCAGCCGCGCGAGGTCGTCGTCGATCACGCCGATCACAGCCTGCATGCGACCTACCGGCTGGCCGCCGGCGCGCCGGTCCGGCTGGACGGGATCCGGCTCTCGGCCAAGGGCCGCACCGACACGGCCTGGCTGCAGCGTCTCGCGCCGTGGCGCACCGGCGAGGCCTACCAGCCGAAGGACGTGGCCGAGCTCGAGCGGCGCCTCCTGGACACCGGCGTCTATGACGAGGTCACCGTCGCCCTCGCCCCGATCGCCCAGACCACGCCGGACGGGCTGCGGCCGGTGGTGGTGAGCCTCGCCGAGCGCAAGCGCCACACCATCGAGGCGGGGGCCAGCTACGGCACCAACGAGGGACCCGGGGCCGACCTGCGCTGGACGCGCTACAATTTCCTCGGCCGCGCCGACACGCTCACGCTCCTGGCGCGCGCCTCGAAGCTCGACAGCCGCGCCGAGGCCGATCTCAGCCTGCCGCACTGGCGAATGCCCGACCAGACGCTGACGCTCTCCAGCGCCCTCTACGCGAGCAACACCGACGCCTTCGACGTGGCCGGGATCAACCTGCACGCCGACGCCCAGCACCACTTCACCAAGACCTCCTGGCTCACCTTCGGGGCGTCGATCGACTTCAGCCGCACCCGGGAGCTCAAGCCCGGCACGCTCACCCCCCTCGGACGCGACGTGCTGGCTCTGGGCACGCTCGCCGACCTCTCGCTGGACCGCTCCGACGATCCGCTCAATCCGACGCACGGCTGGCGGCTCTCGGGACGCGCGGAGCCCACCCTGCTCGCCGGCCGCGGGACCACGCCCTATCTGAAGCTCCAGGCGCAGGGGAGCTATTACCTGCCGCTGGATCCGCAGGCGCGCACGGTGGTGGCCGCGCGCCTGCATGCGGGCACGATCATCGACGGGAGCGTCGGCGACATCCCCGCGCCGCAGCGATTCTATGCAGGCGGCGGCGGCTCGGTGCGGGGCTTCGCCTTCCAGGCGGTCGGGCCCCGGCTGCCCGACAACACGCCGCAGGGCGGGCTCTCGCTGCTGGAAGGCTCGCTGGAGGTGCGCCATCGGCTCACCCGCGACTGGGGGCTCGTCGCCTTCGTGGACGCGGGCGATGTCGGCTCGACCGCGACCCCGCAGTTCCGCGACCTCGGCGTCGGCGCAGGGCTCGGCGTGCGCTACAACTTGGGCTTCGCACCGATCCGCGTCGACGTGGCCGCGCCGGTGAGCGGCCGGCGCGGCGGCGCGCCGTTCCAGATCTACGTCAGCATCGGGCAGAGCTTTTGACCGGGGGTGACGACAGGCTCCAGGGCGCGGCCGACGCCGTGCAGAACGCCGCAGAGGCCGCGCAGGAGGCCGCCGGCGTCGCCGCCGAGGCCGTGCGTCGCAACTGGCCGCGGCTGGTCGCCATCGTCGCGCTGGCCGTCGTCCTGACGCTCGCCGCGCTGATCGCCGCCATGCGCTACGGCGTGCTGCTGCCGCAGGCCCGGCTGCTCATCCAGGCCGCCACCAACGGGCTGGAGGTGGGCCGCTTCGGCCGGCTGCAGGTCCAGGGACTCTCGGGGGATATCTGGAGCGACCTCTCGGTGGCCCGCCTCACCCTGCGCGACGAGAGAGGGGTCTGGCTCGAAGCCGACGACGTGCATCTGAAGTGGCGCTACCTCGAGCTCCTCAGGCGCAACTTCCAGGCCGACGACATCGAGGTCGGCGACCTGAAGCTGATCCGCCGCCCAACCCTCCGTCCCGGCGGCGAGGCGGGCGGCCTGCCGCTCTCGTTCCATGTCGACCGGGCCCGCGCCCGTCTCGATCTGCTTCCGGATTTCTCTTACGTGCGAGGAGTCTACGACCTAGACTTCAACTTCGACGTGGAGCGGAGCGGGGCCGAGCGGGGGCGGGTGCGGGCCGCCAGCGTGCTGCATCCGGGCGACCACCTGAACGCCGACTTCGACCTCTCCAAGTCCCGGCCGCTGGTGCTGCAGGTGGATGCCGTGGAAGCCCAGGGCGGGGCGCTGGCGGGCGCGCTCGGCCTGCCCGCCCAGCAGCCGTTCAGCCTGAGGATCGTCGCCGGCGGGCGCACCTCGGCCGGCCGCTTCACCGCCGTCGCCGCCTCCGGGAGCCTTCGCCCGCTCGAGGCCGAAGGCGCGTGGACGCCGCTCGCCGGCCAGGCCAGCGGCCGCATCTCGCTCACCGCCTCGTCGCTGACCGCGCCCTACGCCCGCCGCTTCGGACCGGAGGCGGCGTTCACGCTCTCGGGACGCAAGGCGGGGCCGAGCCTGTTCGCCCTGCAGGGCCGGCTCGCCGCGCAGAACCTGACCGTCGCGGCCAGCGGCCTGGGCGACCTCGGCGAGCGCAAGCTCGGGCCGCAGGGGCTTTCCCTCAGCCTCGCCGCCGCCGACCTCGGCCGCATCGTCGGCGCCCCGCGGCTGGGCGCGGCGCACGTCACCGGCGTGCTGACCGCAAGTCCAGGCGGCTGGCGCTACGCCGGGCAGGCCGCGGCCGGCCCGGCCGCGCTCGGCGCCTACAGCCTGGCCCGCGCGGCCGGACCCTTCGTGCTGACCCGCAGCCGTGGCGACACCGGCCTGATGATGAACCTGGCCGGCGCGGGCGGCCGTGGCGCGGGCTTCATCGCCACGGCTTTCGGGGGAACGCCCAAAGCCGTCGTCGAAGGCGCCCGGCTGGCAGACGGCAGGCTCGCCCTGCGCCGCCTGGAGATCACCGGTTCGGGCCTGAAGCTGCTGGCCTCCGGCGGGCGCAGCCTGCTGGGCGGGCTCACCTTCAAGGGCCAGGCGAGCCTCTCGAACCTGGCGGCGGCGCGGGTGGGCGCATCGGGCGCGGCCCAGGCGACCTGGTCGGCCGTGCAGGCTCGCGCCGGTCAGCCCTGGACGGTGAGCCTCGACGCCCGCGGCGAGCGGTTCGCGACCGGCTATCCGGAGCTCGACCGCCTGCTGGGCGCGCGGCCCGTCCTGAAGGCGCAGGCCAATGTCGAGGACAAGCGCATCGCGGTCGGCCAGGCCGTGCTCACCGGGGCCAACCTGACGGCGACCACCGCCGGCGTGCTGGGCCGCGGCGACGGCGCGCTCTCCTTCAAGCTCGACTGGTCTGCGAGCGGCCCGTTCCACGCCGGCCCCGTGGAGATCGCCGGCAGGGCGCGCGGCGACGGCGCGGTCACCGGCTCGCTGGGCGCGCCGCGGGCCGATCTGGTGGCGCACCTGGAGAGCGTCGACCTGCCGCGTCTGCCGCTGAAGAACGCCGACCTCACCCTGAGCTTCATGCGCCGGCCCGACGGCGCCAGCGGCCTGATCGCCGCGACCGCCGCCAGCGCCTACGGCCCGGCGCGCGGCCGCTCCGCCTTCCGCTTCCCGCAGGGCGGCGTGGACCTGACCGACCTCTCGGTGGATGCGGGCGGCGTCAGGGCGTCGGGCTCGCTCTCGCTCCGGCGGAGCACCGCCTCGGCGGCCGATCTGGAGGTCGCGATCGGCAAGGGCGCCTTCCTCGACGCCGGCCGGGTCGCCGGCCACATGAAGATCGCCGATGCGCCCGGCGGCCCGCACGCGACCCTGGCGCTCGACGCCCAGAACGCCCGCGCGCCAGGCTCGGAGATCCTGGTGCGGGTGGCGAGGCTTGGCGCCGAGGGTCCGCTGGCCAGGCTGCCCTATGCGCTCTCCGCGGAGGGAACCTCGCCGCAGGGCAAGTGGGGCGCGCGCGGGCGCGGCGTGTTCGGCGAGGCGCAGCCCGGCTATTCGGCCACCTTCGACGGCTCGGGCCAGCTCGGCGGCCGCAATCTGCGCACCGCGGAGACCGCCGCGTTCCGCTTCGGGGGGCCGGAGCGCACCGCCCGGCTGCGCCTGGCGGCCTCCGACGGCGGCCACATCGATCTCGACGCCCGGCTCACGGACCAGACCGCCGATGTGCGCGCCCAGGTGGCCGACCTCGGGCTGCAGATGCTCGACGAGGACCTGGCGGGCCGGATCGACGCCACGCTAACGCTCAACGGCCGGGGCGGGCGGCTCGACGGAGGGCTCGACGCCCGTCTGGCCGGCGCGCGGGGCCGCGGCGCGGCCGCCGCCTCGGGGGTCGACGGGACGCTGCGCGGCCGCATCGCCGGCGGAACCCTTGAGCTGACGGCGAACGGAGCCAACGCCCAGGGATTGAAGGCCGACGCCGACCTGGTGCTGCCCGCCGCCGCCTCCGCCGCGCCCTTCCGCTTCGCCCTGGATCGCACCCGGCCGATGCGCGGGCGCTTCTCGGCGCGGGGCGAGGTCCGGCCGCTGTGGGACCTGCTGGTGGGCGGCGAGCGAAGCCTTTCGGGCAAGGTGCAGACCCAGGGCACGCTCGGCGGGACGCTGGCCGACCCGACCGCCTCGGGCCAGATCGCCGTCGACGATGGCCGCTTCGACGACGGGCAGACCGGGCTGTCGCTGCGTCAGGTCTCGCTTCGCGCCGTCTTCGCGCGCGAGGTGGTCGACGTCACCCAGGCGAGCGGCGTCGATGGCCGCGGCGGCGCGGTTACGGGGCTGGGGCGGATCAGCCTGGAGCGCAACGGGACCTCCAGTTTCCGCCTGAACCTCAAGGGCTTCCGCCTGATCGACAACGAGTTCGGAACCGCCTCGGCCAGCGGCCAGGCGACCATCGACAGGTCTGCTGACGGCAAGGTGAGATTGTCCGGCAATCTACTGATAGATCAAGCCAATCTCAACGCCCGGCTGCCCAATCCGACCGGCGTGGTGACCATCGATGTGGTCGAGAAGAACCGGCCAGCCGATCTGCCGGCCTCCATTCCGCCGCCGCAGCTGGGCGGGCAGGGGTGGCGACTGGACGTGGGGCTGCGCGCGCCGGGCCGCATCTTCCTGAAGGGGCGCGGCTTGAACGTCGAGATGTCGCTCGACGCCCATGTGGGCGGCTCGACCTCCGCGCCGCTGCTCACCGGCACGGCGCACGTGGTGCGCGGCGACTACGACTTCGCCGGCAAGCGCTTCGAGTTCGACCCGACCAGCGTGGTCTATCTCTCGACCCACGCGCGCGCGATCCGCCTGGAGCTCCTGGCCACGCGCTCCGACCCCTCGCTGACCGCCTCCATCCGCATCCGTGGCACGGCGGACAAGCCGGAGATCACGCTCACCTCCTCGCCCGCCCTGCCGCAGGACGAGATCCTCTCGCAGGTGCTGTTCGGCCGCTCGGCCTCGCAGCTCTCCGGCCTCGAGGCGGCGCAGGTGGCGAGCGCAATCTCTTCCGTGGCCGGCGGCGGCGGCCTCGACGTGATCGGAAACCTGCGGCTGTTCGCCGGGCTCGACCGCCTGGCGCTCGGCGGCGATTCCCAATCGGGCGCAACAATTTCAGGCGGCAAGTATCTGAGGGAGAATGTCTATCTCGAACTCACCGGCGGCGGCCGGACAGGGCCTTCGGCGCAGGTCGAATGGCGTGTGAAACGCGACCTCTCGATCGTCTCCAAGGTCGCCGGCCAGGGCGAAGGCAACCTCTCGATCCGCTGGCGCCGGGACTACTAGGCGGCCTTCCCCGTCCGTCCGCCGGCTCGCGCGTAGCCCTGCGTGCCCCGGGTGAAGACCCTGTCGCCCGGCTCGATGGCGGCGAGCGGGATGTCGGCGGCCTTGGCGAGGCGCGCATAGAGCGGGGCGAAATCGGTGTTCACCGTCACGTCCAGCAGGCTCTGCAGCGACGGGATCACGAAATAGGTCTGCTGGAAATCGTCGATCCGGTAGGGCGTTCGCATCACCCGCTCCAGGTCGAAGCCGAGGCGGTTGGGGGAGGGGTCGTCGAGCGCGAAGCGGCTCTCGGCGTGGCTGGAGACGATGCCGGCGCCGTAGATCCGCAGCCCCTGAGGCGTCTCCAGCAGACCGAACTCCACGGTGTACCAGTAGAGCCGCGCGAGATTGCGCAGCCGGCCGAGGTGCAGCGCGCGCAGGCCGCCTTGCCCGTACGCCGCCATGTAGTCGGCGAACACCGGGTCGGTGAGCATCGGCACGTGGCCGAACACGTCGTGGAAGACATCCGGCTCCTGCAGGTAGTCGAGCTGATCCGGCCTGCGGATGAACTGGCCGGCCGGGAAGCGGCGGTTCGCCAGGTGCTCGAAGAAGACGTCGTCGGGCACGAGGCCGGGCACGGCGACGACCGTCCAGCCGGTCAGCCGCCGAAGCTCTTCGTTGATCCTGGCGAAGTCGGGAATGCCGGTGCGGTGCAGGTCGAGCGCGTCGAGCCCCTTGAGGAAGGGTTCGCACGCGCGGCCGGGCAGGAGCTGCGCCTGGCGTTCGTAGAGCGTGATCCAGACCTGGTGCTCGGCCTCGGTGTAGCGATCCCAGGCCTGGTCGATGGTCCAGTCGGCCCGCGCGCCGGGCGGGGGGCCGGAAGGGGCGTCCGCGCTCATGGGCATGAGAATGGCCCCGTTTGCCGGGAAGTTCCGTTCCAACTGAGCGGCGCTCGGAGCCTCGCCCGGCATGGTCTTGCGCTCAGTGGCTGATCCGCGAACGGAGCGTGTAATGACCCTCCCGGAACGAATCGAACATCAGCGAGGCCTGCGGGTGCCCCACCGGCTCGCCGGTTTCGTCCGGCACCAGGTTCTGCTCGGAGACATAGGCCACGTAGGCGCTCTCGTCGTTCTCGGCGAGCAGATGATAGAACGGCTGCTCCTTGTGCGGCCGGATGTTCGCGGGGATCGAGAGCCAGTATTCCTCGGTGTTGGTGAACTCCGGGTCGACGTCGAAGATCACGCCGCGAAAGGGGTAGACGCGGTGCCGGACCACCTGGCCGATCGCAAATTTGGCGAGTCGCGTCGTCATATGGCCGAATCTATCCCCCTTCTCCTGACCGGGAGGTGAACGTAGCGACCGAAGCCTTTCGATCAAGGCCGAGCTTCCGGCTTTCGACGGCTGTTGCTACATTGAATGCGAAATGAGGCGCGTCCGCTCGGGCCGCGCCTGCGAGGGACATCGCGTTCCATGGACGAGGCGCCGCGCGCGCCCGGCGCTTCGATGCGCGACCGGGATAGATCGGCAGGGGCGGGGCCCTGCTACGCCGCGCTCGATCTCGGCACCAACAATTGCCGCCTGCTGATCGCCACGCCCGCGGCCGGCGGGTTCCGCGTCGTGGAGGCCTTCTCGCGAATCGTCCGGTTGGGCGAGGGGCTGAGCCAGAGCGGGCGGCTGTCGGACGCGGCCATGGAGCGCGCCCTCGCAGCCCTCAGGATCTCCGCGGAGAAGGTGCGCCGCCGACGCGTGGCGCGCCTGCGAGCCATCGCCACCCAGGCCTGCCGCATCGCCGAGAACGGCCAGGCGTTCCTCGACCGGGTGGCCGAGGAGACGGGCCTGCGCCTGCAGATCATCTCGCCGCAGGAGGAGGCCAGGCTCTCCGTCGCCGGCTGTCTCAACCTCCTGGACCGCAGCGCCGAGGCCGCCCTGGTGGTCGATGTCGGCGGCGGCTCGACGGAGCTCTCCTGGGTCGACCTCAAGGCCGCGCCCCCCTCCGGCCCGCCGCCGGTGCGGGCGTGGCTCTCCATTCCTGTGGGCGTGGTGACCCTCGCCGAGCGCTTCCCGGAGGGGGAGACCGCCACCGAGGGCTGGTTCCGGGAGATGGTCGAAGCCGTGAAGGCCGAGATCGCCGCCTTCCGCCGCGCCGACCCCCTGCGGCCGATCTTCGAGGCCGATCGCGCCCACCTGATCGGCACCTCGGGCGCCATCACCAGCCTGGCGGGCCTGCACCTCAACCTGCCGCGCTACGACCGCAGTCGGGTGGACGGCATCTGGATGACCCGTGACGAGTGCGACGCCGCGGCCGGCCGGCTCCTGGCGCTGAATGCGCGCGAGCGGGCCGGAGAGCCGTGCATCGGTCCCGACCGGGCCGACCTGGTGCTGGCGGGCGCCGCCATCCTGCAGGCGGTGCAGGAGCTTTGGCCCTGCTCGCGGGTGCGCGTCGCCGACCGCGGGCTGCGGGAAGGCATCCTGATCTCCCTGATGGCCGACCGCGGCCGACGTCGGCGGCGGCGCCGACGCGGCGCTCCTGCGCCGGCCGCGCCATGACCGAGCCGCCGCGCAAACGGATGGTCCGTCCGCCCACCGGCGGGACCGAGGCGGGCCGCGGCCGGCCCGTGCGCCTGAAGACCGCCAAGCAGCGCACCGCTTCGCAGCAGGCCTGGCTGGAGCGGCAGCTCAACGATCCGTTCGCCGCCCGGGCCCGCGCCCACGGCTACCGCAGCCGCGCCGCCTACAAGCTCGCCGAAATCGACGACCGCTTCCGCCTCTTGAAGCCCGGCGCGCGGGTGATCGACCTCGGCATGGCGCCGGGCGGCTGGACCCAGGTGGCTCTGGAGCGCGGCGTGACCGACATCGCCGGGGTCGACCTGCTGCCGGTCGGGCCGCTGCCGCCCGCGCAGATCCTGCAGATGGACTTCACCGACCCGGCCGCCGGGCCGGCGCTGATCGCGCGGCTGGGCGGCCCGCCCGACCTGGTGCTTTCCGACATGGCCCCCAACACCGTCGGCCACCGCGCAACCGACCACCTGCGCATCGTCGGCCTGGTCGAGGCGGCGCTGGAGTTCGCGGTGCAGGTGCTGAAGCCGGGCGGCGCCTTCGTCGCCAAGGCGTTCCAGGGCGGCGAGACGGCCGAGGTCGTGACCGCTCTCAAGCGTGGCTTCCGCGAGGTGCGCAACGTCAAGCCCAAGGCGTCCCGCGCCGAGAGCTCCGAGCTCTACCTCGTGGCCACCGGCTTCAAGGGCCGATGATGTTCGCCCTGGATCACCTGGTGATCGGCGCGCCGGATCCCCAGGCTCTTGCCGGCCGCATCGCCGAGGTCACCGGGCTTCCGGTGCTCCGTGGCTGGACTCCGGGCGGCGAGGTGCGCTCATGGGGCGTCCGGTTCGCCGACGGCCCGTTCATCGACGTCAACGGCGACAGCGTCACGAAGCTGGGCCTGCGAGGGCCGATCCCCGAGCTGGAGCGCCTCGCGCCCCGCACGCCTGCAGCTCACCCCCAGCCTCAGCCTCGCGGTCCCTCGGCCGGCTTAGCTAGCCTCCGCCGCGCGCAGCGCGCCCCGCTTTACCGCAGAAAACGCGGAAGCCGCCGAAAGCTCCTTCCGCGTCTTTCTGCGTTTTCCGCGGCTCGAATCCTAGACTCAGCGCCCTCGCTCGCGCCGAGGCTATCCCAGGCCAGCTCCTGCGCGTGGCGTGGGCGCGTTGACACCCGCCCGCTTTGCAGGCAGACCGCGCTCGCAAAACGGAGAGTCTCATGGAGATTCGCGAAGGTCTCACCTTCGACGATGTTTTGCTCGAACCCGGTCCTTCCGATGTCATGCCCACCCAGGTGGACGTGGGCACGCGGTTCACGCGAGAGATCAAGCTCAACATTCCCCTGGTGTCCGCCGCCATGGACACCGTCACCGAGAGCCGGCTGGCCATCGCCATGGCCCAGAACGGCGGGATCGGGGTGCTGCACCGGAACCTGGCCGTCGAGGAGCAGGCCGACCAGGTCCGCGAGGTGAAGCGCTACGAGAGCGGCATGGTGATCAATCCGCTCACCATTCACCCCGACACGACTTTGGCGGAGATCCGCGAGATCAAGGCCCGGCGCAGGATCTCCGGGTTCCCCGTCGTCGAGCGCGGCACGGGCAAGCTCTGCGGCATCCTCACCAACCGCGACATGCGTTTCGAGGCGCGGGACGCGACGCCCGCCAAGGCGCTGATGACCAAGGAGGGCCTGGTCACCGTGCGCGAGGGAGTGAGCCAGGCCGAAGCCCGCGAGCTGCTGCGCAAGCACAAGATCGAGCGGCTGATCGTGGTCGACGACGACGGCCGCGCGGTGGGCCTGATCACCGTCAAGGACATGGAGAAGTCCGAGGAGCACCCGCACGCCGCCAAGGACGCCCAGGGCCGGCTGCTGGTCGCCGCGGCCTCCACGGTCGGCGACACCGGCTACGAGCGCTCCATGGCGCTGGTGGAGGCCGGGGTGGACGTGGTGGTGATCGACACCGCCCACGGTCACAACATCGACGTCGCCAAGGCGGTCAGTCGGGTGAAGCGCGAGACCAACCGCGTGCAGATCGTGGCCGGCAACGTCGCCACCTACGACGGCGCGCGGGCGCTGATCGACGCCGGCGCGGACGGCGTGAAGGTCGGCATCGGGCCCGGCTCGATCTGCACCACGCGGATCGTCGCCGGGGTCGGCGTGCCGCAGCTCACCGCCATCGCCGAGAGCGTGCGCGCCGCCGAAGGCTCCGACGTGCCGATCATCGCCGACGGCGGCATCAAGTACTCGGGCGATCTCGCCAAGGCGCTGGCCATGGGCGCGTCGGTGGCGATGATGGGCTCGGTGTTCGCCGGCGTCGACGAGGCGCCGGGCGAGGTGTTCCTCTACCAGGGACGCTCCTATAAGGCCTATCGCGGCATGGGCTCGCTGGGCGCCATGTCGCGCGGCTCGGCCGACCGCTACTTCCAGAAGGAGGTCTCCGACGCGCTGAAGCTGGTGCCCGAGGGGATCGAGGGCCAGGTGCCCTACAAGGGCCCGATCGCGCCGATCCTGCACCAGATGGTGGGCGGCCTGCGCGCCGCCATGGGCTACGTGGGCGCGGCCGACCTGGTGAGCTTCCGCAGCCGGGCGCGATTCATCCGCATCACCGGCTCGGGGCTGCGCGAAAGCCACGTACACGACGTGATGATCACGCGCGAGGCGCCGAACTATCCGAGTGGAGTCTGACGGGAGGCGCGTAGCGGGCCGGCGCGACCCGGCAACCTCGAGGGGGGAGGGCGACTATGAACCTGGGAACAACACCCGAGCTGAAGCTGCTGATCGCGGCCATTGTCATCGGAATCCTGAATCTCGTCTGGGCGACCGTGGCCGGCAGCGGCGGGGCGCGGGACACGGCCTGGCTGATGGGCCCGCGCGACGATCCGCGCCCGGCCACTGGCGTTGCGGCGCGCCTGGAGCGGGCGTTCGGCAACTTCGCCCAGACCTTCCCGCTCTACGCTGCGGCGCTGTTCGCGGCGCTGCTGGCGGGCAAGGCGGGGACGCTGACCCTCTGGGGTTCGTGGCTCTACGTCGGCGGCCGGCTGGTCTATGTGCCGCTCTATGCGGCCGGCACTCCGGTGATCCGCACCCTCGCCTGGACGGTCAGCATGATCGGCGTGATCGTGGTGATCGCGGCCTTCTTCGAATGAGAGGGTGACTTGCGCGACGGCGGACGCTTGGGCGCGGCCATCGATGTCCTGACCGAGATCGAGGGCCGCCACCGGCCGGTCCGCCTGGCGCTCAAGGCCTGGGGAGACGCCGCCCGCTACGCCGGGGCGAAGGACCGCGCCTTCGTCTCGGGCCTGGCGCTGGACGTGCTGCGCCGGCGCCGCTCGCTCGCCTGGCGCATGGGCGACGATGGCCTGCGCGCCGCCGCGCTGGGCGCGCTGCGCCTGCTCTGGGGCTGGCCGCTGGAGCGGATCGCCGAGGCCGCGGCCGACCCGGCGCACGGCCCGGGCGCGCTGAGCGAAGCCGAGCGCGGAGCGCTCGCCGATCCGCGCGACTTGGCGGACGCGCCCTTGCCCATCCGGGGCGACTACCCCGACTGGCTGGACGGCTCGCTCGAACGGGCGTTCGGCGATCGGCGCGCGGCGGAGGGCGCGGCGCTGGCCGAGCGGGCGCCCGTGGACCTGCGGGTCAATACCCTGAAGACCGATCCGGCCCGGGCCCTGAAGGCGCTCGCGCCGCTGCACGCCCAGCCGCTCGCTGCGCTGCCGACGGCGCTGCGCATCGCCGCGCCGGATCCCGCCGCGCGGAGCGGAGCGGTCGAGGCCATCCCGCAGTTCTCCAAGGGCTGGTTCGAGGTGCAGGACCTGGGCTCGCAGATCGCCGCGGCCTGCGCCGGCGAGGTGGCGAAGAGGCAGGTGCTGGACCTCTGCGCCGGCGGCGGCGGCAAGACCCTGGCGCTGGCCGCCGCCATGGGCGCGAGCGGCCAGATCTACGCCTACGACGCCGATGCCCGCCGGCTCGCCGACACCATCCGCCGGGCCGATCGGGCGGGCGTGCGCAACCTGCAGATCCGCTCGCCCGTGGCCCCTGAACCGCTCGAGGACCTCCAGGCGAGGATGGATGTCGTCTTCATCGATGCGCCCTGCAGCGGCAGCGGCGCGTGGCGGCGCCATCCCGACACCAAGTGGCGGCTCACCCCCGAGGCGCTCGCTCGCCGCATGGCCGAACAGGACGCGGTGCTCGACCAGGGCGCTGGCTTCGTGAAGCCGGGCGGCCGGATTGTTTATGTCACCTGCTCGGTGCTGCCCGAGGAGGACGAGGACCGCGTCGCCGCCTTCCTTGACCGCCAGCCGAGGTTCGCGCCGACGCCGGCGACGGATGACCCCAAGCTGACGCCCTGGCTCACGGCCGAAGGCTTCCTGCGCCTATCGCCGCGCGCCTCTGCGACCGACGGATTTTTCGTCGCCGTGCTCGTGAAACCTCGCTAACGGAGCGCCATGCCCGACACCGCCCACGCCGCAGCCCAGGACGCGCCCGGCAAGGCCCAGGCCCACGAGCGCGTCCTGGTCGTCGACTTCGGCAGCCAGGTGACCCAGCTGATCGCACGCCGGCTGCGGGAGAGCGGCGTCTATTGCGAGATCCATCCCTACGACAAGGCCGAGGCGGTGCTCGACGCCTTCGCGCCCAGGGCGGTGATCCTCTCCGGCGGACCGGCCAGCGTGCACGAAGCCGAGAGTCCCTCGGCGCCGCAGCGCATCTTCGAGCTCGGCGTGCCGGTGCTCGGCATCTGCTACGGCGAGATGACCATGGCGGCCCAGCTGGGCGGCGCGGTGGAAGGCGGCCACGCGCGGGAGTTCGGCCGCGCCGAGATCCTCATCGAGCGGCCCTCGCCCCTGCTGGAGGGGCTGGGCGAGGTCGGCGAGCGCGAACCGGTCTGGATGAGCCACGGCGACAAGATCACCGCCATCCCGCTGGGCTTCGAGGTCGTCGCGGCCTCCGAGGGCTCGCCGTTCGCGGTCATCGCGGACGAGGGCCGCCGCTTCTACGGCATCCAATTCCACCCGGAGGTGGCCCACACGCCGCGCGGCGCGCTGATGCTGCGCAATTTCACCCACAGGATCGCGGGCCTGAAGGGCGACTGGACCATGGCGGCTTTCCGCCAGGAGGCGGTGCAGCGGATCCGCGATCAGGTCGGCGAGGGCCGGGTGATCTGCGGCCTCTCGGGCGGCGTGGATTCCTCCGTGGCCGCGGTGCTGATCCACGAGGCGATCGGCGAGCAGCTCACCTGCGTTTTCGTCGACACCGGCCTGCTGCGCCTGAACGAGGCCGAGCAGGTCGTGACCATGTTCCGCGACCACTACAACATCCCGCTCGTCCACGTTGATGCGTCGGAGGAATTCCTGGGCGCGCTCGCCGGCGTTTCCGACCCCGAGGCCAAGCGCAAGACGATCGGGCGGCTGTTCATCGAGACCTTCGACCGCGAGGCCGCCAGGATCGAGGGCGCGGAGTTCCTGGCCCAGGGCACGCTCTATCCGGACGTCATCGAGAGCGTCTCGGCCCGCGGCGGACCGAGCCAGGTGATCAAGAGCCACCATAACGTGGGCGGCCTGCCGGACTACATGAAGCTGAAGCTGGTCGAGCCCTTGCGCGAGCTGTTCAAGGACGAAGTCCGCGCGCTCGGCGTCGAGCTCGGCCTGCCGCCGGCCTTCGTGGGCCGCCATCCGTTCCCGGGCCCCGGCCTGGCGATCCGCATCCCCGGCGAGGTGACGCCGGCGAAGATCGCCATCCTGCAGAAGGCCGACGCCATCTACCTCGACGAGATCCGCAAGGCCGGGCTCTACGACTCCATCTGGCAGGCCTTCGCCGTGCTGCTGCCGGTGCGCACCGTGGGCGTGATGGGCGATGCGCGCACCTACGACGAGGTCTGCGCGCTGCGCGCCGTGACCTCCACCGACGGCATGACCGCCGACTTCTTCGAGTTCCCCTGGGATGTCCTCGGCCGCGCCGCCACCCGCATCATCAACGAGGTCAAGGGCGTCAACCGCGTCGTCTACGACGTCACCTCGAAGCCGCCGGGCACCATCGAGTGGGAGTAGCAACGTTCCTACAAATTGTTGACCGGCGATCGGAGATTTCGCTGTGAGCGTCACCACCATTTCGAGCCGAGAGTTCAATCAGGACGCCGGCGGCGCCAAGAAGGCGGCTGAGAAAGGTCCGGTCGTCATCACCGACCGCGGCCGTCCGGCCCATGTGCTGCTCCGCTTCGAGGAATCAAAAATTGCTAGGCGCCGGCCCAAGCCTTCTCGAAGTGTTGACGATGCCCGGCGGCGAGGACATCGAATTGGATCCGCCGAAATTGCAGCTGGTCACGAAGCCGGCAGAACTCGACTGATGTATCTGCTGGATACGCACGTCGTTTCAGAGCTTCGCAAGGCCGCGCGGGCCGACGCAACCGTACGCGCATGGGCGGAGAACGCCTCGGCCGGCTCCTTCTGGCTTTCGACCATTACGGTGCTCGAACTGGAGATCGGCGTTTTGCGGGTGGAGCGCCGCGATGCCGCTCAGGGCGCCCAGCTTCGACGATGGCTGGAGGCCTGGGTTCTGACGCGCTTCAACGAGCGGATGCTCGACGTCGACATCGCGGTGGCGCGCGAAGGCGCCAGGCTGCACGTTCCAGACCCCCGACCAGAACGCGACGCCCTCATCGGTGCGACAGCGTTGACGCACGGTCTGACGCTGGTGACACGAAATGTCGGCGATTTTGAACCCATGGGAGTGGCCATGCTCAATCCGTGGCTTGCGCCAAGCGCGTGAGAGGCTCACGGCATGGAATCTTCGCTATCGAACCGGGATGGGTCCTGGCGCAGGTCGCAGGCCCGAAAGAGTACAAAACCAAACTCACAGGACGCCGCGTCGACAGTATTTTCTCAAGCTCAAGGCACAGGAATTACGAGAGAAACCCACGCCTGGACCCCCGAGATCGGGGTGACGGCCAGTCGCGCCAAGACTGGCCCTCAGCTATTCGTATTCTCGCCAGGCACCCCTGCCGGCAGCGTGGCTGCTCCAAGCCCTGTCTCACAGGACGCCGCTTCGACGCCGACGCCGTAGCAGGTCATCGACAGTGAGCCCATCGAGTAGCCCCGCAGCAGCGCGGATGCGGATCCTTCCTCTGCGGCCAGCCCCGCGAGATACAGAAGCGGAATGAAGTGATCCGGCGTGGGAACGGACCGCTCGTAATCGGGGTGCTCCCTGAGACGAAGGATGTCGGCCGGAGCGCTCGTCATCTGGGAGAGCACAGCATCGTCGAAGCGATGAGCCCAGTCGAACCCTTCGTCCGGCCGGTTCCAATCGATCTGGCGCAGGTTGTGAACCACGTTGCCGCTGGCGATCACCATCACCCCGCGATCTCGCAAGGACGAGAGCCGCGCCCCCAGTTCGACATGGTCGTCGAGCGGCTTGAGCGCATTGATCGAGAGCTGCACGACGGGGATGTCCGCCTCCGGATAGAGATGCGCGAGCACGCTCCACGTCCCGTGATCGAGTCCCCACTGGTCCCGATCGAGGCCGACCCACGTCGGCCGGGCGACCTCCGCCACCTCCTGGGCCACATCCGGCGCGCCCGGGGCCGGGTATTCGAAAGCGAACAGTTCGGGCGGGAATCCGTAGAAGTCGTGGATGGTTCGTGGCCGCGGCATCGCGGTCACGGCGGTGGCGCCGAAGAACCAATGAGCGGACACCACCAACATCGCCACCGGCCTCGGCAGGACCTCGCCCATCCGGCGCCAGGCCCTGGTGAAGTCGTTGCGCTCGAGAGTGTTCATGGGGCTGCCGTGCCCGATGAACAGAGCGGGCATTCGAGCCACGACGCACCTCCGAACCTTGCTCAGGCGCGCATGATCCTACCGCCCGCTCAGCTCTGCACCCCAAGACCAATCCTATTTCACCATCCCGAACGGATCAGCGACAGTGTGCTGGTTGGCGTGCGGGGCGAGCTCCAGCGTCACTCCTGCGAGCGTCGCCTTCAGCGGACCCTTGTCCTCACACCCGCCGCCACCGGCGAGGTGGTCCTCTATGCGTTCGGCGTCGCTAGAGCGACTTCAGATACTGAACTAGGTCCGCCTGTTCCTGGGCGCTCAGCTGCAGATGCCGGGTCGAGTTGTAGTGCTCGACCACCGCGTTGAGATCGCCAAACCGGCCGTCATGGTAGTAGCCGCCCTTCGCCCGTGCGAAGAGGCCGCGCAGGGGCGTCGTCCGGTACCGATCGTCGGGCGAGCGGCCGGCCTGGAAGTCGTCGATGCCGATTTCGGCCGCCGTATGCATCGGCCAGCCAGGCTCGCTGAAGAGCGGCGGGACGTGGCAGCTGGCGCATTTGGCCTTGCCGTCGAAGATCGCCTGCCCGCGATGCGCGGCGGCCCGGTCGAACGACCCGGCGGGCGGCGTGGGGGCGGGGATCGCCAATTGGTAGAACTGTAGCGCCGCGAGCTTGGCGGTCACGTGATCGGAAACCGGATTGAGGTGGCCCGCCTGGTGGCGCGCCGCCAGTGGAAACTTCTTGGCATCATCCAGGCGCGGATCGAAGAACACGCCTTGGCCGTGCATCTGGGTGATGGCGACGTACGCGTTCCAGTAGGGCACGCTCCCCCAGCCGTTGTAGGTGTGCAGGTTCTGACCCGCCAGGCCGAACGCCGCCGGGATCAGGGTCGCAGCGGACTTGCCGTCCGGCCGAGCGGCCTTCAGATCCTGGTTGACTTCGGCGTCGTAGCGCCCGGGTCCCCAACTCGCCAGGACCTTGAGCAAGATCGCCTTGTCGACGCCGAGGTAGTCGCTGAGCGGCTTCAGGTTCGGCGCCGCCGAGACGATCGCGCCCACGTTGAGGTCCCGGTTGGGCCAGCCGTCCAGCCGCTTGCCGATGCCCGGGGCGAAGCTGTTGTCGACCGTCGAGTGGCAGAACGCACAGGTGATGCCCATCGAGGTCATCCTGCCGGACCGGTCGAAGACGCCGCTCACGCCCAGCACGGCATTGGCCTTCAGGAGGACAAGCGTCGTCGCCGGGTCGTCCAGATTGACCTTGCCGGCCTTGATCGCGGCGACCACCGCCGGGGGCAGGGCGGCGGCGTCGACCTTCAGGCCGAGCTGCAGCGCGGTCTTCGGGCTGACACCGGGCCCGACGCCGCCGTTCTTTTCGCCGGCGATGGCCTCATGAAGCTTCAGCGAGTCGCCCCAGAACGCCTCGCTGCCGAACGTGTCGTAGCGGAAGATTCTGCGGCCTTCGGCGAGAAGGCGGGCGGAGTTGGCGTCGATCTGGCTGTCGAACCCCGCCGTTGCGGGCCTCGGACGAGCCTCGGCGGCTTCGGCCGCGCTACCGAGGGGGTTGGATCCGCGCGAACAGGCCGAAAGCGTCGCCGCGACGACGATCAGTCCCAAGGTCGAGAGAATCGATTTCATGATGTGGTTCCCTGCCCAAGCCGCCGGCGTAGGGCCGAGAAGGCCACATCAGGAACAAGATGTATGTTCCTTTGGGCACATCGTCGTGGGGTCTAGGGCCGAATGATCTCTTGCAGCGTCACCTTACGCTGTATAATCGCGTAGTTCGGCTGCGTCGAAGACGATATTGCCTGCTCTCGAATAGTCGACCATGCCTCGCTGTCTCAGCAGATTCATCGCGGTGGATACCTTCTCGCGCCTCACGGCCACCATTTGGGCGAGTGTTTCCTGGGTCAAATAAACGGGAAGCTCGATGCGGCCCCCTGCCGGATGGCCGATCTTCGCCGCCAGCCGCGCAAGGACTCGAGTCAACCGCGTGAGCACGTCGCCAAACGCCATGGAGCCCAGTTGTGCGTAGGTGTCCGACAGCGGGTCGCTGAACAGCTGCACAAATTCTCGAAGGAGACCCCGGTCACGCTGAACCACGTCCAGGATCTGCTCGTAGGGAATCGCGACGATTTCGGCTTCCGTCAGCGCGACGGCGCGATCCTGGCGCGGGTGACGCGAGGCGCATAGTTCTCCGACCACGTCGCCCTTCTTGCGGATGTCGTAGATGAGCTCATGGCCATCTTCCATGATGGCGCAGACCTTCACGAACCCGCTCCGCACGAAGAAGATGTTCGGAGCGCTGTCGTGCGCGTCATAGATGACCTGATCCTTTTCGACGGTCGTAACCAGGCGACCTTTGAGGAGGATCTGGCAGAGCTTGCCTCCGAAAAACGCCGAGGTCGGAAGCGGAAATGGCGCGGGTTCGCTGACGGACGACATCGAGGTTCCCTGGGACACCCGGAGCGCAATCGAACCTGTGCCGACAGAGAGGCGCCGCCGATCGGAACAGCCGGGAATGCTGAAATGCTGGGGCGGCGCTGCTTCCACCTTGAGCATTGGATGTCGCCGGCTCTCCCAGGTTCCCACTGTCCTCAGACGCCCCAGGTTGCCGGGACGGGAACTCTCGGTCAGCCCAACTCATCTGTCGTGGACCGGAGGGCCTTCGAAGCAGAGGGCGCCTGCCCCCCAGCCCGGAGCGCCTCATGACCCATGAGAACATCCCGTCCATGCCAATCGATGTGGTTGAGGCCGCCATAGCGAGGGTGCTGGAATCGCGAAGGCTCGCGCCGAATGCGCCGCTCGATCGGCACATCGGTCATGCGATTGGAGAGGCGATGCGCGCACTGCCGGGGATCGAAGCGGACAGCGAACGCCAAGGTCTCGAGGCCGCGCTGCGGGAAGAGGTCAGGCGCGGCGTCGCGGCTTGCCTCGAGTCCGACGATCGCGAACCCGACGATGACGCGGTCGACGCGGCTTCAGAGCAATCTTTTCCGGCGAGCGATCCGCCAAGCTGGATCTCGCGAAGCCACCGAAGAGGGGGCGGGGACTGACGGCCGAGCAGATGAGCGGAGCCTGATAGGCCTCGGCGCGGCTTTCGGCTCCTCCGCCGCGGCATGCCCTCCTTGGCGCCGCCGGCGCGGCCGCCTCAACCGCCTCAGCCGGTAAAGGTCGGCTGACGTATGTAGGGCGAGGATTGCCAGGCCAAGAGCTTCCAAGCGGCGTCTCGCGCCCGCCGGACGCGCATGTTGCGGAGGTGGTACACGTTCGGCTCGCCCCCGAGGCGGGCATGGCCGAGCATCATTCCGACCAAGATGACCACGTCTCCGTCGAAGCGATGCTCGCTCTCGGTGAGATCGAAGTCCTGGGAATACGTCAACTCATGGGAACTGACGGCCGATATGTACCTGGGTTTGTCGTACACGACTCCGTCGTGGTTGATATAGATGAACTTGGCGTCGAGAATCCGGTCCATGGTTGCGGAGTCGTTGTGACGGATCGCTTCGCGGCGGACGTCTTCGAGGCGCCGCACGGCCTCGAGCGCCTGCCGTTCGGTCTGATCTTCCGACATCGGCCTTCCTCTTCGCTGGCGGCCGCCGAGGTTCGGCGCGCCACAGGGCCGGCTTCGAAGGGCCTGGCTCGAAGCGTCGGCATCGCCTCCGGGCTTCCCCAGTCAACGCGTGGGCCGCCGCATTGGAGGCGCCTCATTGATGAGAACCTCGGTTGGGGCGGACCTCCGGCCTCCTGCAGTTCCCGGCTCAGCTCGTCCCGGCCCGCACGCGCGAGCGCTGCGACCATGTGCATCTCGACGCGGCAGTTTGAACCAATATCTTCCGTACGCCTTTTGAGTCACAAGGGAATTCGGCAGGGAGCCATCGGTGATGGACGACACAACCGGATGACAGGCGCGAGGTTCGAGAACCGAGCCCGTCGAACGCTAGGACTCGACGTTCCGGCGGGGCTCTCCGGTCGAACTCTGGGTTCACCCCTCCGCCATCCGAATCAAGGTGTTCAGACTAAAATGACGTTCTGGGGATCTAGTGTCGGTCGAGCTGCAGCAGGTCGACCATGCGACTGACGGTCTACACCGACTATTGCCTACGGGTGCTCATGTATGTCGCGCTGCATTCCCAGCGCCGGCCGACGATCGGCGAGATCGCCTCCACCTACGGAATCTCGAAAAACCACGTCATGAAAGTGGTCCACCAACTCGGGGTGGCCGGCTATGTCGAAACGTTGCGTGGCCAGAGCGGGGGGATGCGCCTGGCGCGGCCCCCC
>NZ_DATIMC010000039.1:0-9140 GCF_035475775.1 Phenylobacterium sp. | reverse complement strand
GCGTTCGCCGCTCCGCACGAACTTGTTAGGCGTGCCGGTAAGCGCGCCGCCTGCGGCCGGGCGCCACAGTGCCACGTCCTCGACCTGGCGGGCGAGCGCGAAGTCCTTGTCGGTAACCCCGCCGGCGCTGTGCGTCTTGAGCTTGACGCCCACGCGCGCCCAGGTCACGGAGAGGTCCGGATGATGGTTCGCCGCCTCGGCGACGTAGCCGATGGCGTTCACCAGCATGAGCGTGGTGGGCCAGCCGTCGGTCTTGAACACGCGGCGGATCCACCCGTCCTCGTAGTACCAGCCGGGCAGCGTCTTCAGCCGCTCGGCGATCTCGTCGGCGCCCGGCCAGTCCAGGTTCTTGGCCAGCAGATCGCCGATCAGCGGCGCGGCCTGCGGATAGGCGCGGATCAGTTCGATCATCTGGTTGGCCGCCTCTTCCCGCCGCGTGGTGAAGGAAGGTCCGGTTTCCACGGTGACGTCGTACTTGCCGACGGTGAGGTCGTAGATCCTCTCGATCTTGCCGAGCTCGCCCGCGGCCTGGCCCGCGCCCGGCTCGGCGGGGTTGATCGGCACGCTCTGCGCCGCTCCGTCGGCCCCCAGCACCCGGATCACCCGCGCGGTCCCATAGACCTTCGGGATCAGGTCGATCAGGATCCGCCCGGCGTGGCGCAGCGCCCGGCTCAGGTTGTCGATGTAGTGGAAGGTCGAGACGTCGCCCTCCCGCTGCCGCATCAGGATCGCCCGCCCCGACGTCTCGTTCGAGGCCGCCCCCAGGCTCGCATCGTGCAGGCCCATGATCGCCTTCATGTCGTCGGAGGCCGAGAGCGCCTCCTGCATGGCGCCCGCCGGCGGACCGGCGAAGGGCTGGCGCTGCGGCGGCTCGGGCCCGTCGTATTCGATGTAGGCGTGGGTCTGGATATTGGCCGTCGCCCATTTGGCGCTGTCGGTCTCGAAGGCCCCCTTGCGCCCGATGAACGGCGTCTTGGGCGCCAGCGCCACCAGCTCCGTCGTGGTCGTGCGCCAGTAGTTGAACATCCGCTGCGGATCCTTGGCGTCGCGCACCAGGCTGCGCAGCCGGCGCCTCCCGTCGACGTGCAGCTCCTCGCCATAGACCGGCACGATCGGGATGAACCTGCCGGCCCAGTCGACGGTCTCCAGCACCTCCGCCCCGGTCAGGACCCGCTGGGTCACCCTGTGGCTCGCGACCTCCCGCGGCCGGCCCATGACCGAAACGCCCAGGGCGTCGAACATCGCCCTCTGCGCCTGGTAGACGCCGGCCTCGACCACCTGCCCGTCGGAGAGCGCCAGGATGGTCCGCGTCACCGGCTCGCGCCGCCAGTATTCGGCGACCATCACCCGCTCGCCGTCCAGCCAGGGGCCGGTCAGCGAGGCGTAGGAATCCGCGCCCCAGTCGACCGCATCGGCGCCCTTCCAGCGCGCCTCGAAGGCGGCCTTCGGCAGCGTGTCGACCACGAACGCCACATTCCAGTCCGAGGAGTCCGCGGCCGTCCCGTTCGGGTCGCCGTAGATCGAGAACGGGTTCGCCACGCGCTCGATCGCCAGGTCCTGGTCGAAGCTGTCGTCGCAGGCGTAGCGGGTGTTGATCCGGAAGTAGCCGAAGCCGCCGGTCACCGCGAAGTCCAGCGCGGTGTCGTAGGCCACCTCCGCGTCGCTCGACTGCGCGATGTGCCGGATCAGGCCGTTCAGCACCTCGGCGGTCGCCGGGTCCGCCGCGTCGTCCACCGGATGCACCACCATGGCGGGCTTGTTCTGCCGCGCGTCGTTGACCACCTGGCGGATGAAGGCCGGCAGCCGGTTGATGGTCAGGCACGGCCGCCCGTCCAGCTCCCGCTCCCTGCGGACCCGCTCCGGCCACTGCTCGCCCAGCCGGGCGAACCGCAGGTCGTCCAGCGCCTCGCGGCGGTTCTCGGCCTCGGCGTCGGCGGCCAGCTCGAAGGCCTCGCGCGCCTCGCGGATGATCTCGTCGTCGGACAATGGATGCCTCAACAGGTTTGGCCCGCGCGGACGCGTGGCCCGTCGGGTTCGATGGCGCGGCCCGAAAGCCGCCTCGGAGTCTCAGGATCGGAGGGCCGGTCCCGCGCCCGCTTCAGCCCGCCACCGGGCTCGAGACGCAGTTCTCAACCATGCCCGGATTGTCGCAAATTCGCGCGCGGCCGTCAAGAACAAAACGCGAACCTCCCGCCGGTCTGCGTGCGAACCGCCTAGCCGCTCGCGAGCCGCCGCAGCGCGGCCTGGAACGCCGCGACGCGCCGCGGCGTCTGGCGCGCCCAGAGCGATCCGGCCAGCTCGTCGGCGGCGGCCGCATAGTCGCGCGCCAGGATCAGGCGCCAGGTGTTCGGGAACGCCGCCGTCCAGCCCGTCCCGAGCTGGAAGTTCACCGCCGCCAGCCGCACGACGAACGCCGCATCGGCGATCCCCGCCGCCCGCGCCTGCGCCTCGGCCGCCGCCAGCGCGCGGCCCCCGTCGGCCGCAAACAGCGAATCCACCTGCGCCTGCGAGATCGCCTCGCCGATGGCGAGCCCGTCCTCGGGGCGCACCAGGTGGCCGATGCCGACCGTCGCCAAGCCCCGGCTGTCGGCGTAGACGCAGGTGCGCCGCCCCTCCTCCACCACCAGAATCCGGCGCAGCGCGGCGAGCGCCCGCGCGCCGGCTTCGGCCGGCCCGGCGGCTTGGTCTTCGGCGGACATGGATGAACCTCGTGCGGGCGCCAGCCCGGCGCCGCGCCCTCGCGGGGCGCAACTCTCGACGATGCCGGAATTGTCGCAAATTCGCGCGCGGGCGTCAAGAACAAACTGCGAACGAAAGGCCTGGGCCCGCCGACGCCTCAGGCGCGGCGGCGAACGGGCCGGCGGGGCTTCGGCGCCTCGGCCGCACCGGCCAGCGCCGCCTCGATCACCTCATAGAGCCGGCGCGCCTCGATCGGCTTGGCCACGTGGCCGTCCATGCCCGCCGCCAGGTATTCGGCGACCTGGTGGGCCATGGCGTTGGCGGTGAGCGCCACGACCGGCGTGCGGGCGCGTCCGCCGGCGGCCTCGGCGGCGCGGATCGCCCGCGTCGCGGTGGGCCCGTCCATGACCGGCATCTGCACGTCCATCAGGATCAGGTCGAAGGCCTCGGCCTCCCAGGCCGCGAGCGCCTCCGCGCCGGTCCGCACCAGCAGCGGCTCCACGCCCACCTCGGCCAGCAGCAGCTTCAGCACCAGCTGGTTGACCGCATTGTCCTCCGCCGCCAGCACCCGCAGCGGCCGCGCCGGCGCGCGCCGCGCGGGCTTGCGGCGGCGCGCAGGCGCCGGCCTCTCCGGGGCCGCCTCGCCGATCCGCTCGAGCGGCAGGCTCAGGGTGAAGCGCGCGCCCTCGCCCGGGCGGCTCTGCGCCGTGATCGTCCCGCCCATCAGCCCGGCGAGCTCGCGGCAGATGGCGAGGCCCAGCCCGGCGCCGCCATAGCGCCGCGTGGTCGAGGCGTCGGCCTGCTCGAACTTGCCGAACAGCCGCTCCAGCTGCTCCGGGGCGATGCCGAGGCCGGTGTCCTCCACGGCGATCGCCAGCCGCTCGTCGGCGGCCCGCTCGATCCTCACGCGGACCGCGCCCCGCTCGGTGAACTTCACGGCGTTCGACATCAGGTTGTAGAGGATCTGCCGGATGCGGGTCGGATCGCCGCGGTAGCGGCCCGCGGCGGCCGGCGAGAAGACCAGTTCGAAGGCCAGCCCCTTCTCGGCGGCGACGGCGGCGAAGGCCTGGTGCGCGACGCCGACCACCTCCCCCAGGTCGAAGGCGATGATCTCCAGCTCGAGCTTGCCGGCCTCCACCTTGGAAAGGTCGAGGATGTCGTTCAGCACCGCCAGCAGCGACTCGCCGGATTGCCGGATCACCTGCAATTGCGCCCGGTGCGCCTCGGAAAGCCCGCGGTCCGCCGACATCGCCTGGGTCATGCCCAGCACCCCGTTCAGCGGCGTGCGGATCTCGTGGCTCATGGTGGCCAGGAAGGCGCTCTTGGCATGGCTGGCCGCCTCCGCCTGGTCGCGGGCCGCCGCCATCTCGGCGCTCGCCTGCTCGGCGCGCTCCTTCTGCCGGCGAAGCTGGCGGGTCACGCCGACCAGCTGCTTGAAGTTCGCCGAGCCCACATAGATGCCGATCACCGCATGGCCGACGACGGCGATCATGGCGATCATCACCATCAGCTGGTCCATGCCCGAGAAGTGGGGCGAGAGCCCGATGGTGAGCAGTGGCGCGGCCAGCGCCGGCGTTGCGGGGATCATCGCGCCGGGCGAGCGGCTGTGGTGGGCCTCCACATAGAGCAGATGGCCCGCGAAGAAGGCCGCCGCGGTCACCTCCGCGGCCGCCGAGCGCGCCGTCCAGAGGATCACGCCGACGCTGCTCCAGGCGGAGATCGCGACGGCGTAGGTCCCAAACGTCGCCCAGGCGTGCGCCCGGCTGACCGACCGGCCCTGGGCCATCGGCCGGCCGGTGAGCCGCATGGGGATTTCCAGCCCCAGCACCGTGGCGGCCCAGGCGCCGGCGGCGGTCCAGCCGCAGGCGTGGCCCAGCACCCACCAGAGCACGGCGGCGAAGCCCAGGCGGACCGGCGAGAGGCGGTAGCTCTGGGCCCCGGCGCTGACGAACCGCTCGTCGAACCAGGACTCGAACATCGCGGCCGACCCTTCCTCAGGATCGTCGACGCTAACGGGGTTTGGCGAACGGCGTCTTAACGCCGGGGCGCTCTGGGCGGGCCGCTCACCGCCGCTTCGCCACCTGGGTGTCGATCTCGCCCAGGATCAGGGCGATCTCGTCGGCCACCTCGCGCGGCAGCTCGCCGCCGCCGCCGCCCTGGCGGAAGAACTTCAGCGCGCCCAGGCTCTGCTCCACCGTCTTGAACGCCTCGGGATCGGCCAGCGCCAGGTGCGCCAGCAGCGAGCGGACCAGCAGGTCGTGCGCCATCAGGCTCGCCTGCATCTCGTCGAGCCGGGCTTCGAGCGCGAGGATATGGGTGGTCTGGTCCATCGGCGCCTCCGCGATACCACGCCCGGCGCCTGCGACAATGCCGCTTGCTGCGGATTGTGACTGGGCGCACGATTCCGAATCGCCGGGAGCAATCGAACCGAGGGAGGTGTTCTTGAAACTTACGATGATCGGTGTGGCCCTGTCGGCCGCCCTGAGCTTGTCCGCCGGGACCGCGCTCGCCGAGATGCAGCCGATCCCCAATCCGCCGGAGAAGCCGGCCGCGGCCAAGCACCACGGCAAGGCCCATCACATGAAGCATCACGCCAAGCACCACATGGCCAAGAAGGCCGACAAGGCCGCCGCGACGGCCCCGAAGTGATCGGACGCGGCGGGACCGCTGGCCGGTCCCGCCGACGTTCCCGGGCCTCCCGCCCGGCCCCTTCAGGCTGAGCGTTGCAGCCGCCCGGTCCGCGGAACGGCGCGCGCGGGCGCACGTTCCGACGGCGGGATGGCCCATCCCCTGGAACCCCTGCTGCGCGAGAACTACCCGCGGATCGCCAAGGATCTTGTGGCGCCGCTCGTCGATCTGCTGACCGAAGCCCAGCACGCCTTCGGCGGCGACATCGAGAAGCTGCACATCCTCTTGATGATCGCGCTGCGCACCGCCGAGCACCGCGGCGCCTCCGGGCTCGACCTCGACCGGGTGCTGGCCGGCGAGATGGCCGAGCTGCCCAGCCTCGCCACCAACGTCAAGTCGCTGTCGGCCGGCAGCGGCATCCCGGAGGAGACGGTGCGGCGCAAGGTCCGCGCCCTGGTCGAAGACGGCCTCATCCGCCGCCGGGACCACGCGCTCTCCTATACGCCCAAGGCCGTGCAGGCGATGGAGGGGGTGCGCCGCATCCTGATCCGCGCCGCCGCCCAGGAGCACGACGCCGTGGAGCGCCTGCTCGCCGAACGAGGCTGAGTTCGTCCCGCGCCGCGCCTCGCGCGTTATGGCTCCGATGAGCCCGGACGACCTCCACAAGATCCTCGAGCCCCTGCTCGCCGCCACCGCGCTGGCGATCGCCTGCTTCGCCGTGGCCGTCGTCTTCCTCTGGCGCGACGGCCGCCGCCAGAAGCGGGCCGAGACGGCGGAGCCGCCGAGGTCGTCCCGGCTCTGAGAGCGGCGCAGCCCGCAACCGGCTCTCCTACCCCATCCACCCCAGCGGCTCGTGCAGGACCCGCCGCGCCGGGCGCGCCAGCGCAGCCCCGCCGCGCCGGTTGGCGGCGAACTCGCCGAACGCATCGGCCGCATGGCTCGCCTCGTCGTGCAGCGGCCCGGCGTAAGTGCGCGTCGCCCGGCTCCAGCGCTTGCGGTAGGCGCGCAGCCGCTCCAGCCCCAGCCCGCAGCGCTCGGCGTCGAACCAGCACAGGGGGATCATCAGCCGCGCGGCGTTGATCCGCTCCTCCGGGTCCATGGCTGCGCCCACCTCGATCGCCGAAAGCCCGAGCCCGCGCAGGGTCTCGTAGCGCGAGCGCCCGGCCGCCCCGAGCTCGCGCACCATCACGTCGTGCGGCAGGTGGTGGGCGCCGTACGTCCACGGCCTCCCCGCCAGCGCCTCGCGCACGATCGCCTCCAGGCCCTCGCCGCGCGTCTCGTGGTAGTCGATCACGCGCACCTCGCGCCCGGCCTGCTGGAAGAACCAGATCGCCGTGTAGTCGTCGATGCCCAGGTCCCAGGCGGTGTCCACCCTGAGCGCCGGATCGAACGGGACGCGTCCGATGCGGCCGGCCCGCTCCGCCTCGCCGATCAGGCTGGCGTAGTAGGCGCCCGGCGTCGCCGCCTCGAAATCCACGAGGTACTCGCTGGCGAACCTCGCCTCGCCCTCCTCGGCCGAGCCCAGCTCGGCGATCAGCTCGGACCGCTCCCGGGCCAGCTGCTCGGGGGTGAAGACGTCGGTGGCGGTGGCCGGCGACTTCAGCGTGAACCACTGCGGATCGCGCGCCCGGACCTCGAACGCCCGCGTCGCGTGCCCGCGCCCGCGCGGCGTCCACAGGAACAGCGCCCAGCCGCCGTTCTCCGCCAGGATCGGGCGGATGTAGCTCCAGGCGTCGGGCTTGGCGAGCGCCCACTCCGAGAACACCACCCCCACCGGCGGCGAGCCCACCAGCGAGTTGTAGTTGTCCGACCCCGCCACCTGCCAGACGGAGCCGTTCTCCAGCTCGAGTTTCATTTCGGCGTGGCTCCGTCTGACCCGGATCGAGCGCGGGAAAGCCTCCTCGATCCGCCGCTTGCCCGTGTGCGGATTGACCGCGTCCCATATGGCTTTCCGCGCCTGGGCCGCCTCCGGCAGCAGGTGCCAGTAGACGCCGCGTTTTTGGCTCGCGGCCGCCGCGGCCCAGTGCAGCGCCACCTCGTCCTTGCCCCACCGGCGATGCGCCACGACGTCGGCGCGCGCGCCGCCGGCCTGCAGGTATTCCCAGAGCGGCAACTGGTAGAGCCGTGGCTCCCATCCCGGAAGCTTCAGCTCACCCGGATTGGGCTTCGCCCCCGGCGTCTTGCGTGGCGGCTTTCCAACCGCCTTCTTCCGCGGCGCCTCGCTGGCAGCGGTCATCGCTCATCCTCCTGCTCCTGCACGCTGTCGATGGCGCGGACGTACTCGGTCCCGTCCTCGCGCACCGCCCGCTCGAACCGGCGGATGACGATCCGGCGGATGCGCGGCTCCCCGGAGCCGGCGCCGCGCCCGAACCGGTCCGGGTCCAGCTTCTCGGCATGGGCGAACAGCGTCGCGACGTGCAGCTTGTCCGACTGCACCGTCGCCGGCGTGGACGCCTGCGCCACGACCAGCGCCGCGTCGAACCTCGCCTCGGCCGCGTAGCGCCGCGCGTCCTCGACAGCGGCTGCGAACTCGGGGAAATCGCGTCGCCAGCGGTAGAAGGTCGCGACGGAGGGCAGCCTGCCGGCGCCGGCGATCTGGCTCCAGATTTCGCCGGCCGCCAAGTGCTCGCAAATCTCCCGGGCGACACGCGGCCCATACCGCACGTGAACGATGTTGCGGCGTCCTGGGCGCGGCTTGCCTGGCCCGCTTGCCTTTTTGGCCATCAGAAGTCCTTTCAGGTGTTCGAGATCATCCCCTGTGAGCGGGCCCGCGCGCTCGCGGGCGATCTCCCGCGCCTGGGCCAGCGCCTCCGCGAACTCGGCATGCTTGTCGCGCCACTTCGACAAGGCGCTGCAGTGTGGCAGCCGGCCCCGGTTGCAGATCAGGGCCCACTTCTCCCCGTTCGCGAGCCTGGCGCAGATCTCCAGCGCCAGGCTCGCCGAGTAGCAGGTGCGCCTGCAGTTGCCGTCCGCCCGCGGCATCTGCACGGGCGGCCGCTTGCGGCCCTTGGGCATGGCGTCCTTCACAGTCGTTGTTCCTCCCGCGAGGCCGAGGCCTTCGGGGGGATGCTGCTTGCGAGCCGGCGCCGCGTGCGCCGAGGCTTGCGGGGGCAATTATGTCTCTTGCAAATGCACACCCCGAACGAGCGGGTGACGTAAGAGCGCCCATCCCATGATTGGGAGCCCGATGGCGGCGGGTACGAGCCAGTAGGCGAGCGGCGACAGATCGCGCCAGAGCGGCAGGAACTTGCCGTTGTCCACGTAGAAGGCCGTCAGCATGACGATGTAGGACGCGCCCATGCCGGTGATGTGCAGGCGCACCGCATGGCGGCTTCGCATGGCCTGACGCCCTAGGTACGCCGCTCCGAACGCGATGAAGACCAGGGCCAACAGCACATTGTCTTCCGGCCAGCGGACCACGGCCAGTACTGCCGCCGACGCACAGAGGACTGCGAGCCCCCAGAAGTACACAGTTCCAGCTGTCGAGTGACGACCGCGCCGCTTCCGGCTCAGCATCGCCAGCGCCCCGGCGGCGACGCACACCAGTCCAGCGCCAACATGAACACCGACACCGGCCAGAAATAGCGGCGAGGTCGATGGGATGACGATGCCCGCAATGACGGTGGAGTCAGGCATCCTCTTGCGGGGTCTTCGGCTTCGGCTCCCTAGGCGCCGTCCCGATCTTCCTCACCGGCGCCCTGCTCGCAGCCGCCGGTGGGTAGCCTCAGGTCGACTGCGTGGTGTCCGGCAGGCCCAGGATGCGCTTGGAGATGATGTTGTTCTGGATCTCGGACGAGCCGCCGTAGATCGACATCGCCTTGCCGAACAGCCAG
>NZ_DATIMC010000038.1:0-3646 GCF_035475775.1 Phenylobacterium sp. | reverse complement strand
GCGCGCTACGACAGCTGGCTCAAGCTGCAGCGCGAGCTGGCCCACGAGCGCGCCAAGGCAGACCCGGCGTTGCGCAAGGCCCAGCAGCGCGAGTGGATCGTGCGGATGAAGAGCAGTCGCGCCTGGATGAAGCAGAAGCGGCGGATGGAGTGATTGCTTTCCCCTCGACGGGGAAATGTCGGCGGCGACGCCCGGCCGACAAGGGGGGAAGTGGTCTTTGGGCCTCTCCCCCCATCGACCCTCGCGCGTTCCGCGCATCGGGCCACTTCCCCCGTGATCGGGGGGAGCCGGGCTCAGTTCCGCTCCTGGTCCACCAGCTTGTTCTGGGTGATCCAGGGCATCATGGCGCGCAGCCGGCCGCCCACCTCCTCGATGGGGTGCTCGGCGTTGCGGCGGCGCGTCGCCTTGAAGCTGGGCTGGCCGGCCGCGTTCTCGTTCATCCAGTCCTTCACGAAGCGGCCGGACTGGATGTCCTCCAGCACGCGCTTCATCTCGGCCTTGGTCGCGGGCGTCACGATGCGCGGGCCGGTGACGTACTCGCCGTACTCGGCGGTGTTGGAGATCGAGTAGTTCATGTTGGCGATGCCGCCCTCGTAGATCAGATCGACGATCAGCTTCACCTCGTGCAGGCACTCGAAATAGGCCATCTCGGGGGCGTAGCCGGCCTCGACCAGGGTCTCGAAGCCGGCGCGGATCAGCTCGACCAGGCCGCCGCACAGCACGCTCTGCTCGCCGAACAGGTCGGTCTCGCACTCCTCGCGGAAGGTGGTCTCGATGATCCCCGAGCGGCCGCCGCCGATCGCCGAGGCGTAGGCGAGGCCGAGGTCGAGCGCGTTGCCGGTGGCGTCCTGGTGCACCGCGATCAGGCAGGGCACCCCGCCGCCCCGCTGGTACTCGCTGCGGACGGTGTGACCGGGGCCCTTGGGCGCCACCATCAGGACGTCGATGGAGGGCTTCGGCTCGATCAGGCTGAAATGGACGTTGAGGCCGTGGGCGAACAGCAGCGCCGCGCCGTCCCTGATGTGGGGCGCGATCTCGGCGTTGTAGATGCCGCGCTGCAGCTCGTCGGGGGCGAGGATCATGATCGCATCCGCCCACTTGGCGGCGTCCGGCACGCTCATCACCTTCAGGCCGTCGGCCTCGACCTTCCTGGCGGTGGCCGAGCCGGGCTTCAGCGCCACGGCGAGGTTCTTGACGCCGGAATCGGTGAGGTTGAGCGCGTGCGCACGGCCCTGGCTGCCATAGCCCACGATCGCGATCTTCTTGTCCAGGATGCGGGAAATGTCGGCGTCGCGGTCGTAGTAGACGCGCATGATCGTTCTCCTAGCGGGACAAGACGCGCTGCGCTTGCGCAACGGCAATGCGGGAAAGCGCCGGCTCTGAAGCGGTTTTTTGCGCCAAGGTCAAGGGAAGCCGCCTCACAGTCTGATCCGGGCCATGGACAGCGTGTCCACGTATTCGCCGTCGCGGAACGCGTAGGCGCGGCTCAGGCCTTCGCGCTCGAACCCGAAGCGTTCGTAGAGCGCAATGGCGCGTGCGTTGTCGGCGTACACCCACAGCTCCAGGCGCTTCAGGTTCCACCAGCGGTCGGCAAGCTCGAGCGCGCCGGAAACCAGCGCCGTCCCTGCGCCGCGGCCGGCGAAGCCGTCGTGCACGGCCATGCCGAAGCCGCCGACGTGGTTGCGGCGGATGTTCTCGTCCCGGAACAGGCCGAGGCAGCCGATGACCTTTCCCTCGATTTCGGCGACCAGCTGCTTGAGGTTGGCCGGCCGGTTGGCGAACCGCCTTTCTCGCTCGGCGACCGCGGTGAGCGGAAGTTGCAGCGTGCCCCAATAGGCCTTCGGCTGGTTGAACACCTCCGTGACGGCGGCGATGTCGGCGGGCTCGATGCCGCGGACGCGGATCTCGGGATATTCGCTCATGTCCTTGGTCTCCTTGGGCGGGAGCGGACGGCGGGCTTCTGAAACGAAAAAGCCCCGGACGCGTCCCGCCGGGGCTGGTGATTCGAGGGTGGCTGCTGACGCTTACGCCACGACACCTCGCACCCGCCCGCCGGCGGCGGTCGGAATAAGCAGAGCGAGGGCGTGGCTTACGCGGCGCATGGGGCTACTTACCGAAATCCGCGAAGCTTGGCAAAAGGCCCCATGGACTACGATCGCACCCGCATGCCGGAGGCCTATGACCGCGGGCGCGCCATGCAGCCGGGCGTGCTGGCGCTGTGGCTGGACGAGCTGGCGAGCCTGTTGCCCAGGCGACCGGAACGGATCGTCGACCTGGGCTGCGGCACCGGCCGGTTCTCGGGCGGGCTGGCGAACGGCTACGCGGCGCAGGTGATCGGGGTCGATCCGTCGGAAAAGATGCTGCGGGAGGCGCGCGCGAAGGACCTCGGTCCGGACGTCAGCTTCCGCACCGGCTCGGCCGAGGCGATCCCAGTGGAGAGCGGCTGGGCGGACCTGGTCTTCATGTCGATGGTGTTCCACCACATCGGCGACCGGCCGAAGGCCGCGGCGGAATGCGGCCGCGTGCTGGCGCCGGGCGGTTGCGTTGCGATCCGCGGCCCCACCCGCGAGCAGGCCCATCGGGTTCCGCTGAACGGCTACTTCGAAGGTTTCGAGGCGCTCTATCTCGCCCGGATGCCGAGCCTGGCGGAGATCGCCGCGCCGTTCCAGCCGGAGGGCTTCCGCCCGCTCGGCCACAAGCTGGTCGAACAGGTCAGCCAGCCGGACTGGACGAGCTTCGTCGAGCGCACGACCCTGCGCGCCGACAGCCTGCTTGCCAGCCTGCCCGATGCGGCGTTCGAGGCCGGGCTCGGCGCCATGCGGGCGCGGCCCACGCCCGGACCGGTCCGCGACTGGGTGGACCTCGTCGTGCTGCAGCGGCCATGAGCGGCGAAACCGTCGAGGCCGTCGCTTACGACCCTGCGTGGCCGCAGGCATTTGCGGCCGAACGCGAAGCGCGGCTTGCCGCGATCTCGCCGCCGCTCCTCACGGCAGCCAAGACGGCGTTCATCCAGGAGCTGGTCGATCGGGCCCGCGCGGTGCGCGGCTTGCCGCCCGTGGACGTGTGGGGCGCGGCATAGCGGTGATCGAGGTCGGCCATCACATCGCGATCGGCGACGACGAGGTGCAGCTACGCGCGGTGCGCGCTTCCGGCCCCGGCGGGCAGCACGTCAACAAGGTCTCGACGGCGATCGAGTTGCGCTTCGACGTGCGTGGATCGCCGAGCCTGCCCGAGCGCGTGCGCCAGCGGCTGGCGCATCTGGCGGGCTCGCGGCTCACCCAAGACGGCGTGCTGGTGATCCTCGCCCAGGAGCACCGCTCGCAGGAGCTCAATCGCCAGGCCGCCTGCGACCGGCTCGTATCGCTGATCCGCAAGGCGGCCGAGCCGCCGCCTCCGCCGCGCAAGAAGACCCGGCCCACGCGGGCGTCGCGCCAGAGACGGCTGGACGCCAAGGCGCGGCGCGGCGGGGTGAAGGCGCTGCGAGGCCGGATCGGTCCCGAGGACTGACCGGGGTAAGGAACAAAGCTTGGCCATGGACGGTTAGGCTTGAGGCCGCGTTCGACGGCGGCCGCTGGCAAGGTTTCGCCGCATTGGCCTATAAGCTCCGCTCCATGCTCCGCGTCAGACCTTTCGCCGCCCTGCTCCT
>NZ_DATIMC010000037.1:0-26546 GCF_035475775.1 Phenylobacterium sp. | reverse complement strand
GTGTAGGTGAAGGTGTCGGTCGCCGTCACGCCGGCGGCAAGATGGTCAAAGAAGGCGTGATCGGGCGTGTAGGTGGCGGTGGCGCTGGCGTTGAACGGATCGCTGAGGCTCGTCGCCAGCGACACCGTTCCGTGCGCCGCAGCGCCGACCTGAACCCCGCCCACGAGGTCCGGGACCATGTCGTTGGCCAGGAGGTTCCCGGACGTCGCGGAGCTGTCCTCGTTAACCGTCAGGGTATCATTGAGCGCCGTGACCGGGTCATCGGCGATCGAGAGCGTATGGCCGTTCACCGAGACGGTGAACTGCTCGATCTTCGAGACCGACAGCGGAAAGGCCGTGAAATTGAAGATCGCGTTCGTGGCCTCCAGCGTGTGCTGGTTCGTGTTCACTGCCAGGAACGTCTGGTAGTTGACGAGATCCGCCTG
Source organism: Phenylobacterium sp. (assembly GCF_035475775.1). Classification (GTDB taxonomy): domain Bacteria; phylum Pseudomonadota; class Alphaproteobacteria; order Caulobacterales; family Caulobacteraceae; genus Phenylobacterium. The sequence goes on along the minus strand of NZ_DATIMC010000037.1, from coordinate 26,121 downwards.
GAACTTGGCGCCGAACCACTGGCTGCTGGTCAGGTTGAGCTGCAGGATGTCGATCCCGGAGCCGCCGTCGTAGACATCCGCGGTCGCGCCGGGCGCATCGGCGCCATTGAACACCAGCAGGTCATTGCCGGAGTTGCCGCTGAGGGTGTCCGCGCCGGCGCCGCCGTCGAGCGTGTCCATGCCCGCGCCGCCGTTCAGCTTGTCGGCGCCGTCGCCGCCCGAAATCAGATTATCGCCCGACAGACCATTCAGCGTGTCAGCGCCGCTCGTCCCAACAACCGTCGGCATCTTGAAAGCCCCACCCGTATTTTCATCGGCGCAGCGCGCCAATTCTGGACACGCGTGCGCCAACCCCATTTCGGCGGAGCTTTATGCACTTGTTATACCGGTGGCAAGCAGAATTTAATCGATGTTAACTACAGTTGGCCAGTGCGTCGCAGGTCAGAGGTCGGGTGGTCGACGTAATTTCGGTGCTTTGAACAACAGATCTTCGCGCCGGAGGCGAATTTCACTCTAGCGCAAGCTATATCGTTCCGCGATCTATTACAGCACTGCGACATTTTTATTTCTGAACGGCCGCGCAGATACGGAACCTGGCGAACCAGGCTGATGGCGGCGCGCGAAGGAAGGCCGCTACTCGGCGGCGACAGCGGCGGCCGGCGTGGCGAGCGCCTTCATCACCTGCGCCTTGGGGCCGTCGGCGATGATCCGGCCGCCATCGATGACGATCAGCCGGTCGACCAGCGTCAGCATGGAGACCCGGTGCGTGGAGATCACCAGCGTCTGCTTCGGGCCGATGGCCTTGCCCAGCTTCTCGATGAAGTAGGCCTCGCTCTGGGTGTCCATGGCCCCGGTCGGCTCATCGAGGTACAGCAGCCGGCAGGGCTCGATCAGCGCGCGGGCGAGCGCCATGAAGCTACGCTGGCCGCCGGACAGGCGTGCGCCACGCTCGCCCACCGGCAGGTCGAAGCCGGTGGCGCCGCGCGACAGGAAGATGTCGGCCCCCGAGCGCTCGACGGCGGCGATCATCTGCTCGTCGCTGGCGCCGGCCGCGCCCAGCAGCAGGTTCTCGCGCACCGTGCCGTGGAACAGCTCCGCTTCCTGGCCGACGTAGCGGAACGCCTTGCGCAGCTGGTGCGGGTGGAACTGGCGGCTGTCGAAGCCGTCGACGACGTAGGCCCCGTCGATGGGCGCATAGAGGCCGCAGATCAGCCGGCCCAGCGTCGACTTGCCGGAGGCGACGCGCCCGATGACGCCGATGCGCTCGCCCGGCGTGATCTTCAGCTGCAGGTCCTTCAGCGAGTCGGCCTCGGCGCCCGGATAGCGGAAGGTCACGTGGTCGAACTCGATGGCGCCGGCCCCGACCTGCGGCGTCACGCTGCGCAGGTTGAGCGTCCGCTCGTCGGGGGAATCCATGATCTTCTGCAGGGCCGTGAGCGTCAGCATGGCCTGCTTGGCCCGGGTCATGATGAAGGCGAACTGGCCCACCGGCGCGAGCGAGCGGCCCGCCACCATGACGATGGCGATGATCGCGCCCATGGAGATCATGTTGGCGTTGAACAGGTAGAAGCCGCCGACCACCAGGCCGACGCTGATCGCCTGCTGGAAGAAGGAGGCGAGCGTCACCCCGATCGCCGAGAGCTTGCGCAGATGCTCCTGGGTGGCCGCGCTCATGTCGGCGTAGCGGCGCCAGCGGCCGAGCATGCGGCCCTCCGCGCCGATGGCCTTCAGCGTCTCGGTGCTGGCGATCGCCTCGACCAGGGTGGAGTGCTGCAGGCCGGAATCGGCCTGGGCGTCCTTCAGGGTCGCCGTCATGCCCTTCTGCAGGCTGTAGCCGGCGGCCAGCATGGCCGCGATGCCCACCAGCGGGATCAGCACCAGGAAACCGCCGAGCGCCAGGATCAGCGCCAGGAAGACGAACACGAAGGCCATGTCGATGACCAGCACGACGGTGGTGGAGGTGAAGAACTCGCGCACCACCTCGTATTCGGCCAGCCGTTTGGCGAACCCGCCGGTGGTCCCCTCGCGTGCGGCGAGCGGGATGTTCATCACCTTCTCGAACAGCTGCTGCGCCAGCTTCTGGTCGAGCTCGCGGCCCACCTCGTCGATGATGCGGGCGCGGGCGATGCGCAGCAGGAAGTCGAAGCCGAGCGCGAAGAACACGCCCAGCGCCAGCACCCACAGGCTGGCCGCCGCCTTGTTCGGGATGATCCGGTCGTAGACGTTCATGGTGAACAGCGGCATGGCGAAGGCCAGCAGGTTCACGGTCGAGGCGGCGGCGGCGATGTAGCCGAACTGGCCGCGGTACTTCTTGAGCTCGCCCCAGAACCAGTGCCGCGGCTCGGGCTCGACGGCGGTGCCCTCCAGGCCGCGCTCCTGGGTGGGATCCGGCTCGATGGTGACGAGGCGCCCGGCGTAGACCGCCTCGAGGCCGGCGCGCGAGAACCAGCGCTCCTCGCCGAGCGCGGGATCGTAGATCCGGAGCTGCTTTTCCTTCACCTCCAGGAGGACGAGCGCCCCGCCGTCGAGCCGCTCGAGGATCGCCGGGGCGTGGCGCGCGGCGATGCCGCGAACCGGCTTGCGCATGGCGTGCGAGCGCAGGCCTACCCGCTCGGCCGCCGGCTCGACCTGGTGGAACGGCAGCCGGCCGCGCTCGTCGACGGCGAGGCCCGAGGTGAGCACCACCGCGGCGGCCGGACGGTCGTAGGCGCGCGCGACGTACTGCAGCGCCTCGAGAACGGAATCACTCGTGCTCCCGGCCTCGGGGCCGGGAGCGATCTTGTCGATTTTCACGTCCTGATCTCCACAGCCGCCCTGTCACTCCATCGGAGGAGGCGGCAGGTGAGACTCAGTTGGCATGCCGCCGTCGCATAACTTCCGCCGGGGGAGTTGGCGGAACCTTAAAGCGGGCGCGAGAATCCGCCGTTGCGTCATGTGGACGCTGGATTCCGAGCGTGTCGAGCAGCTGGCCGGTGGCGGCGAGCAGCTTGTAGCGCGCGAAGATCTCGGCGAACCGGGCCGTCTCGAGCAGCACCTGCGAGTTGTAGCGGGTGTTCTGCGTGTCGAGCAGGTCGAGCAGCGAGCGGCGGCCCACCCGGAACTGGTCGGCATAGGAGCTGATCAGCTGGTCGGAAGCCTGGGTCTGGCGGGTCAGCTCCTGCAACAGCGCCGCCTGCTGCTCCTCGCGGTTCCACGCCGTGCGGACGTCTTCCTCCGCCTGGCGGGTCGTCTGGTGCAGCACGTAGCGTTGCTCGCTGGCCCGGCGGACCTGCTCCTGGACGTTCGCCTGGTTGATGCCGCCGCTGTAGAGGCTCCAGCGCAGCACCACCCGCGCCAGCACGTCGTTCGTGCGGCCGGCGAAACCGTCCACGTCGTGGCCCGTGCGGGCCCGAGCCTCAAGGGCCAGCTTCGGCCAGAGGTCGGACTCGGTCTTGCGGACCACCGCGTCGGCGGCGTCGACGTCCGAGACCGCGATCTTGATCGTCGGGTTGTTCTCCCGCGCGACGCCGATGGCGTCGTTGAGCGTCGCCGGGATCGGCAGCTCGGGCGGCATCGACACCTGGTCGAGCGGCACGCCGGTGCGGGTGGTGAACGCGATCATGGCGTTCACCAGGCCCTCGCGCGCCTCCACCACCCGGGCGCGGGCGGCGTCGAGGCGCTCCTGCGCCTGCTGCTGGTCGGCCACGCTGATCGAGCCTGAGCGCACGCCCTCGCCGAGGTCGGAGACCATCTTCTCGTGGTAGGCGACGTTGTCCTGGGCGGCGGCCACCAGCCGCTGCTGCAGCAGGTAGTTCAGGTACTCGCGCGCGGTCTCCAGAGCGATGTTCTCGGCCCGCTCGCCGACCCGGGTCGCGGCGCCGTCGCTGCGGGCGGCCTGGCGCTCGAGCTCCGAGCGGCGGCTGCCGCTGTCGAACAGCGTCTCCTGCAGCGTCAGGCTGCCCTCGATCGGACCGAGCGTCTGGGTGTCGAGCCCCAGCGCCCGACGCGTCGGGTTGTCCAGACGTTCGACGCCGGCGCTGACCTCGGCGTCGAGCCTAGGCAGGTAGAGCCCCTGGGCCTGACGGCGCTCGAAGTCGATCGCCTGCTTGTCCTGGATGGCCTGGTTCACCTGCGGGTTGGAGTCGACCGCGATCTGGATCGCCTCCTTCAGCTCGATGGCGCCGGCTGGCCCGGCGGCGAACGCCGACAGCGCCAGTGCGCCGCCTGCGGCGAGCAGCCCCTGTTTGAAACCGAACATTCTCATGTGCCGCCCCCTGAGCATTACTGAGCCCCCGCGGTGTTGATGACGACCCGGCGGTTCTGCGGCTCGCGCACGCCATCGGGCGTCGGCACGGCCGGCCGGGTCTCGCCGTAGCCCACCACGGTCAGAGACTGGGCGGATACGCCGGCGCTCTCGAGCAGGCTGGCGACGTTGCGGGCGCGCGCCTCCGAGAGCTTCTGGTTGTAGGCGGTCGACCCGGAGGTGTCGGCGTAGCCGGACACGCTCAGGTTCTGCCAGCCGCAGGCCTGCATCTGCTGCGCCGATGCCTGGGCGACGCCGGCGGCCTCGGCCGGCGGCTCGGCCACGTTCCAGCCGAAGTAGAAGACGATCGGCAGCTTGGTGGCGCAGGGCGGCGCGGCGGCCGCGGCCTGGGCGGGCGCGGGCTCCGGCGGCGTCATGATCGGCGCCGGCGGCATCTGCATGCGCTGGTAGTAGAGGTCGCACTTGTCGATGCTGTCCTCGTCGACCGTGCCGGTCTTGAGGAAGCCGATGGCGATCCCGCAGGCGACCTTGGTCTCGGAGGCCCAGGTGAAGCGCTCGTCGTTCGCGCGGATGACTTCCGGCGAGCGCGACATGGCCACGGCGGCGCTGTAGCGCTGTTCCACGTCGGCCCGCATCGCGCCGGCCGAGCCCTTGGCGAGGATCGGCGAGCGCGGCGCCTGAGCCATCGCCGCTGAGCCGCACCCAACCGCGAGCATCGCCGCGGTTGCGGCGAGCAATCCCGTTTTCATGGTTCCCCCAACGTCCTAGACCCCCACCTGAGCCGCGACCGTAGAGAGACCCACGGTCGCGGAACAGACCTAACTTATTTTATGCATGATTTATCGGGGCGATATGGTCAAGGTGCAACATGAGGCCCATGTCGCCGAACGAGAGGTTGACGTGCGCCAGGATCGCCGGGCCGCCGGCCTCGGCCACTGCGGCCGCGGCCAGAGGCGCCGCCACCCCGGGCAGCGCCGCGGACTGGCCGGCCGGCAGCGAGGCCAGCAGCTGATCCAGGGCGTGGTTCGCGCCCAGGGCGTCGGCAAGGACGTGGGCGACCGAGCCCTGCGCGACCGGCGCCGCATTGGCCGCCGCCGGCGCGCCCGGGACGCCTTGCGCGCCGTGGGCCGCCTGCGCCGCCGCCACCGCGTGGGCGATCAGCGCCTGGGCCGCCGCCCCCAGCGGGATCGCCGAGCCGTCGAGGAACGCCGGGGCCGGTGAGCCGACCGGGGCGTCCGCGAGCGGGTTGCCCTCGCCGCCCATGGCCGACTGCGGCGCGGCGGTCTCGTGCGGCTGGTCCAGCGAGGTCGGCGCCGAGAGCGTGGCGTCCGACGTCGAGGGGCTGTGCTGCGGCTGCGACGCGGAGGCCGCGGCGCCCGCCGAGAGCAACGAGACCGGCGTGGTCGTCTCGTGCGTGTCCTCCAGGACCGAGGAGGCGTTGAGGCCGCCCTTCGCCGAGGAGTCGTCCAGCGTGGGCTGCAGGCTCGGGAGCGTCGAGCTGTGGTCCGACAGGTTCGCGGCCGCCGCGGCGGTCACGTCCACCGAAGCCATCAGGCCCGCGGCCACCAGCGTGCTGACGAAGCCGCCGTTGGCCGCCGCCAGCTGCTGCACCGCGCCCTTGAGCGGATCCGAGCCGCCGACGCCCAGCGTGACGTCGCCCACCAGGCCGGTGGTGCCGTCGGCGCGGGTGAAGCTGGCCGTGCCGTTCACCTGCACCTCGCCGTTGGCCGCCGAGTAGGCGCGGCCGTCGTTGGTGAGGTCGATCGAGACGATGCCGAGCTGCGACAGGGTCTTGAACTCGCCCGCATCGGCCACGCCGTTGCCGTTGGCGTCCTGCCAGACGCCGAACTGCGCGAACTGGGCGTCGGCCGCGGTGAGCTTGCCGTCGTGGTTGGTGTCGAACTCGATCGCGGCGGCCTGCATGTCGCTGGTCGAGCCGGGCACGCGGTCGGTGAACACCCACTCCGAGGCGTTGGTCACCGTGCCGTCGTGGTTGGCGTCGACCGCCAGGATGCCGTCGCCGGCGCCGACCCAGGCGGTGTGCTCCGCAGAACCGTTGGCGAGGTAATCGTAGGTCACCCCCGCCGACTGGTCGACGAAGTTCAGGCCGTGGCCGGTCATGTCGAGCACGATCGGCGCGGAGCTCGCGTCCACGTGGACCGTGAAGGTCTGCGGCGCGGTGACGTCGCCGTCGCCGTCGGTCGCCGTCACGGTGAACGGCAGGTCCTCGCTCTGCGGCAGGATGGTCTCGGTCAGGGTGGCCTGCGAGAAGCGCACGCCCTGGCCGGAGCCGCCGGTGCCGGTGATCGTCAGTTCGTTGAAGTCGAAGCCCGGATTGAAGGTCGTCGACGAGCCGGTGATGTTGACGCCGCTCACCGTGACGGTCTCGTGGGTGACCGTGTTGGTCGCCGTCCACGAGACGGTCAGCGACCCGTTGATCGAGTTGTTGTCCAGCACGACCTGGCTGACGAACAGCGGATTGCTGTTCGGATCGTCGTCCACGCCGGGATTGCCCGGGCTGTGGAACTCCATGGTGAAGGCTTCCGTGCTGCTGACGAACTGGTTGTTGATGCCGAAGCCGGGAGTCGAGGAGTTCACCGTGTTGCCGGTCGGCGTGCTGAACTCGATCGTCCCGTCGGTGGTCTCGGCGAAGTTCGGCTGGTTCCCAGGCGCCAGGTTGTTCAGCGCGAAGGTCTGGGTGCTGCCCGCGTCCGGCGTCACCAGGTCGAAGGTGTAGGCACCGTTGTTATCGACCTCCAGCGTGAAGATCGTCGTGCCGTCGCTGGTCGACTTGGCGATCAGCTCGGTGCCGTTCGCCAGCTGCGTCTCGGTGTAGCTGATCCCAGTGAGCGTCGGGCCGGTGATGTCGAAGTTGTGCCAGCCGTCCGCGCCCGCCGCGAAGGCGAAGGTGCCGGTCGAGGTGTTGCCGGTGGCGTTGATCACCGTCGAGTCGGGGATCGCGCCGAGGGACGAGACGTCGTCCACGACCGACACGTTGATCGTCGAGGTGGTCGTGTTCCCGTTGTGATCGGTCACCTGGTAGGTGAAGCTGTCGACGTTCGGGACGGTGTCCGTGCCGTTGTTGGCGGTCGGGCTCTCCGTGACCGGATGCTGCAGCGTGTAGGTGTAGGTGCCGTCGCTGTTCAGCACGAGCGTGCCGTGGCTCGTCGTGCCGCTGCCGGTCAGGGCGAAGGTATCGGTCCCGACGCCGCCGCTCACGTTGTCGGCCACCGTGCCGCTGAACACGTTGCTTCCGTCGCCGGCATGCGAGCCGATGACCGCGATCCCCGCCTCGTTCACGAGCGCGGCGTCGCTGGTGGCCGTAAGGCCCGCCCCATTCACCGTGATGTCCAGCGTCGTCGTAGACTTGTCGCCGTCGCCGTCCTGGATCGTGTAGACGAAGTGGTCGACGCCCGAGACGTTCGACTTGGCGGTGTAGGTGTAGCTGCCGTCGGCGTTCAGGACGAGCGTGCCGAGGCTGGTGGTGATGCCTGAGCCGCCCAGGCCGCCGCTGACCGGGGTCGCGGTGCTCGTCCCCGCAGCCACGCCCACCACGCCGCCGCCGGCTGCGAAGCCGTCGGCGCCCGGCACGTCGTTGGCCTCGACGTTGGCCGCCGAGGTGGTCCCGCCGGCGGTCACCGAATTGGTGTCCAGATGCGCGGTCGGCACGTCATCGACGATGTCGACCTTCAGCGTGCCCGAGCTGGTGTCGCCGTCGTTGTCGGTCACCACCACGGCGAAGTCGTCGTGGGTGGCGTCGCCGCTGGTGGCGTGCAGCAGGGTGTAGCTGTAGCCGACCGAGGTGGCCGAGAAGCTGGTCACGGTGAGGTCGCCGTCGGCGCCGTGGATCACCTGGCCGGTCGCGGTGATCGCCGTGCCGCCGATGGTGATCGTGGCCGGAACGTCGGGCGCCGAGTAGGTGATCGTGCCCGTCGTGGTCTCCGAGCTGGAGGCCGCGTCCGAGCCGCCCGGCAGGCCGGCCTCGTGCACCAGCGCGCCCGCGCCGCCCTCGGTGGGCAGGGTCAGCGAGGTGGGATTGTCACCGATATCGATCGTCAGGGTGGCCGTCGAGGCGTCCCCGTCGCCGTCGGTGATCTGATAAGTGAAGACATCGCTGACCGCGCCGGGATTGGCGGCGGTGCGGACGTAGGTGTAGCCGCCGTCCGCGTTCAGCGTCAGGTCGCCGAAGGAGCCGTGGATCAGCGTCCCCGCGGCCGTGAACGCGCCCGCCCCGGCGCCGGCGTGGGCCCCCGTCACCGTCGCGCCGTCGGCGCCCTGGGTGTCGTTGACGAGCACGCCGGAGCCCGCGGCCACGGTCACCGAGGTCTGCGCCGCGATGTTGTTGATGTCATTCGCCGCCGTCGGCAGGTCGTCGACGATGTTGGCGACCAGCGTGCCGTTGCCGGTGTCGCCGTCGGTGTCGGTGGCGACCACCGCGAAGCTCTCGAAGGCGCTGTTGGCGCCGGCTCCGGGCGCGTCGACCTGCGCCGCGTTGAGCGTGTAGGTGTAGCTGACCACGCCGGTGCCGGCGTCGAAGCCGGTCACCGCCAGGGTGTTGCCGTCGCCGGTGGTGAAGCTGCCGGCGGTGAACGCGCCGGCCGTGACGAAGGCGTGCCCGTCGATGGTCAGGCCGGCCAGGCCGTCGGGCGCGCTGACCGAGAAGGTCCCCGCCTGGGTGAGCGCCGCGCCGTTGGGCGAGGAACCGGCCGGCAGGTTCATCTCGAACACCGTCACGTCGCCGCCGTCCGCCTGGGGCGTCAGGTTGCTGACCGTGACCGGATTGTCGTCGATGTCGATGGTCAGGGTCGTGGTGGAGGTGTCCCCGTCCCCATCGGTAATCCGGTAGTCGAAGACGTCCTGCACCGCGCCGGGCGTGCCGGCCGCGCGGGTATAGGTGTAGCTGCCGTCGGCGTTCAGCGTCAGGTCGCCGAACTGGCCGTGCACCAGCGTGCCGGCGGCGGCGAACGACGCATCGCCCGGCAGCTTGACCCCGGTGACGGTGGCGCCGTCCGCGCCCGGCACGTCGTTGGCCATGACGCCGGTCGCGGCGGCGACCGTGACGACATTGTGCGCGCCGGCGTCTGTCACGTCGGCCGCCGCCGTGGGCGTGTCGTCGACCACGTTGACGTTCACCGTCGCGGAGGACGTGTTCCCGTGGGCGTCGGTCACCTGGTAGGTGAAGCTGTCGACGTTTTGCTGGGTGTCGGTCCCGTTGTCGGCGGTCGCCTCGGTGACCGGCGAGTTCAGCGTGTAGGTGTAGGTCCCGTCCGCGCTCAGCACGAGCGTGCCGTGGGTCAGGTTGGAGCTGAGCAGCGTGAAGGTGTCGCCGCCGGCCCCGCCGCTGACGTGGGCCGTCAGGTCGCCGTTGAAGACATTCCCCGTCCCCGGATTGCTGCCGTCGGCGAGGCCCGCCTCGTTGACCAGGGCGGTGTCGCTCCCGGCCGTGAGATCGGTGCCGTTGACGGTGATGTCGAGGTTGGTGGTCGAGGTGTCGCCGTCGCCGTCCTGGATCGTGTAGACGAAGTGGTCGACCGCGCCGGCTTGCTGGTTCGGCTTGGCGACATAGTCGTACGAGCCGTTGGAATTGACGGTCAGGTCGCCGAACGCGCCGTGGACGACAACACCCACGCCGCCGCTGACCGGGGCGCTGGCGTCGGTCCCCGCCGCGACGCCGACCACGCCGCCGACGCCGGACTCCGCGTCTGGATCGGCCGCGAAGCCGTCGGCGCCGGCCTTGTCGTTGTGCAGCAAGCCGCTCGCCGCGCTCACCACCAGGGTGTCGCCGGTCGCCACCGTCCCGGTGTCCGGGCTGGCGATGGGCGAGTCGTCGAGCACGGTGACGCCGACCGCATCGGTGGCCGTGCCGCTGGCTCCGGTGGCCACGACGCCGATCGAACCCAGGTTGAGGTGATCGGAACCGGTGGCGTCGACGAAGGCCTGCTTCAGCACCGCCGTGACGGTCGCCGAGCCGCTGGCGTTCGCCGCGATCGAGTCGCCCGTGGGCGGCGTGAGCGTCAGCGTGATCGCCGTCACGTCGCCGTCGATCATGCCCACGACGTGGGTGGCGTCGACGCGCGTCCAGGTGATCGTGCCGCCGTTCTCGGCGCCGTTGCTGTCGGTGACCAGGTTGCTGAGGTCGGTCGAGAAGGCGAAGCCGGTCAGCGACGAACTGCCCGCCGTGAAGCTGGGATCGGTCGCCTGCGTCAGGTCCGGCCCGTTCGGATCCGTGCCCGCCGGGAGATGGGTCTCGGAAACTGAGATCGGCGCGACCTCGCTGCCATGCGGCGCGACCGGCGGAGGCGGAGGCGGCGGGGGCGGCGGCGGCGGGGGCGGCGGGGGCGGCGGAGGCGGCGGCGGAGGCGGCGAAGCATCCTGCGGCAGGTCCACCGTCAGCGTCGTCGAGCTCGTCGAGCCGTCGCCGTCGGTCAGGGTGTAGGTGAAGGTATCGTGCACCGGCCCGCTCTGCAGCGAACCTGCGGGCGCTGTGCGGGCGTAGGTGTAGTCGCCGTCGGCGTTCAGCGTCAGCGTGCCGAACTGGCCGTTCACGACGAGATTGTGATTGGCGTCGGCCGTCGTGGCGACGTCGGCGGGCACGTTGTTGCTGGCCACCTTGGTGACGCTCGCGCCGTCGGCGCCCTGGGTGTCGGCGCCGGCCGCGCCGCTGGTCGTGCCCACGCCGGTGACGACGTTGCCGCCCGCGACGCCGTGGTCGACGCTGTCGGTATCGGCCCGCGCGGTCGGGACGTCATCGATCACGTTGATCGTCAGGGTCGCATCGGCGCCGTCGCCGTTGCTGTCCTGGACGTGCACCGGGAAGGTCACATGCGACTGGTCCAGCGTGTTGTCGGTCAGCTGGAAGCCGAAGCCGATCGCGCCGGGCGCGATGCTGGTGATGGTCAGCACGCCGAACGGGCTGGTGAAGGTCTGGCCGACGGCGGCGATCGCCACGCCGCCCACCGACACCGTCGTGACGCCGTCGCCGGCCGTATAGACGATGGTCCCGGTGGTGAACTCGGAGTTCGCCGCCTGGTCGGAGCCCGCGGGCTCGGCGCCGCGCGCCGGCAGGCCCGCTTCGCTGACGTCGGTCACGGCGTTGATCACGCCGACCGGCTGGTTCGGCGTGACCACCACCACGGTGGGGGTGCGGTTCAGGAAATCCTGGACCTGATCGAACTGCGGCTGCGAGAACGACAGATCGGTCGGCGGGAGCAGGCCGGTGAGGCCGAGGCCCGGGCCGATGTCGCCGGCCGCGACCGCGAAGTCGGCGCCGGAGCTCGGCGGCGGACCCGCGGCGGGCTCGGTCTGGGCGATGTGGATCAGGTCGACGAGGGTGTCCTGCGCGACGACCGCCTCGCCGATGGCGACGTGCGGCGGGTGGGCCGCGCCGTCGACGATGATCAGGATCGATCCGTCCGGCAGGTGGACGACCAGATTCTTGCCGTCGACGGTGATGTCGCGCAGCTCGACGCCGGCCGGCAGGTTGACCGTCTCGCTCGGCGTGGCGTGGATGCGCACCACGTGCGCGGAGCCGGCGGCCGCCGCCCCCTGGCGCGGGACCTCGGCGGCCTGGGCGTTGCCCGCCGCGGCCAGAGCCGCAGCCTGAGCCTTGGAGGCGCTCTCGGGACGATGGCCCGAAGCCGAAGCGCTGCGCACGTGCTTGGAAGAAGCCATGACTAATGCCCACCCTTAACAAATCCTTACGGCAAGGCTTATCGCGGGGGGTTCGCAGCCACCAAGCGCTGATCGCGAGGACCGAAAAGATTCTTATGCTGACGCTCTGGAGACGCAACATGTTGTGGATCGATGCCTTCGATCCACTAGATACCTGGCTCTCAGCCGCGCCCCGCCCGGGCCGGGCCGCCCGGCGGACGCATAGCCGCTTATGCTGCAGCTCGTTCGCCGCCGCGCCGGACGCGCCGAAGCAAGGTTAATCGGTTAGATGAATCCGCCTTAAAGTAAATCGATCTATACCAAGACAGTTTACCTGACGTTTGCAGTACTTCTGCACTAGAATTTAAGTCGATCGCCTCATGCTGCGCGCATGAGGAAGACTTCATCTTCACCTGATCTTCTCGCGAGGCTCGCTTCGGCCGCATCGGCGCTGGCGCTCTGCGCCGCGCCGGCCGCGCATGCGCAAACCGCGCCGAGCGCCCAGGCCATCGCCGCGCAGTTCCTGACGCTGGGGGCCTCGGCGGCCTACGCGTTCCACGATTCCTCGACGGGATCGGCGCTGGCGCAGATCACCCGCGTCCAGAACGGCCTCCGCGCCGCGCCGAGCGCCGCGCCGGCGCCCGCCGTTCCCGCGTCCGGCGCGGTCCGGCCGATGCTGCTGGAGGCCTCCTACGTGCGCGCGCCCGCGGAGGCGCGGTCAGAAGGATTCCATGCGCCGGTTCCGGTCGGGCCCGATCCGAGCGTGTTCGGCTCGATCGCCCTGCCGGTCTCCGAGACCGGGCTCGACTGGCGCTGGCGCCGGGTCGCGAACGCCGCGCCGCCGACCGACGCGCGCTGGCGCGAGGCGGTGAGCACGCTGAGCGCCTTGCCGCTGCGGGCGCGGGTGCAGGCGGCGAACGCCTGGATCAATCATGCCGTCGCCTTCCAGAGCGACATCCAGAACTACGGCGTGAGCGACTACTGGGCCTCGGCCCGCGAAACCCTGGCCCGCGGCCGCGGCGACTGCGAGGACTACGCCATCGCCAAGATGGAGCTCTTGCGTGCGGCCGGGGTGCCGAGCCGCGACCTCTATCTGCTGATCGCCCACGACCTGGTGCGCCGCGCCGACCACGCGCTGCTGCTGGTGCGCATGGACGACGGCTACTGGGTGCTCGACAGCGGCGTCGACGAGGTGATGCCGGCCGAGCGCGTCGCCGACTATCGGCCGGTGGTGACCTTCAGCTCCGCCGGCGAATGGATGCACGGCTTCCAGCGCACGCCCGGGATCACGCTGGCCAGCATGGTGACCGTGACCCCCGCCTTCGCGCGCTGAGCCCGGGCGACATCCGATCCGATTGCGGGCTTTGAGGCGGGCCCGCGAGCGGTCCGGCCGGGCCTAGGCGCCGCCGATCAGGCCGAGCAGGTTCGCCGCGCCGGGCGAGGCGCCTTGTGCGGAGATCATCCGCGCGCGGCAAACGATCCTCTGGTCCTGGCCCTTGAAGGTCACGTTGCAGACCACGAACTTGCGCTCGGCCCCGGCGCGCAGCTCGGCGCCGGCGGAATCCGGCACCTGGACCCTCAGGTCGGCGGCGCCCTGCAGGGTGTTGAACGGGGTGCCCGGCGCGGAGCGCAGGCTCTGCAGCATGACCAGCAGCGGCTCGTTGACGGCCAGCAGCACCGAGCGGCGGCTGACCAGGAACGCCGGCGTCGGCAGGGCCGCGACCATCGCCGACCAGTCGGGCCGCGACAGCTGGGCTTCGGCCTCCTGCCAGGCTTCGAACAGATCCGAGGTCAGGTTGGCCCGCAGCAGCGACGTCTGGTTGGGGTGCTCCGCCTGGCCGAGGCGAGCCTCGACCTCCGCGGCGACGCTGCGGCCGTTGCGCTCGGCCATGAGCTCGAGGGCGCGCCAGTAGATCATCTCCAGCCGGAACGCCTTGCGGGCGCCGCCGATGGACAGCACCCGGAAGTGCAGCCGGTTGCCGGAGCGCTCCGCCTCTTCGGCCTCGATGGCCGCCGCGTCGGTCCCCTTCATCGTTCGCGCAGCGCGTCGCCGCGCGCCTTCAGCACCGGCTTCAGCAGGTAGTCGAGAACGCTCTTGCGGCCGGTGATGATGTCGGCCGTGCAGATCATGCCCGGCGTGATCGGCAGGCGGCGCTGCCCCGAGGTCAGGTACGACAGGGGCGTCTCGACGATCACCGTGAAGTAGGCCTCCTTGGCCTGCTCGTCATAGACGCTGTCGGCCGAGACCTGCACCACCTTGCCCGGAAGCCCGCCGTAGATGGAGAAGTCGTAGGCGGTCACCTTCACCAGGGCCGGCTGGCCGACGTGGACGAAGGCGATGTCCTTCGGCTGCACGCGCGCCTCGATCAGCAGCTTGTCGTTGACCGGCACCACCTCCATGAGCTTCTGGCCCGGCGAGACGAAGCCGCCGATCGTCGCCACCTGCACGTCGGTGACGATGCCTTCGACGGGCGAGTGGAGCTCCGAGCGCTCGAGCTTGCCGGCGGCGCCCTTGGAGCTCTCGGCGATCACCGACAGCTTGCCCTGCAGCTGGTTCATCTCGTCCAGCGCGTCCTGCCGGAACTGGAAGTTGTTCGACTGGGCCTGCGCCTGGGCTTCGCGCACCGCCGCGGCGGAGCGGGAGATCTGCTGCTCGGCGGCCGCAAGGCGACCCTGGGTGTCGGTCAATTCGCGGCGCGCGGTGAGCAGCTCGGTCTGCGGGACGATGTTCTTGGCGGCCAGCGGCTCCAGCATCGCGACCTGCTTCTGAGACAAGGCCAGGCTGGTCCGCAGGCTGGAGGCCGTGGCCTGGGCTTCGGCCATCTCGCGCCGGCGCTGCTCCACGGCGGCGACCAGGGCCGAGTTCTTGCTGGCCAGGGCCTCGGCCCTGACCTGCTGCAGCTTCTGCTCGTTGGCGCACGCCTCGGGCGAGGTCTGCTTGACGTCGGCGGGACAGGTGAAGCCCTGGCCGGCGCCCTCGTCCTGCAGGCGCGCGGCCCGCGCCTGCAGGCTCTCCTTCTCCGCCTGGATCTGGCCGAGCTCGGAGGAGGACTGGGTGTCGTCGAGGCGCACGAGGAGCTCGCCCTTGTGCACCCGTTCGCCCGATTGCACGAGGATCGCGCTCACGGTGCTCGCCTCGGAGCTCTGGATGATCTGCGCCTTGCTGGACGGCCGCACCTTGCCCTGCGCGCGGGTCACTTCGTCCACGCGGGCGAACGCCCCCCAGACCAGGAACACCGCAAACGCGCTGGAGATCAGCACGACCACGAGCCGGGTTCCGGAGACCTCGTACAGGAAGCTGCCCCGGAGCTCCCGAAGAATGAACGCGCGGATCTTTCCGAATATTGCGGACATGGCTTCGGCCCCTCCCGAACGCCCTTTATAGGGTGCAATTCCTTAAAGGAGGCCTGTTGCGCCGGCGCAAGGGCGCGGCTTGTCGCGTCCCGGGCTCGGGCCCGGGGAGCGACCGTTCGCCGACTGGCGCCGCGCGGCGCGATCGGTGAGACTTCGCCTCGATTCCTGTCGGGAGAGCCGAACCCATGCCCGCTGTCCGCCGCCCGCGGTCCACGGCGCCGTCTGTCGCCATGGCCGCCCTGGGCCTCGCACTCTGCGGCCCGGCATCGGCCACGGCCAGCTATCCCGACGGTCTGGACCCCGTCTCCCTGGCCCAGTGGCTGGCGCAGGAGACGGATCTCAGGCCCGCCCAGGTGGTGGCGGTCAGCCGCGGCTCGGTGGCCGGCATCATCGCCGGGCCGGAGGTGCGCGACGGCGTCACGTGGGTCACCGTGCGGCTGGAGGCGACCGCGCCGCCGACGCCGCTGCCCAACGATGTCGAGGTCCTCTCCTCGCAGGTGGAGGTGGCCGTCGACTGCCAGCGGCGGCTGGTTCGCCAGGGGGCCTCCACGGGCCATCCCGGACGCAACCTCGCGGGCACCGGCTACATCATCGCCGACCAGGACGGGGACTGGCGCTTCCCCACCGTGGGCACCCAGCTCGACGCCGTATGGCGGGCGGTCTGCGATCCGAACTTCGTTCATCCTCTCGCGCCGCGGCCGCTGCAGGCCAGCGCGCAGCCGCATCCGCGCAGCCGCCGCACGATCCTCGTCCAGTCCCGCCGGCCGAAGGCGCCCGCGGCCGCAAGGCCGAGCGCCGCGCCCCCGAAACCGCCGGCGATCGCCGCCTCTCCGCCGCCCGCCGCGGCCGCCCCGCCCGATGAGCCCGTGGTCGTGGCCGCCACATCGGCCGCGCCGGCCGCCGTCGCGCCGACCTCGGCGCCCGCCCAGCCGGTGGAAGTGGCCGCCGCCCCGCCTGTGGCCTCCGAACCGCCGCCCAAGGCGATGGCAGCGCCCGCGCCTGCGCCGGACGTCCCACAGGCGCCGCCGCCGGCGCCTGAGAAGGCGGCCGCCGCCCCCGAAGCCCAGCCGATCGCCGTCGCTCCCTCCGCCGTCGCCGCCGAGGGCGCGCCTCCATCCGCCGCGGCCTCGCCCGCGCCGGCGCCGGCGCCGCCCGTGCCGCCCGACGCGGCCCCGCCCCCGAGCATCGCCGATCCGGCGCCGGCCCATCCGCCCGCGCGGCTCCCCTCCTCCAAGCTCCCTTCGGCGAGCCTCAACTTTGCGCTTCGCGTGCGGCTCGGCGCCTTCTCCGGCGAGAGCGAGGCCTCCGCGGCCCTTCAGCGCCTGCTGGCTCGCAACCTCTCGATCCTCAACGGCCGCGCCGCCTTCGTCGGGCCGGCTGCTGGCGGCCACGGCTTCGCCATCGAGCTGGCGGGATTCGAAGACGCCAGGGCGGCGGCGGCGGCCTGCTCGGTGCTCAGCCTGTCCGACGGCGCCTGCGCTGTCGTCGCGGCGACCTCGGGGGTGGCGGGGCCGGGGCGGCGCGGCGCGGCCTCCGGAGCGCGGCCCGGACCCGGGGCGGCGAGGCCATAGGCCGACCGTGACGGTCCAACGCGTCGATTAAGGTTTCGGAAACCAACTGGCACGGCCCCTGCCAGGACCTCCCTGACCGTCCCGCTTGGGGACACTCGGGGGGAGCTCATGCAGGGTCAGAGGGGATGGCTGGACGCGGCGAACCGGCCGAAGGTGCGCGCCGCGATCCTGACCGGCCTGCGGCTTTCCCCCTGGCTGGTGTTCGGTCCGATCACCGGCGTGATGAGCGAAGCCGCCGTCTTCCACTTCCGGCGCGGGCGCCGGCTGCTCGGCGCGCTCTGCATCGTGCTCAATGTGGGCGTGCTCGTGGCGATACCGCTGCTCACGGCCTATCTGGCGCATCGCCTGAAGTAAGGGCGCGGACCGTGCGGCCCGCGCAAATCGCTCCGCCTCAGACCGCTTCGGCGAACAGGTCGGCCCCGTTCGGGCCGAGCGGCAGGGCATAGGCGCGGAAGCGGCCCGGCAGGCGCAAGGCGACGCGGGTGGCTTCCCGGACGCTGGCGTAGCGCGCGGCGATCTGCAGGCGCGGGCTCCAGCGGGGCCCCGGCTGCTGGCTCAGCAGATATTCGATGCCGCCGGCGGCGGTGCGGGCGACGATGGCGGATGCGGACATGGGCTTTCCCCTTCGCCGGCTGTCTCATTCCGGCTCATGAGGCGCTTCCAAGCGAAAGCCGTGCCGCGCCGCCCTTCCCCCCAAGGCGTCCCGCCGGCGCGGCGGTAATCAGAACGGCGACGTCCAGCCGCCGCCGAGGCCCTGGACGAGCGCCACGGCCGTGGTCTGCCGCGACAGCGCCGCCTGCAGCAGGGTGCGGCGCGCGTTCAGCGCCTGCACCTGGGCCGTCACCACGTTGGTGTAGGCCACCTGCCCTTCCCGATACTGGTTGAGCACCATGGTCGCGGCGAGGTCCGCATCGGCCGCCGCCTGGCGTCGCAGGTCGTACTCCGAAGCCAGCACGCGCGAGGCGGCGAGCTGGTCCTCCACGTCCTGCAGCGCGGCCAAGACCGCCTGGCGGTACTGGGCCACCGCCCGGTCGTAGTTCGCCCGGGCGGCCCGGACCCGGGCGTGCGTGAGCCCGCCGTTGAACACCGTCTCGGCGAGGCTCGCCCCATAGGACCAGAAGTTGTTGGAGGCGCTGAACAGCTTGCCGAGCTCGGTGGCGGAGAACCCATAGGTCCCGGTGAGGGTCAGGTCCGGGAAGTAGGCCGCCGTCTCGACCCCGATCTGGGCGCTGGCGGAAGCCGCCCGGCGTTCGGCCGCGGCCACGTCGGGACGGCGCTGCAGGAGTTGCGAGGGCACGCCGGCCGGCGCGCCCGGGATGGACGGGGTCCAGGTGGGCTCCGCGGCGAGGGCGAAGGCCTCGGGCGTCTGGCCGGTGAGCACGGCGATGGCGTGCTCGAAGGCGGCGCGGCGCCGCTCCAGGTCGGCGAGGTCGGCCTGGGTGGAGGCGAGCTGGCTCTGCGCCTGCAGCGCGTCGGAGTGCGGTGCGATCCCGGCGTTGTAGCGGTTCTGCGCGATCTGCAGGCTCTTGGCGAAGCCGGCGACCTCCTCGCGCAGCAGGGCGGCTTCGGCGTCGAGCTCGCGCAGGTCGAAATAGTCGGCGGCGAGCGTCGCCTGCGCCGAGAGGGTCGCCGCAGCCAGATCGGCCTGGCTCGCCTGGGCGTTGCCGCGCGCGCTCTCGATGGAGCGGCGGATGCGGCCCCAGATGTCGGGCGCCCAGCTTGCGCTGGCGCTCACGCGGTAGTTCGTAGCCGAGCGGCCGCCGCCGCTCGCGACGATGCCGGTCCCGCCGGCGCCCTGGGTGATCACCGTGCCGCCGCCGCCGCGCCCGCCGCCCGACCGCGTCACGCCGCCGTCCAGGCTTATGGTGGGCAGGAGGCCCGCCCGCTGCTCGGCCACCAGCGCCTCGGCCTGGCGATAGGCCGCCTCCGCCGCCACGACGTTCTGGTTGGTCACCGCGACGCGGGCCTCCAGGGCGGAGAGCCCCGGATCGTTGAACAGCGACCACCAATCGCCCCTGGGATCGAGCTCGGCCGGTTGGGCGGGGCTCCAGCCCTGTTCCTTGTAGGCGGGCGCGAGCGGCAGGGCCGGCCGATGGTAGTTCGGCCCCACCATGCAGCCCGCCAGGCCGGCGGCGGTGAGGACGGCGAGCGGGGGACGGATCAGGCGAAGGCGCATGGGATCACCCTTGGGCCGGGAGCGGCGCGGCGCCGCCCGCCCGGCTCAGGAACCGCTCGTCGCGCCGCTTCCGGCGCAGGCGGTCGAGGTAGATGTAGACCACGGGCGTGGTGAGCAGCGTGAGCAGCTGGCTGGCGATCAGGCCGCCGATGATCGCCACGCCCAGGGGCTGGCGGAGCTCCGAACCCTCGCCGAAGCCGATCGCCAGCGGCAGCGCGCCCAGCCCCGCCGCCAGCGTGGTCATCAGGATCGGCCGGAACCGCAGCAGGCAGGCCTCGCGCACCGCCGCCTCCGGCGTCAGCCCCCGCGACCGCTCGGCGTCGAGCGCGAAGTCGATGATCAGGATGGCGTTCTTCTTGACGATTCCGATCAGCAGGAAGACCCCGATCAGGGCGATGATCGAGAACTCCATCTTGAAGATCAGCAGGGCGAGCACCGCGCCGACGCCGGCCGAGGGCAGGGTCGAGAGCACGGTGATCGGATGGATCAGGCTCTCATAGAGCACGCCCAGGACGATGTAGATCGCCACCAGCGCGGCCAGCACCAGCATCGGCTCCTGCTTGAGCTGCTCCTGGAAGCTGCGGGCGGTGCCCTGGAAGCCGCCGCGGACGTTGGTCGGCATCGCGATCCGCGCCTCGGCGTCCTGGAAGGCGGCCTGGGCGTCGCTCAGCGACTTGCCGGGCGCCAGGTTGAACGAGATGGTCGCCGCGAGCTCGGCGTCCTGGTGGTTGACGCTGGCCGGGCTGGCGCGCTCGGCGAAGGACGCCAGCGCCGGCAGCGGGACCATGCGGTTGGGCGCGGTGGAGATCCCCGCCCCGGTCGCCGAATCGCGCAGGCCCGGATTTGCGCGCGGGGCGTTCGCGGCCGTGGCCGCGCCGGAGGGAGCGCCGCTCGCGCCCGATTGTCCGCCCGCCGAAGCCCCGCCTGCGCGCGAGGTTCCGCCGGCCACCTGAATGTCCGGCGAGGCCTGGCCGCCGCCGCCTGCCGCCGGCGTGGCCGCAAGATTGGAGGACGGCCCCTCGTAGGGCGTGCGGGCCGGCTGGCTGGAAATTCCGCCGCCCCCGCCCGAAGCCCGGAGGGGCGCCGGGGCCGCGCCCCCGCCGCCGCCGCCGCTCGCAGGCGCGAGCCCCACGCCGCCCAGCGAGCCTGAGATCGCGCCGAGCGATGAGCGCAGGGGCGAGGCGGCGCTCACCGCAGGATAGACCGGGGCGATGCGGGCCGGGCCCGCCGGCGCGGCGGTCGCGCTCGGCGCCGCTCCGCGGGCCGCGACGTACACCCCGGCGATCGACTGCGCGCTCTGGCCGTAGGCCTGGGCGTTCTCCTCGACCACGCTGTACTGGTTGACGTCTTCGTAGATGGTCGCGATCTGCCGCTGGCCGAAGCTGTCGTAGAGGGCGTTGTCCACGTCGCGCGCGGTGATGCCGAGCCGTGCGGCGGTGTCGCGGTTGACGTCGACGAAGGCTTCGATGCCGTTGTCCTGCACGTCGTTATCGATGTCGGTGAGCGCCGGCTCGGACTTCAGCGCCTCGCTGAGCCTGATGGTCCAGGTGCGCAGGTCGGAGTTGTTGTCGGCCTTCAGCGTGTACTGGTAGAGCGCGTTGCCGCCGCGCCCGCCCATGCGCACGTCCTGCTGCGGGTTGAGGAAGACGGCGACGCCGGTGACCCGCGAGAGCTGCGGCCGCAGCCGCTGGATGACGTCCTGGCCCTTCACGCCCCTGCGCTCCGACGGCGGCTTCAGCTGCACGGCCAGGAACCCGCCGCCGGCGCGTCCGCCGCCGGTGAACCCGACCACGGTGGCGACCGCGGGATCGCGGCCGATGATGCGCTGCATCTGCCGCAGCTTCTCGCCCATGGCGCGCGAGGAGATGCTCTGGTCGGCGCGCAAGCCGCCGTTCAGCCGGCGGCTGTCCTGCTGCGGGAAGAAGCCCTTCGGCACGGCGGTGTAGAGGTAGACGTTCAGGCCGATCACCGCGGCCAGGATCAGCAGGATGAGGAGCTTGTTGGCGAGCGCCCAGTCCAGGCTGCCCTCATAGGTGACCAGCACCCGGTTCCAGGCGGCTTCCGCCCAGCGTGCGAAGCGGTTGCGCGGCCGGCCGTGCGCCTCGCGCCGCAGCAGCCACGCGCACATCATCGGCGTGGTGGTGAGCGAGATGACCAGCGAGATCAGCACCGCCGCCGACAGCGTCACCGCGAACTCCCGGAACAGCCGGCCCACCTGGCCGCCCATGAACAGCAGCGGGATGAACACCGCCACCAAGGAGACGGACATCGAGACGACGGTGAAGCCCACCTCCCTGGCGCCTCGCAAGGCGGCCTCGAAGCGGCCCATGCCCGCCTCGAGATGCCGGCTGGTGTTCTCCAGCACCACGATGGCGTCGTCGACCACGAAGCCGGTGGCGACGGTCAGCGCCATCAGCGACAGGTTGTTGAGCGAGAAACCCAGGAGGTACATCGCTCCCAGAGCGCCCAGCAGGGAGACGATGGTCGCGACCGCGGGGATCACCGTCGCCCGCGCGCTGCGCAGGAAGGCGCTGACCACCAGCACCACCAGCACGATGGCGATCATCAGCGTGATCTCGATCTCGTGCAGCGAGGCCCGGATCGAGACGGTGGCGTCGGAGGCCACCTGGATCCTGATGTCGCCCGGCAGCTCGGATTGCAGCTGAGGCAGCACCGAGAGCACGTTGTTGACGGTCTGGATGATGTTCGCGCCCGGCTGCTGGGTGACCAGCACGACGATCGCGGGCTGGCCGTTGAAAAGGCCGAGCGTGCGAAGGTCCTGCACGCTGTCGCTCACCTCGGCCACGTCGCGCAGGCGCACCGGCGCGCCGTTGCGCCAGGCGATCACCAGGTCCTGGTAGTCGGCCGCGGTGTGGCCGCCTCGGTTGGTGTAGACCTGCAGCCGCCGCGCGCCGTCATCCACCGCGCCCTTCGGCCGGTTGGCGCTGGCCGCCTGGACGGCGGCGCGCACGTCTTCGCCGGAGAGGCCATAGGCGTTCAGGGCATAGGGAGCGAGCTCGATGCGCACGGCCGGCAGCGACGAGCCGCCGATCTCCACCTCGCCGACCCCGTTCACCTGGCTGAGCCGCTGCTGGATGATGTTGCTGGCGGCGTCGTAGATCTGGCCGGGGGTCCGCGTCTGCGAGGTGAGCGCCAGGATGACGACCGGCTGCTCGGCGGCGTTGCGCTTGCGGTAGGTGGGATTGGACCGGAGCGTCGCCGGCAGGTCGACCCGGGCGGCGTTGATCGCGGCCTGCACCTCGCGCGCCGCCTCGTCGATGTTCTTGGAAAGATCGAACTGCAGCGACACGCGGGTCGAGCCGGTCGAGCTCGAGGAGGTGATCTCGTTGACGCCCGAGATCACCGCCAGCCGCCGCTCGAGCGGGGTCGCCACACTGGACGCCATGGTGGCGGGGCTCGCGCCGGCGAGGTTGGCGCTCACCGAGATCGCCGGATAGTCGACGTTGGGCAGCGGCGCGACGGGCAGCACGAAGAACGCCGCGGCGCCGGCGAGCGCCAGGCCCGCAGTCAAAAGAACGGTCGCGATCGGCCGCCGGATGAAGGGCGCCGAAAGGTTCACGTCGCGGGCTCCTGGCCAGAATCGAAACCGGGCTCGCCAGCGGTTGCGCCGGTCCGCCGCTTCCTGGGCTGCAGCCGGTCGAAGGCCAGGTAGATCACCGGCGTGGTGAAGATGGTCAGCAGCTGCGACAGGATCAGGCCGCCGAAGATCGCGACGCCCAGCGGACGGCGCAGCTCCGCCCCCTCGCCGAAGCCGATCATCAGGGGCACGGCGGCGAACAGCGCCGCCATGGTGGTCATCAGGATCGGGCGGAAGCGGAGCAGGGCGGCCTGGTGGATCGCCTCGCGCGGGCTCTTGCCCTCCTCGCGCTCGGCGTCGATCGCGAAGTCGATCATCATGATCGCGTTCTTCTTCACGATGCCGATCAAGAGGATGATGCCGATGATGGCGATGACGCTGAGGTCATGGCCGGTGAGCATCAGGGCGAGCAGCGCGCCGACGCCGGCCGAAGGCAGGGTGGAGAGGATGGTCAGCGGGTGGACGTAGCTCTCGTAGAGCACGCCCAGGACGATGTAGACGCAGACCACCGCCGCCAGGATCAGCCACAGCTCGTTGCCGAGCGCGCTCTGGTAGGCGCCCGCCGCGCCGAGGAACGTCATGGAGACGGACGAGGGCAGATCGATGTCTCGCGCCGCGCCGCGGATCGCGCGGACGGCGGCGCCGAGCGACACGCCCGGGGCCGTGTCGAAACCGACGGTGGCGGCCGGGAACTGGGCCACGTGCGTGACCTGCAGCGGCGCCTCCTGCTCGCGGATGCTGGCGATGGCCGAGAGCGGGGTCGACCGGCCGCCGCTCGTCGGGATCTGCAGCTGGCCGATGGTCTGCGGGCTGTTGGCCAGGCCCGGATTGGATTCCAGGATCACCCGGTACTGGTTGGTCTCGGTGAAGATGGTCGAGACGATCCGCTGGCCGAAGGCGGAATAGAGGATGTCGTCGATCGTGGAGGTGCTGACGCCCAGCCTCGCGGCGGTGTCGCGGTCGACGTCGATGAAGATGGCCGGCGCGGTCGCCTGGGCGTCGGTGGTGACATTGGCGAGCTGCCCGAGCATCGCGAGCTTGCCGGCGAGCCGAGCGGCCCACTGCTGCACGGCTTGGGTGTTCGCCCCCTCCAGCGACAGACGGTATTGGGTCGGGCCGGTCTCGGCGTCGATGGTCAGGTCCTGGGTCGGCTGCAGGTAGAGCGCGATGCCCGGCACGGCGGCGGCGCGCGCCTTGAGCCTGCGCATCACCGCGTCCTGCGAGCCGTGGCTGGGCTTCAGGTCGATCAGCATCTGGCCGCTGTTGAGCATGCTGTTGGTGGCCGCATCGACGCCCACGATCGAGCTGAGGTTCGCCACCGCGGGGTCCTTGAGGATCTCGGCGGCGACCTGCTGCTGCAGCTCGCTCATCCGCGCGAAAGAAATGTCCCGCGCCGCGAGCGTGTGGGCCTGCAGCTGGCTGGTGTCCTGGGTCGGGAACAGGCCCTTGGGGATGACCAGGTACAGCAGGGCCGTGAAGACCAGCGTGCCGGCCGCGACGATCAGCGTCGCCCGCTGCCGATCGAGGACCCAGTTGAGCGTCCGGTCGTAGCGCGCGAGCAGCCGGTCGAAGATGGCCTTGGAACGCCGCCCGATGGCGCCGCCCTCGGCGTCCGGATGCGCGGTCATCCAGCGGGCCGCCAGCATCGGGGTCAGCGTCAGCGACACCACCGCGGAGATCAGGATGGTGATGGCGAGCGTCACGGCGAACTCGCGGAACAGCCGTCCGACCACCTCGCGCATGAACAACAGCGGGATCAGCACCGCGATCAGCGAGACGGTCAGGCTGATGATGGTGAAACCGATCTGCCGCGCGCCGTTCAGCGCCGCCTGGAACGGCTTCTCCCCGTCCTCGACGTGGCGGGCGATGTTCTCCAGCATGACGATGGCGTCGTCGACCACGAAGCCGGTCGCGATGGTGAGCGCCATCAGGCTGAGGTTGTTGAGACTGTAGCCCAAGAGGTAGGTCACCCCGAGCGCGCCGATCAGCGAAACCGGCACGGCCAGGCTGGCGATCGCCGTCGCCCGCAGGCTGTGCAGGAACAGGAAGATCACGATCACCACCAGCGCCACGGCCAGGAACAGCTCCAGCTCCACGTGATGCACCGAGGCGCGGATCCCGGTGGTGCGGTCGGAGAGGATGGTCACCTTCACCGAGGGCGGCAGTCCGCCGGTCAGCGTCGGCAGCTGCTTCTTGATGGCGTCGACGGTCTTGATGACATTGGCGCCCGGCTGGCGCTGTACATTGACGATGATCGCCGGCGTCAGGTTGGCCCAGGCCGCCAGCCGCACGTTTTCGGCCGAATCCACCACCTGGGCGACGTCGGTGAGCCGGATCGGCGCGCCGTTCTTGTAGCCCACGACGAGGGTCTTGTAGTCCTCCGCCGAGAGCAGCTGGTCGTTGGCGTTGATCGCGTAGGACCGCAGCGGGCCGTCGATGGACCCCTTGGCGGCGTTGGCGTTGGCGTTGGTGATCGCGGTGCGCACCGAATCCATGCCGATGCCGCGCGAGGCGAGCGCCTGGATGTCCACCTGGATGCGCACGGCCGGCCGTTGCCCGCCGCTGAGGGTGACCAGCCCCACGCCCGGCGCCTGGCTGATCTTCTGGGCGAGCTCGGTGTTGACGAGGTTCTGCACCTCGGTGAGCGGGACGGTGTCGGAGGTGACCGCCAGCGTCAGGATCGGCGCGTCGGCCGGGTTGACCTTGGCGTAGACCGGCGGCGCCGGGAGGTCGGCCGGCAGCAGCGCGGCGCCGGCGTTGATCGCGGCCTGCACCGACTGCTCGGCGACGTCGAGGCTCTGGGTCAGGTCGAACTGCAGGGTGATGACCGAGGCGCCCGCCGAGCTCACCGCGCTCATCCGCTGCAGGCCGGACATCTGGCCGAACTGGCGCTCCAGCGGCGCCGTCACCGTCTGGGCCATGACGTCGGGGCTGGCCCCCGGATAGAGGGTCTGCACCTGGATCGTCGGGTAATCGACCTGCGGCAGGGCCGAGAGCGGCATCAGGCGCAGGCCCACCAGCCCGGCCAGCACGATCGCGACCATCAGCAGCGAGGTGGCGATCGGCCTCAGGATGAACGGCCGCGAGGGACCGCCCCCCGCCGGCGCGGGCTCGGCCGGCGGCTCGCCGGGCGGCCCGAATTCGTCGTCGCGGGCGCCCGACATCAGCGGCCGCCCGGCGGACCGCCTCCGCCGCCGGGGCCGCGGCGCGGCATCTTGGCCATGGCGGCCTGGCAGGCGGCGCTCGCCTTGTCGGAATTCTGGCGCAGGCAGCGGAACGCCTCGAAGCCCTGCTCGCCGCCGCACAGCTTGGCCATGTCCGCCGCGCAGGCCTGGCGCATGGCCGCGCGGGCCGCCTGCATCTCCGGCGAGGGCGTGAAGCCGCCGGCTTGGCCGAGGCCGCCGGGAGCCGGCGCGGACGGGCCGGCCTGCGGCGCCTGGCCCGCGGACGCTTGCGCCGGCCCCGGAGCCGCGGCCGGGCCGGGAAGGCCGCCAGGCGCGCCGGCGGCGCGTCCGGGATAGCCGGGGCA
>NZ_DATIMC010000036.1:0-11057 GCF_035475775.1 Phenylobacterium sp. | reverse complement strand
GTGTAGAGGTAGGCGGCCATGTCGCGCGCCTCCCGGTCGCCGACCCCCATCGCCGGCATCGCGCTCTGCGGGTCGATGGTGTGCGGATCCTCGATCCAGCGGACCAGGTTCTCCGGCGTGTTGGTCGCCCGGCCGCCGATGAAGGTGCGTCCGGCGAAGTGCTCGAGCGGCGGGCCCACGCGGCCCACCGCGCCGGCCACGCCCGGGATCTCGTGGCAGCTGCCGCAGGGCCGATTGGCGAGGTCGGCGCGGCCGATGTCGGGATCGCCGCCGGTCAGCACGTGCACGCGGGCGTCGAGCTGCCGGCGCGCATCGATCTGGTTGTAGGTGATCGCCGCCACCGCGCCGGCGACCACCAGCACGCCGACCAGGGCCGCGGTCCGAGAGCCGTCAGCCATGGACCACCTCCTTGCCGCCGCTCCGCAGCGCCGGCGCCAGAATGGCGATCGCCACCACCGCATGGAAAAGCCCGCCCGGCGCCCACATCAGCGCGCCCGCCAACTGCTGGTCCTCGGCCGGGGTGAGCCCGAAGGCCGCGAGGCCGAGGGCGGCGTACGGCGCGTACCAGGGGCTCTCCGAGAGCGCCATGAACGCCCCCAGCGCGCCGCTCGCCATCGAGGTCAAGAACAGGCAGGCGGCCGCCGTCCAGGGGCTCCGCCTGGGCGACAGCATGGCCGACCAGAAGAGGAGCGCGGTCACGAAGAAGGCGATGTGCTGCGCGCCGTGCCAGGCCTCCGACTTCAGGGCGAGGTCGAACAGCGACGGCAGGTGCCAGACCCACAGCGCGGCGGCCTGCAGCACGGTGGCGAGCAGCGGATCGGTGAAGAACCGCCAGAGCCCCGCGCCTGTCCGGCTGCGCGGGATCGCGGCGAGGCCCTGGCGGGCGGCCGCCGGGAACGCCCAGATCATCACCGCCAGCGGCCGCGCGAGCACGAACAGCGGCGCCGCGGCCAGCATGATCAGCTCGTGCTCGCCCATGTGCGCGGTGAACGAGCGCGCCCCCAGCGCGTGCAGCGGCGAGAGCGTCGCACCGGCGAGCACCGCCATCGCCAGGACGAAGAACCGGCCGCGCCGCGCCAGCTCGCCCCGGCCGTGGTCGGAGCGCCGGGCCAGCCTGGCGTAGCCCAGCGCATAGAGCCCGGCGGCGGCGAGCATCGGGACCAGCATCCAGGGCTCCGGCCCGGGCCAGCCGGGCTGGGCGGCGGTCGCCGCCGTGTGCGCCCAGGCGGGCGTGGCGGCGAGGATCGCAAAGGTTGTGAGCGCGAGCCGCTTCATCTCATGGGCACGCCGGCACGATCAGGCCGCCGAGCGTCTGCAGCGCGACCGCGAACAGGAACACCAGCGCCGCGATCGCCCCCACCGTTCCACCGAACCGCCGGGCGCCGGGCAGGTCCTCGCCGCCTTCGGGCGCCCGCCTGGCCGACCAGGAGATCCAGCCGCCCGCCAGGATGATCGCCGCGCTCACCAGGCCCAGGCCTACGGTCCAGAGCGGCCCGCCGAAGCGGCAGTCCCAGTAGTTGGCCCCGGCCCCGCCCTGCTGGTGCAGGAACCAGCCCGCCGCGCCTGCGAACAGGCCGGCCCATGGCGTCCAGGGCGAGCGGCGGAGCGCGGAGGTCATGGCGCCCACCTCGGGGCCCAGTAGATCAGGAGGTAGAGCGGCAGCCAGGTGAAGACCACATAGGCCCAGTAGAGGGCGTCATCCTGCACGTCCGAGAACCGCTCGGTCGGGACCGGATGGGTGAACAGGAAGACCGTGAGGAAGAAGGTGTCCACGAAGTCGGTGATCAGGTGGACGGTGTGCAGCAGGATCAGCGTCCAGGTGATCGAGCCGTAGGCGTCGCTGTCCCAGCGGGTGTTGAGATGCAGGAACTCGACGGCGCGGATCACCAGCGCCAGGGCGTTGAGGGCCGCCACCAGAACGCCCCAGCCCTGCGTCGCCTTCAGGTCGCGGCGCAGCGCCGCGCGGGCCAGGAACCAGGTCGGGACCAGACTGCCCAGCAGCAGCACGGTCTGCGCCGTGCCCCAGGAGAGCGCCGGGGCGCGGCCTTCGAGCGGCCACTGGTCGGCCGAGTTCATCAGGTAGACATAGGCGGCGCAGGCGAGCGCAAACGCCGAGCCCTCCATCAGCATGAAGGCGAGGCCCGCCCAGTACCAGAGCCCATGGGCGCTGAAGCCGGCGGCGGGCAGGAGCGAGAGGTCCTGTCCGGCCGGAACGGCGGCGGCGGCGGGCCGGCGGCTCATGCCAGGGCTCCCGGCGGCGTCTCATCCGGCGCGCCCACCTTCTTGCCGTGCGACTTGCGCGGCCAGAACCAGCCCAGCACCGCCAGCGCGAACGGGATCGACAGCCAGACGATCCACCACTCGTCGAAGATCGAGCCGATGAACAGGGCGCTCACCGCGACCGCGGTCAGCAACGGCCAGATGCTCGGCGAGGGCGATCCGTGCCGCAGGTCGGGGCGCGCATCGGTCACGGTCGTCAGCAGCACCTCGCGGTGATCGAGGCTGAGGCCGGTGAGCGTCGGCAGCCGACCGCCCCCCGTCCACAGCGGATGCCGGCTCTCGACGACCGGGGTGAGGCCGAAGTTGTAGCTCGGCGGCGGCGAGGCCGCGGCCCACTCCAGCCCGCTCGCGCCCCACGGGTTCGGCCCGGCGGGCGCGCCGCGGCGGTAGCTGACGATGAGGTTCAGCACGTAGACGAGGACGCCGGCCGCCAGGATGTAGGCGCCGATGGTCGAGGTGAGGTTGAGCGCGCCCCAGCCCATGTCGGCGGGGTAGGTCCAGACCCGCCTGGGCATGCCCCAGAGCCCCAGGATGTGCATCGGGAAGAAGGCGGTATGGAAGCCCAGGAAGACGAGCCAGAAGCTCCACTTGCCGGCCGCCTCGTTCAGCATCCGGCCGGTCGCCTTCGGGAACCAGTAGTAGATGCCGCCCAAGAGCGGGAACACCGCCCCGCCGATCAGCACGTAATGGAAGTGGGCGACCACGAAGTAGGTGTCGTGCACCTGGGTGTCGAGCGGCACCGAGGCCAGCATCACGCCGGAAAGCCCGCCCAGCACGAAGGTGATCACGAAGCCGATCACCCACAGCATCGGCGGCGCGAGCCGGGGCTTGCCGTCCCACATGGTGGCCAGCCAGCAGAAGATCTGCACGCCCGAGGGGATGGCGATGGTCATGGAGGCGGCCGTATAGAAGCTGTCGCCCATGTGCGGCAGGCCGGTCGCGAACATGTGGTGCACCCACAGCCCGAACGCGAGGAAGCCGGTCGCCAGCATCGAGAGCACCACCGCCGGATAGCCGAACACCGGCCGGCGGCAGAACGTCTGGGTGATCTCCGAGACCATCCCCAGGCCGGGGATGAAGATGATGTAGACCTCCGGGTGGCCGAAGAACCAGAACAGGTGCTGGAACAGCAGGACCGAGCCGCCCTCGGCGTAGTTGTAGAAGTGCGTGCCGATCAGCCGGTCGGAGATCAGGAAGCTGGAGGCCAGCATCACCGCCGGCATGGCCAGCATGATCATGAACGCGGTGGTCAGCATGGCCCAGACGAAGATCGGCATCCGCGCCAGCGTCATGCCCGGCGCGCGCATCTTGAAGATGCTGGTCGCCGTCGAGGCGGCCGCCGCCATCGCCGCCACTTCGGTGAAGGTGATCATCTGGGCCCAGACGTCGGCCCGCTTGCCGATGCCGTACTCGGGGCCGGAGAGCGGCACGTATCCGAACCAGCCGATGTCCGGGCCCACGTTCAGGATGAAGGCGGTCCACAGGAAGATCCCGCCGGCCAGGTACATCCAGTAGCTCATGGCGTTCAGCCGCGGAAAGGCCATGGTCCTGGCCCCGATCATCAGCGGCACGAGGTAGAGCCCCATGCCCTCCATGATCGGCACGGCGAACAGGAACATCATCGTCGAGCCGTGCATGGTGAAGATCTGGTTGTAGCGGTCGGGGCTGAGCAGGTGGTTGTCGGGCCGCGACAGCTGTGCGCGCATGGCCGCCGCCAGCAGGCCGGCGAGCGCGAAGAACACCAGGCCCGTGACGACGTAGCGCCTGGCGATCTGCTTCTGGTCGACGGTGGTGAGCCAGCCCCAGAAGCCCGGCGGCGTCGCCCAGGTGCGGGTCAGCCGCACGTCCTCCTCGGCCGGCAGCGCGGTAGGCAGGGCGCTCGCGTCGGCCGCGCTCATTTCAGGGTCTCCAGGTAGTCGACGACCGCATTGAGCTGGCCGGAGTTCAGCGCCACCCGCGGCATGGCCGTGCCGGGCTTCACGCCCTGCGGGTCGGCGATCCAGGCCTGCAGGTCGCCGGTGTCGTTCGGCAGCGCGCCGGCGGCGATGTGGCTGCGGCTCGCCAGGTGCGTCAGATCGGGCCCGACCGTCGCGCCCGCGTCCGTGCCCTGGATGCGGTGGCACATGACGCAGGCCTGGGAGGTGAACACCTGCTTGCCGTAGACGGCCTCGGCCGTGACCGGATCGGAGGCGGACTGGATCTGATGGCGCCGCCAGGCTTCGAAGGTCCTGGGCGGGTCGACCACGACGTCGAAGGCCATCTTGGCGTGCTCGAAACCGCAGAACTCGGCGCATTGCCCGCGGAAGGCGCCCAGCCGCCTGGGCGTCACCGCCATGTAGTTCGTGCGGCCGGGGATCAGGTCGGTCTTGCCGGAGAGGTTCGGGACCCAGAAGGAGTGGATCACGTCCGCCGCATGCAGCTCGATCACCGCCGGGCGGTTCAGCGGCAGGTGCAGCTCGTTGGCGGTGGTGAAGCGGTCGGTGGGCGCGTCGCCTTCGTACTCCACCTGCCACCACCACTGATTGGCGGTGACCTTGATCTTCAGAGGATCGGGCCCGACCTCGGCCAGGCTGCGGTCGACGAGGAAGCTCACCGTGGTCAGCACCAGGAGCCCGGCCACGATCAGGGCGACCCAGCCGGTGAGCCCGCGGGCCAGCGCCGGCTCCGCCGCGGTCTCGGCCGGCAAGGGCGCATCGTCGACCGCGGCCGGGCGGCGC
Organism: Phenylobacterium sp.; assembly: GCF_035475775.1. GTDB lineage: Bacteria > Pseudomonadota > Alphaproteobacteria > Caulobacterales > Caulobacteraceae > Phenylobacterium. Next base: position 6,060 of record NZ_DATIMC010000036.1, on the reverse strand, counting down.
GCGCGCCACAGCGCCCAGGCCAGGAACCCCAGCACCAGCAGGTACATGACCCCGCAGACCACCAGCATGGTGCGCCAGATCACCTCGATCGAGGCTGCCTGGTCGGCGGCCGGGTCGAGCGCCGTCTGCACGCCGCTGCAGCCGGCGACGCCGCCGCCGAGCACCAGCAGCGCGACAAGCTGCGCCCGCCGCGGCATCAGCCGCCGCCCGCCTTGGCGGCCGCCGGATCGCCCTTCAGCGGCTCCCGGTCGAGGTTGTTGAGCGGCGGCGGCCCGCGCATCGTGTCCTCGCGGCTCGGCACGGCGAGCTTGTCCGCGTTGGCCGAGAGCGAGCGGACGTAGGCTGCGATCTCCCAGATCTGTGTCTCGGGAATGCGGTCCTTGAACGAGGGCATGCCGTTCGGCCGGCCCTGCGCGATGGAGGCGTAGATCTGCTCGATCTTGCCGCCGTAGCGCCACTTCTCGTCCATCAGCGCCGGGCCGATGCCGCCGCCGCCATGGAAGTGGCATCCCGAGCAGTTGAACCACTCGTAGTAGCGCTGGCCGTTGGCGATGTGGAAGGCGTTGCCGTCATAGACCTGCGCGCGCGGATCGCTGGGCGTCGGCGCGGGATAGGGGCCCGGGTAGAGGTCGCTGACGCTCACCGATTTCGGGCCGGTCTCGGCGGCCGGCGCGGGGTGCAGGTCGCGGGCCTCGCGGTTGCAGCCCGCCAGACTCAGTGCGGCCGCGAGCAACGGCGCAGCCACGGTCGCACGGGCGAGCATCCCCATCGCGGGCCTCCCGATCACAGCAACTCACAAAGCTGAACCGTGTTCCCGCGCCGGCGGCCGGTCTCCTTCCCGAACCGGGCTGGAAGGAGACCGGGCCCCTTCTCAGGGCGCCTCGTTGGAGAAGACGATGGTCCCGGATGCGGCGAACATGCCGCCGACCCCGTGGGCGATGCTGATCTTCGCGTCGGGCACCTGGGCGGGGGCGACTCCGCGCAGCTGCCGGACGCTCTCCTGCAGGGCGTACATGCCGTACATGCCCGAGTGCATGTAGGAGAGGCCGCCGCCGTTGGTGTTGAGCGGCAGCTTGCCCATCGGCTTGTCGTCCTTGGCCGGGGCGGTGTTGCGCTCGCGGATGAAGGCCGCGGCCTCGCCCGGTTTGCAGAAGCCGAGGTCCTCCAGGCCATAGAGCGGCAGGTGGGCGAAGGCGTCGTAGATCATCAGGTGATCGACGTCCTTGTGGGTGATCCCGGCTTCGTCGAACGCCTTCTTGCCGGACACTCGGAACGCCTTGGAGGTGGTGAAGTCCTCCATCTGGCTGACCATCGGCGTCTCGACGCTCTCGCCCGTGCCGAGCACGTAGACCGGCTTGCGCGGGAAGTCCTTGGCGCGCTCGGCTGAGGTGAGCACCAGCGCCCCACCGCCGTCGGTGACCAGGCAGCACATCAGCATCCGGAACGGCCAGGCGATCATCGGCGAGTTCAGCACGTCCTCGACGGTGATCGGGTCCTTGAAGCTGGCGCGGGGATTCATCGCCGCCCACTCGCGCTGGATCACCGAGACCCAGGCGAGATCCTCCTCCGTCAGGCCATAGGACTTCAGGTAGCGGAGCACCGGCACGGTGAACATGGTCGGCGGCCCGACCGGCCCGTAGGGCTGCTCGAACTGCCCCGCCAGGCTCGACGCCCCGCCGCCGAACCGGCCGCCGGCGCCCACGCGGGAGCGGCCGCTCTCGCCGTGGGTGATCAGGATGGTGTTGGCGAGCCCCTCGTTGATCGCCGCCGCCGCGTGGCGGACGTGCAGCATGAAGGAGCAGCCGCCGACGCTCGTGCCGTCGGCGTAGGTGGGCGTGATCCCCAGGTAGTGCGCGAGCTCGACGGGGCTCAGGCCCGCCGTGGCCACGCCGTCGATGTCCGAGGGCTTCAGCCCGCAGTCGGCCAGCGCGTTCAGCGCCGCATCGGCGTGCAGGCCGATCACCGACTGGTCGGGGATCTTGCCCATCTTGGTGGTCTCGGCGGCGCCGACGACCGCGACAGATTTCTGTTTCATGGCGCGTCAGGCTCCCGCCGGTTCGAAGAAGGGCAGGGAGATGTCGTCGTTCTGCTTGGCGAACGCGACCTTCAGCGGCATGTCGAGCTTCAGCGCCTCGGGCGTCTGCGGGCAGCCGGTGATGTTGGTCATCATCTTCGGCCCTTCGGCCAGCCTCACGACCGCGATGGCGTAGGGCTCGGTCCCCATGTCGGGGCGGGGGCGCATGTTGATCACGTAGGACCACAGCACGCCCTGGCCGCTCGCCTTGAAGGTCTCGACCTTGCGGCTGCCGCACTTGGGGCAGAAGGGCCTCGGCGGGAAATAGCTTCCGCCGTCGCATTCGGTGCAGCGCTGAAGGCGCAGTTCGCCCTGCCTGCACCCGTCCCAGAAATGCCGGGTCTCCGGCGTGGGGTCGGGCAACATCCGTGGTGGCATCTGAAAAGCTGTCCTGATGAAATGGCTGAGAGTGGGCGCCGCGATGAACGGCGGCGGCGCAACAAAGCCGACCCGGGCGCGCTTGTCACGCCCGCCGGAGCGGAAGATCGCGATGGACGACCCCTTCGACCTTCGGCGCTTCGAGACCGCCCAGGCGGACATCTACGGCCAGGCGCTGGGCGAGCTGCGCGCCGGGCGCAAGCGGACGCACTGGATGTGGTTCGTCTTCCCGCAGCTGAAGGGCCTCGGCGCGAGCCCCACGGCGCAGTTCTACGGCTTGGGCTCGCTCGCCGAGGCCCGGGCCTACCTCGCCCATCCGCTGCTGGGACCGAGGCTCATGGAATGCACGGCGGTGGTGAATGCGCTGGCGGCCCGCACCGCGCACGAGATCTTCGGCTCCCCCGATGACCTGAAGTTTCGCTCCTCGCTCACGCTGTTCCACGCGGCCGCGCCGGACGAGCCCGTGTTCCAGGCGGCGCTCGCCAAGTATTTCGCGGGTGAGGCGGATGCGAGGACGCTCGAGCTGCTCCGCACCTAGACCAGGGAGACCGAGATCTTCCGCCGCTCGGTGGAGGCCCGCAGCTCGGCCCAGATCGCCTCCTGGCGCGCCTGGTCGCCGGCCTGCTCGGCGGCGATCTGGGCTTCGATCAGCTTGCCCCGCAGCCGGTCGTTCCCGGCCTTGAGCTTCGAGAGGCGCAGGTCCTCGTCGGCGCCGGTGTCGGACAGCAGCGCCCTCAGCGCACGGTTCTCCTCGACCAGCCTGGCGGCCGCGCCGTCCCACACCTCCGCGGCGAGGCCCAGCAGCATGGCGGTGAGGCCCAGCTCGCTCGCCCGCTCCGGCTCCGGCACGCCCGGCGCGGCGTTGCGGGCGACCACGGCCGCGAGCTCGGCGAGGACGGCGGGCACCTCGGGCGTCATAGCTTCCCCATCACCTTCAGGATGGCGCGGTCCTGGGCGTTCAGCAGCCACCAGGCGGGATAGATCATGATCGGCGCCTTGTTGCCGCCCTTGATGAAGGCCCCGGCCGAACCCACCCAGATCGCCTGGCCCTTCACGCAGTTGAACAGGATCCACCAGTGCAGCGCCTGCGGATCGGCCTTCAGGCCGCTGGCCTGCTCCCAGATGGCGATCGCCCGTTCGCGCGGCAGCAGGCCGCCGGCCAGGCCGCGTCCGAACTCCCAGATCGGATTGAAGCCCCAGGCCAGGTCCTCCAGCGGATCGCCGAGATGGGCCATCTCCCAGTCCAGCACGCCATGGATCTCGCCCGCCTCGTCGTAGAGGAAGTTGCCGGTGCGGTAGTCGCCGTGCACGACCGAGAGCTTCTGGGCCGGCGGCGGCGGATGGGCCCTCAGCCACCGGATCGCGGCGCGCGCGATCGGCAGCGGCTCGGCCTGGTCGCGGTCGAAGACGGCTTCCCAGTAGTCGAGCTCGCGCCGCCAGCAGCCGTCGAGCGGCGGCGCCGGTATCACCTCGGTGAGGCCCAGCGCTTTCGGATCGGCCTTGGCGATCTCGCCCAGGATGGTCCACTTCCGCTCGGCCACCTTCGGGAGCGCGGCGTCGTAGCCGCCCGCCAGCAGCATCTGCGGCGAGGCCTGCAAGCCCGCCAGCTCCTCGGCGATGAAGAACGGATGGTCCAGGTGGGCGGGGTCCTCCTCCAGCCAGAGCATCTCCGGCACCGGCACCGCCGAGCCGTGGAAGGCGCGGTAGGCCGCGAACTCGACCCGCCGCTCGGTCTCGATCAGCGAGGCCGGCGGATCGCGCCTGAGGATCATCCGCCGCTCGCGGCTCTCGCCCGCCTCTCGCCAGCGCGCGCGGAAGCGGTAGGTCTCCCGGCTCGCCCCGCCCGAAATGCGCTCCATGGCCTCGACGGTCAGGTCCGAGGCGCCGGGTATCTTGGTCGCGAGGTAGGCCGCGACCCGCGGCGCGAGCGGGTGGTCCGTCATCGCGACCCCCGTCCGTCATCCCGGACGGCCGCCAGGACGACCCGGGATCCAGGGCCGGCGCACCTCGCAATCCGCTGGGTCCCGGCTCCCCGCTTCGCTGCGGCCGGGATGACGAAGAGGGTTGGCAACTGGGCCTCAGCTCATCTCGAACTTGATCGGCAGGCGCTTGGGGCCGTTCACGAAGACGGCGTCGCTCATCGCCGGCTCGCCGTCGAGGGCCACAGACTTCAGGCGCGGCAGCATCTCCTCCCAGAGTATCCTCATCTCCATCCGCGCGAGATGCTGGCCCAGGCAGACGTGCGCGCCATACCCAAAGGAAAGCTGCTTGTTCGGCTGCCTATCGACGCGGAACTCGAAGGGGTCCTCGAAGACGTCCTCGTCGCGGTTGCCCGAGGCGTAGCAGAGCATCAGCCAGTCGAACTTCCCGATCTGCCGGCCCGCGAACTCGGTGTCCGCCGTCGCCGTCCGCATGAAGGTCTTCACCGGCGTCGTCCAGCGGATCGACTCCTCCACGAGGCCCGGGATCAGGGACGGGTCCGACTTCACCTTCGCGACCTCGCCGGGCCGCTCCGCCAGCGCCCACATGGCGCCGCCGGTGGACGAGGACGTGGTGTCGTGGCCCGCCGCCGCGACGATGATGTAGTAGCTCATGGCCTCGAAATCGGAGATCGGCTGCCCGTCGATCCGGGCGTTGGCGATGAGGCTGCCGAGGTCGTCTGTGGGGGTCTTCCGCTTCCGTTCGGAGAGCGCCTGGAAGTAGTCCATGAAGTCCTTGATCACGCCGAAGTCGAACTCCTTGCCGGGCTCGGGGTCGGGGCGAGGCGTCTGCTCGCGGCCGAGCTCGGGGTCGGCCGCGCCGAACAGCTCCTGGGTGAGCTTCAGCATCAGCGGCTCGTCCTCTTCGGGGACGCCCAGGATCGTCATGATCACATGCAGCGGGTAGTGCAGCGCGATCTGCTTGACGAAGTCGCAGCGGCCGCCGGTGGCCGCCATCTTGTCGACGGCCGTGCGGGCGATCTGCCGGATCCGCTCGTCGAGGCTGCGGATGTTCTGCGGCAGGAACCAGGCCTGGGTCAGGAGGCGGTACTTCGGATGATCCGGCGCATCCATCTGCACCAGGGTGCGCAGCAGGTGCGGGCTGCCGCCCATCATCGCCCGGACCCGCTGGTCCACCTGCTGGGTGGTGAGGGTCGGCGAGCGGTCGCCGTTATGGAACAGCGCGTTCTGCCGGCTGATCTCCAGGATGTCGGCGTGTTTGGTCACCACCCAGAACGGGTCGATGCCGTCGATCTTGGCCACGCCCAGCGGCTCGTTCTTGCGCAGCCAGCGATAGGCCTCGTGGATCTCGTCTGTGGCGTAGGCGTGCGGCTCGGCAAGCTTGTCGGCGAGGTGTTGCGGAATGCGGTGGTCGATGGCTTCGGCAACGCTCATGCGATTAGCGGCCACGCGGTGACGTGGGGTCACCGGAGACGCCGCCTCCCTTTTCTTCTTATCGTCGCCCGGAGTTGATACCGGGCGGGGGCGCGTCGCAAGTGTGACGGGGCGTCAAGACGAAGGGGCTGGCGGCATGCTGACCAAGGGCGACGATTATCCGATCCACCAGACTCCGGAGCCGATCGCCTATGCGGGCTCGGATCGCAATTTCTACGACCGCTACTTCTTCAA